>JALYVZ010000506.1 GCA_030852965.1 Actinomycetota bacterium | reverse complement strand
GCCACCGCGATGCGGGCGGCATCGGCGCGGATGGTGGGCAGGTGCAGCGCCCGGCAGGCGGCGCCGATCGCGGCTTCGGCGGCGGGGTCGGTCAACGCGGTCACCGACGGCAGCACCGGCGCGGTCTTGGTCGCGGTGGTGGTCGGGCTGGTGGTCGTGGTGCGGGTCATGCGGTGGCCCCGTTCAGGAGGTCGTCGTAGCCGGTCAGTGACGGTGCGGCGCGGTCGGTGTCGGCGCGGGCGGCGGCGGGCAGCGCGTGCAGAACCACCGCGGTGGTGGTGGTAGTGGAGGCGAGGTGGCGTCGGGCCTCGACCGCGACGAGGTCGGGATCGTGGCGGCCCAGCGCGGCCGCGGCGGCCATGCCCGCGGTGATCGCCGAGACGGGCATGGTGCGGTGCGGCAGCAGTACCCCGATCAGCGCCCGGGTCCCGGGCCCGTCACCGAGTTCGCGGCGGGCGGAGTCCCAGAACCGCTGGTGGACGGTGGTGAACACACCGGACGCGCGGGCCGCGCCGAGCGCGGTCGCCCCGGCCAACGCCCCGGGTTTGCGGGCCAGGACCTCGAGGTAGTGGTCCAGGATGAGGTCCTCGCTGCCCTTGTGCAGGCTGCGCGGGTGGGCGGCCACGACCTGGCCTTGGGCGTGGACGGTGATGGTGAGCGCGCCGAGACGGGCCTGCACCCGGCGTCCCGCCAGCCGAGCGGGGACCGAGTAGTAGGACTGGCGCACGCAGATCCGGGCCTTGGTGTCGACCCGGCACGACAGCGGCGCCGAGACGTCGAACACCGCATCGGGCAGCGGGCGCAGCATCGGGCGTTCCCGGGCCGCCGCCGCGCCGACGGTCTCGACCCGCGCGGCGATCCGCCGGGCGTCGTCGAGCTCGTCCGCGGCGGCCAGCCTCGCGTTGAGCGCCGCGAGCGACTCGGCGCGCGGGACGGGGGTGAGGTGACGACGTCGGAAACGGCCGATCTCGCCTTCCACCCCGCCCTTCTCATGCGCCCCGGCGATCCCGGGTAGGCAGAAGAACGAGTCGTAGCCGTAGTGGCTACGTAGCCCGACGAAGCGTTCGTTCTCCCAGCGGGCCCGCCCGAGCAGCACCCGGACAACAGCCGGGGTCAGGTTGTCATACCGGATCATCCCGGTCGGCACCCCACCCAACACCTCGAACGCGCGGACGTGGCCGTCGAGGAAGGACTCCTGGGCCTGGTTGGCATACGCGATGTGCACGGCCTTGCCCGAGTGCGACAACCGCGGCACGAACATCCACAGCTTCACCACGATCCCAGCGATCACCGCCTTGAACTCCCCGAAGTCAACCTCGGCCTCCTCTCCTGGCGGGTGGGTCTGCGGGACACAGACCTGGCGGCGGTCCAACCCGACCTCGACCTTGAGCGCGGCGACCATCGCGCGCACGCTCGACTCGGCCACCCGCGCTCCTTCCTCCTCGATCAGCCGCTGCCACACCCGCCGCGCGGTATGGCGCTGCTTACGCGGCGCGTCGAGATCCGCGAGCAGCCAACCCCGGACCGTGGCCTCATGCGAGCCCAGCACCGGCGCCACCCGTACCGGCACCTTCGGCGCCGGCGGAACCGCATCAGCGAGCGCCTGGCGCACCGTGCGCCGATGCACCCCATACCGCACCGCGAGCGCCCGAATCGACACATCCTCATCACGGTGGTCACGTCGCATACGTTCGAACTGCTCCACTCTCGATCTCTCCTTCAGAGCCTTACCCCTCCATGATCGCCTTGGCAGACGTCACGGACAGTAAGCGCTCGTAGGTCGAGGGTGGGGCCAACTCAAGCCATCACTCGGGCCCCAAGTGGGGCCAACTCAGACTGGCACACTCACAGCTGTGTCAGCTGGTTGACCGCGCCTCGTCCGAGTCACCCCAGGTGTAACCCGGGCGCCTATAAGTAGGTGTGGGCGTTCTCGCTTCGGGTGGAGTGGTTGGCCGCGCGGTGGAAGGTGGTGTGAGATGGGTTGGTCCGGACGCGGGCCGGCGAGCCTAGGGAGGCTGGCACAGGCTCCGGGTGGTTCCCGGCGGGTTCGTGGGGGATCATCACTGCCGGCCGTGCGGGGCGTGCCAGCCCTGAGAATTCACCGCGATCTTGAAATTGACGTGTCGTGACAGCGAAAAGTGCCCCTGACCTGGGAGAATGCGGTTGTTGAAGCTGCAGATCACCCATACCGAGGAGCACTTTTCAGGTGGAGC
>JALYVZ010000505.1 GCA_030852965.1 Actinomycetota bacterium | reverse complement strand
GGGCGGTGCAGGTCGGCTGCCTGTCCGCGGGCGTGCTCATCGACGGGGTTGCGCACCCGCGGCCGGTCACCCGGTGGACCTGGTACCGCCACACCGAGCCGTTGCGCCTGGTCCGTGGCCTGCCCGCCGGCTGACTTGGCGGCGGTTCGGCTGGCTTGTCGGCTCGGCTGACTTGGCGGCGGTTCGGCTGGCTTGTCGGCTCGGCTGGCTTGGCGGCGGTTCGGCTGAGTTCGCGAGATCCGTGTCAGGGTGGTTTGATCAAGAAAGAGTCACGCTGGTGCGGATCTCGACGCCGGCCCCGCCGGGCCGGCCGGCCCGCCGGCCCCGCCGGCGTGACCGCCGTTGGGGGCGTGTGAGTATGGGGGTGTGGAGCAACGCATCAGTTTGGTGACCCTGGGTGTGACCGATCTGGCCCGTGCTCGGGCGTTCTACGAGGCGCTGGGTTGGAGTGGCGCCCAACAGCCCGATGACGAGGTGTGCTTCTTCCAGGCCGGGGGCATGGTGTTCGGCCTGTGGACGGCGTTGGGCGGGCACGGTGCGCCGGGCATCGAGCTTGCGCACAACGTCCGGGCGGAGGCGGAGGTCGACGCGGTGCTGGCTGAGGCGGCCCGAGCCGGCGGCACGGTGCGACGGCCGGCGGGGCGCGCGGACTGGGGCGGCTACACCGGCGCGTTCGCCGACCCCGACGGCTACGTGTGGGAGGTGGCTCACAACCCGGCTTGGACGCTGGCCGCTGACGGCTCAGTGCGGATCTGACGGCTCAGTGTGGATCTGACGGCTCGGTCCACACTTCTGACGCGGCGTGTTCCGGGCGGACCGTGGAGACGAACCACTGGAAGTCCGGCAGTACCGCCCGATGCTGCTCGACCGTGGCGGTGAGCACGAGCCGGATCACCGCGCGCTTCGCCGGATCGTCGGTGTCGAGCATGGACAGGTACACCTGAGCCTGCACGAGTTGGCGTTCGGCCTGGTCGACCAACCGCAGCGTCTGGGTGAGTGCCGGCGCCGCGGCCGAGCCGACCTCGGCGCGGTTCACCACGGTCACCGAGCCGGCGACCCTGCGCAGCGCATCGACCGAGTGATCGGCCATGCTGGACAGTGCCGTGGCGTCCGGGCGGTACTCCCCGTCGACTGTCACGTTGGCGGTGAACCCCTGGTCCGGGTTCGGGATCAGTGCGACGAACGCCGCGCCGGGCGCGCCGACCTCGTCGGGTGGTGCCGGACGCCAGTCGTCGGGCAGCCGGAACTCGATGGGTGTGGGCAGGGTGGTGGCCACGGTGGTCTCCTTCTGGACTCAGGTCTACAGGCCGAGGTGATGGGCGAGGCTGCTGGCCGCGTCGCCGATGTTCCGCACCGTGTCGTCGCCCGCGTGCCCGACCGTGTCCAGGGCAGTGTCCAAGCCCGTGCCCAGGCCAGTGTCGAGGCCGTGGCCGATCGCGTCGGCAGCCGCCATCGCGGTGTGGCCGATCTCCTCGGGGTCGATGGTGACGTCGAAACCCACCGCGCCGCCAATGCCCAGCGCGGCACCGGCGTGGCCACCGAGGTGGAACTTGCCGTCCTTGTACTCGTAGCCGCCCCTGAGCTCGGCGCCGACGCCGGCCCACGCCGCACCGTGCACGCCCGCGCCGATGCCGCCCACGTCGGCGCCCAGGTCACCGGAGACCTTGCCACCGGCGAATGCCTCGCCCGCCACCTCGACCTCGTCCTTGGCGACGGTCAGGCCCGCGCCGGCCGCAGCGCCGGCGAGGCCTTCGACGCCGGCGTGCGCCCCGAGGATGCCGTAATTGGCGCTCTCCCGAACGGCCGCCCGGAGCCCGACGGACAGCTCCGCGTTCGCCTCCAGCCCGTCCTTGGTGAGCCCGGCCGACGCCGTCGCGTCGGCCCCGTAGCTGGCCGCCGCCGCGCCCGTCACGGTGAGGTCGCCGTGGCGCAGCGAGCCCCGCGCGCTGGCGTCGAAGACATCGGCGTACGCCTTGAGCTCGCCGAGCTTCAGCTGGCCGTCCAACAGGTCGATCTCGGGTCCGGACGACTCGACGCCGCTGCTGCGGCCCTTGACCTCGGCCTTGCCGTCCCCGTTCCAGCCGTTGGCGGCGAACGAGCCGGACACCGCGGCCGAGCCGGTGAGCGCGTCCACCAGGGTGTCGAGCGCGCCGGGCATCCTGGGCCCGTCGCCCGGCGGCGTCATGGATCGGCCGAGTCCGCCGCCGCTGATCGCC
>JALYVZ010000178.1 GCA_030852965.1 Actinomycetota bacterium | reverse complement strand
GGCGGCGCCGGCCGGCTCCGTACCCCCGACCGACCTCGCCGCACCGTCCGACCTCGCCACAGCGACCGCCCGGGCCGACGACGCACAGGCGTTCGACGCGGCATGGCGGCGGTACGCCGGAGCCGGCGAACCGGTCCGACTGGCGCCGTTCTGCGTGCTGGCCGGAACCGGCGAGGTGTACGCACAGCGCCCGATCGACTGGCAGCTGAGGATCCTGGACCGGCTGGTGGGCGCCGACCCGTCGCTGCTGGTCCGCACCGACCGCTGCCACGTGACACTCGAAGACTCGACCTCCCGCGAGGCCGGCACCCACTGGTGGCAGACGCTCGTCGACGCCGGCGGTGAGGGCGCGGTGGTCAAACCCGCCGACCCGAGCGTCCGCGGGCCGAAGGGTCCGGTTCAGCCCGGCATCAAGGTGCGCGGCCCGGACTACCTGCGGCTGGTCTACGGCCCGCACTACCGCGAGCCGGCGAACCTGGAGCGGCTGCGGCAGCGCGAGATCGGCCGCAAGCGCTCACTGGCTCTGCGGGAGTACGCGCTCGGGCTCGAGGCGCTGCACCGGTTCGTGGCCGGCGAACCACTGTGGCGGGTGCACGAGGCGGTCGCCGGCGTGCTGGCGTTGGAGTCTGAACCGGTCGATCCGAGGCTGTGAGACCCGAGGCCGGTCGACCCGAGGCGTGAGACCCGAGGGCCGTGAGACCCGAGGCCGTGCGTAGCCGGCTGTGACGCCTTACGGCGTCGGCAGGGCCGCCAGCAGCCGTAGGCCCAGCCACGGCTTGCGTCCCCAGGCGACCAGACCGCCCTTGGCGACCGTGCCCAGCAGGCCCCGCCGGCCGAAGAACAACAGCAAGAACGCCACCGGGTCGAGCGAGATCCGACAGTCCGGTGTGCCCGGCTCGTCGTCCAGCCGGGCGCCGGCGTCGTCGAACACCATCCGGACCCGCCCGTGACCGCGGCTGTCGAACAGGTAGCGGCCCTGGAGGACGGCCAGCTTCACTGGGTCGCCGATCAGCTCCGGGGCATCGTGCACCAGCAGCTCCAGCAGGAACCAACGCACCGCCAACGCGGCATGCGCCGGGTTGATCGGCCACGGCCGCCCGGCCGCCGTGGCCACGTCCCAGCCGTGCATCACCGTCTCGTTGAGCAGGTGGGCGGTGAAGACCGCGGGCGGCACTGTGATCCCGCTGATCAACCACGGTCGGTACTGGTCGGGATCCTGTCGTGCACAGTCGGCCAGGTACTCCTTGGCGCGGACCTCGATCCGCGTCGCCAGCACGGCCGGGTCCCGCTCGGGTTCGGCCGCCACCGCCCGGGTCGT
Organism: Actinomycetota bacterium; assembly: GCA_030852965.1. Classification (GTDB taxonomy): domain Bacteria; phylum Actinomycetota; class Actinomycetes; order Mycobacteriales; family Pseudonocardiaceae; genus Pseudonocardia. Next base: position 6,722 of record JALYVZ010000178.1, on the reverse strand, counting down.
CACCTCCCCGAGATGGTCGATGCTCTGGGCCACCGACACCCCGGCACCGCGTCCGGGCACCATCGCCTCGACCTCGGACAGCTCGGCCCGGGCCAGCCCGGGTACGGCGATCCAGGCCTGGGACAGGTGTACGGCCACCTCGACGAGGTCCCACTCGCCGACCACCCGCTCGCGGTCCGCGCCAGCCGCGGTACCGGGCCCGCCCGGCCCGCCCGGCCCGCCCGGAAGGGATCTCAGCAGTTCCGTCACCCTGGCCACCTCGGCGGCCAACGCGTCCTGGCAGCGTTGCCACGCCTGATCATCGTTCGGCATGGGTGTCCTCCCGACGGTCCGGTCCGGTCTAAAATAACGCTGTTACAATCATTTGTCCAGGTCTACTGCTCCGGACCTGAGCGCGAGCGACCAGTCTCGGCGATGCATTTTCGCCGGCGTGCACCCGATGTGGGTGCACGCCGGCGCAGGAATGTGGTGCCCGGCTGTGAAAGCCACTACCGTTTCGCCCGGCGACCACCGGGGCTCGGGCGGTGACCCCTCAGGGTTCGAGTGGGCGCCGCCTCGGCAGGTCGTCCCAGGTCCAGGGTCGTTGCGGGTGCTCGGCGGTGCCGTCCCCGGTGCCGGACACGGCGTAGCCGTCGACGACCGTGTGCCCGTCCCGGATCCGCGCGGTGCCCAAGCCCGGGGCCCGTCGCTCGGCGAGCACCAGCAGCCGCCCGCGCACCAGCGCCCGGGTGAACGGCAGCACCAGCAGCAGCCCGAGCAAGTCGCTGACCACCCCGGGCAGCAGGATCAACAGCCCGGCCAGCCCGACCAGCGCGCCGTCGGTGAGCTCAGCATGCGGAGCGCGGCCCGACCGGACGGCGTCGGCCAACGCGAACGCCGCGCGGGCCCCCTCCCGACGGACCAGCCACATCCCCAGCAGGCCACCGCCCAGCAGCAGCAGCAGCGTCGGAAAGAACCCCAGCCACGACGCGACCGCGACCAGAGCAGCCAGCTCGACAACCAGGTAGAGCCCGAAGTAGACCTTCACACCCGGTACAACGCACAACGGCTCGAATCTGCTCCCGTTCCACGGAAGTACGCTGCACGCTTCGTCGCATGGCGAAGGCGAAACTGGTTGTCCGGGGAGAGTTCGTTTCGACGTCACCGAGGCCGGGCCGGCAGCCGGTGCCGCTGCTGTGGCCGCGCTGCATCAGTACGTGAACGCCAGGCCAGGGTCGGCCAGTAGCGCGCCTACCTCGGCCAGGAACCGGGAGCCCTGCTCACCGTCCACCACCCGGTGGTCGAACGACAGCGCCAGGTGGCACACCGTGCGCACCGCCAGCTGGCCGTCGACCACCCAAGGAGCCTGTTTCACCGCGCCGAGCGCCAGGATCGCCGACTCGCCGGGATTGAGGATCGGGGTACCGGTGTCCACCCCGAACACCCCGACGTTGGTGATGGTGAACGTGCCGTTTCGCAGCGCTGCCGGCTCGGTGGTGCCGGCGCGGGCGGTCGCGGTGAGCGCGGTGAGCGCGGTCGCCAGCTCGCGCAGGCCGAGCCGGTCGGCGTCCGGGATCTTCGGCACGATCAGCCCGCGAGGGGTGGCCGCCGCGATCCCCAGCTGTACCCGGTCGTAGTAGACGATCTCCTGCGCGCCCTCGTCCCAGTGCGCGTTGACCTCCGGGGTGCGCCGGACGGCCAGGCACACCGCCTTCGCGACGAACGTCAACGGCGACAGCTTGATCTCGGCGTATTCCAGGGTGGCCCGCAGCCGGTCCCGCAACTCGATCATCGAGGTGACGTCGACGGTGAGGAACTCCGTGACGTGCGGGGCGGTGAACGCGCTCCGTACCATGGCGGCGGCGGTTGCCTTGCGGACGCTCCGGATCGGCTCCCGGCGCACCCCGGCCGGTGTCGTGCCGTTGAGCGCCGGCGCCGGACGTGCACGCTCGCGCACGTCGTCCCTGGTGATCACCCCGCTGGGCCCGCTGCCGGTGAGCGCATGCAGGTCGATACCGAGTTCCCTGGCCAGCTTGCGCACCGGCGGTTTGGCCAGCGGCACCGTGGCCTGGTCGGGGGAAGCGCCGCTTTGCGCTGCATACCCGGACCCGACAGCACCCGGATCGCGTTCAGCGGAACGCGATTCGTGACGTTCGGCACTCGGAGAGCGTTCAGCGGAACACGCATCGCCGGCGGCCCGGCTGCCGGCGGCCCCGGCGGGGAGGGCCTTACGTCGGCGGCGGGTGACCGCGCCGGATGCGGCCACGTACCCGACGAGGGTCGCGATCCGCCCGTCGGCGGTCACCTCACCGATCTTCGCGCCGCCAGACCCCCCCGCAGCCGTCGACCCCGCAGCCGTCGACCCCCCCTCAGTCGTCGACCCCTCAGTCGTCCTCCCCGCAGCCGCCGCCGACCCTGCCGTCGACGGCTTCTCCGACCCGTCGCTGATCGTGATGATCGGCGTCCCCACCGCCACGGTGTCCCCGGGGGCGGCGAGCAGCTCGGCGACCGTGCCGGCGTACGGGCTGGGCAGTTCCACGGCGGCCTTGGCGGTCTCGATCTCTACGATCACCTGGTTGACCGTGACGGTATCGCCGGGTGCTACGTGCCAGGTCAGGATCTCCGCCTCGGTCAGCCCTTCGCCGACATCGGGCATCGCAAAGACAGACATCAGAACGCCAGCGACTGGTCGACGGCATCGAGCACCCGGTCCAGGTCAGGCAGATACTCGTGCTCGACCTGCGACGGCGGGTACGGCGTGTCGAACCCGGTCACCCGCAGCACCGGGGCCTCCAGCGAGTAAAAGCACTCGCGCTGCACCCTGGCCGCCACCTCGGCGGCCACCGACACGTCCGAGGGCGCCTCGGCGACGACCACCAGGTGCCCGGTCCGGCGCACCGACTCATACACCGGTTCCAGGTCCAGCGGCGAGAGCGTGCGCAGGTCAATCACCTCGAGCTCGTGCCCGTCCGATTCGAAAGCCGCAACCGCGGCATCTACGCAGGTGCGCACCTGCGGACCGTAGCTGGCCAGTGTGGCCGTCGAACCCGGCCGCAGCACCCGCGAGCTGAACAGCGGCGGCGGCGGCTCCGAGACGTCCAACGAGGCCTTGTCCCAGTACCGCCGCTTCGGTTCGAAGAAGATCACCGGATCGTCACAGGCGATGGCCTGCTGAATCATCCAGTAGGCGTCCACCGGGTGCGCACACGCAACCACCTTCAGCCCTGGGACGTGGGCGAACAACGCCTCCGGAGACTCGCTATGGTGCTCCACCGCGCCGATGCCGCCCCCGAACGGGATGCGCACCACCACCGGCATCGGCACCCGCCCCTGCGAGCGATAGCGCAACTTGGCCAGCTGGGACACGATCTGGTCGTAGCCGGGGAAGACGAACCCGTCGAACTGGATCTCGCACACCGGCCGGTAACCCCGGATGGCCAGCCCGACCGCCGCCCCGATGATCCCGGACTCGGACAGCGGGGTGTCCAGCACCCGCTGCTCGCCGAAGTCCTTGGCCAGCCCGTCGGTGACCCGGAACACGCCGCCCAACTTGCCGACGTCCTCACCCATGACCAGTACCTTCGGATCCCGCTCCATGGCGGCCCGCAGCCCGTTGTTGAGCGCCTTGGCCATCGTCACAGTGGCCATCGTCACAGTCATGGCGATCGTCTCGGTCATGCGGCCTCCCTTCGCCGGGCCGTTGCCGCTTGTGGCGGTCGAGGCTCTGGGCACCCTCCGGCCCGGTGAGGCCAACGGCGCCGCTTGCGCAATATTGACACGCCGCGACGGTCGTCGGCACCGTTCGTTCGATCGTGTTCAGCGGAACGCCATCGCCGACCGAGGAACTCGTGACGTCCGCACCGCGCTCGGGGTCGCCACCGGCCAGGGCATCTGGGCAGTGCTCACCGCGCTCGGTCCCGCGTCTTCACCGGCGGGCACACCTCGTTCGCGACACTGGCCACACTCGGCCTGATCTTCTCTGGGCTGACCTTCCGGTGGCTGACCGTTTACTCAGCGATGCTGGCAAGAGCCGGTGACTTGCCTCCGGTCGGACGAACCCGACGGCGATCACCAGTCCCAGCACCGCGATGACGACTGCGGTCCAGAGCGCGCATGGTAGCCGGCCAGCAGCGCGTCCGGCGTGCCGCCGCGCCCGATCCGGCCGGCGGCCCCACGACGCTCATGATCGCGAGGCCAAGGCCCCCGCCGATCGCCAGCGGGAGTAGCGCCAGCGCGGTGTGGGTGGGGGTGTAGCCGAGGATCCGTGCAGGGTGAGGGAGAGGAAGAAGTTGGCCCCGACAACAGGAACATCATCGAGAACACGAGTGTTGAGCTACAGCTGGTCCTGACCGCACAGGAACGCCGGCGCCCCGATCAGCGCAAGATCTCCGAAAGCGTGGACTTGGGCCAATCTGCGGGGTATCGAAGCTCGCCCGAGGTAAGGCGTAAACCCTACTGGCGTTGACACCCGCCACAGACGTGATGTCAACGCCAGCCGAGAGCGTGTCGACAGCAGCAGCGCTCGAGGTGGCGCCGCTACTCCGATCACCGGAGTTCACCGGCAGCTCAATGATCCTTGCAGCCCGCCGCGACCAAGGTTACCCTCGAACCGCGTGCCGACCCGTGCTCTATTGTGATCGGCTGGTCCTCTTCAAGCGGCGCGCGAGGACTGGGCGCTGAGCGCCATGTCCATACCCTGCGACAATGCGCCCCGAGCCATGCCGGCTACCCCGGCGAGGCCCGACTTGAACTCGTCGGACTGAACCAACGTCAGGGTCGCGCCGCGCAGCTTATGCATCCCTTCCTGACCGGACCGGGTTCCCATCCAGTAGCCGAACAGGAATGCTCCCAACATGCCCATTACATACAACTCCTTGGTGTCATGCTCATTTGTCGATGGTTGCCACAAGCCGCACGGTCACCGCGACCTCGGGATAGACCTTTAAGCCGAGCATTTTTGGCGGGTCGAGCTGAAAATCTCGCACGTCGATAGTCAGCTCACCGGTAATCTCCAGCGTGCTGTCGGTGCCCGCTACGAGTTCCGCCCGACCGGTGATGGGTTGAGTCGCTTGGCGCAGCGAGAGTTCGCCGTTGACCTCGTACTTGCCCCCGGTGGGCCCCGCCACCTTGCTAATCTCCGCCACCACGGTCGGATACCGTCGGGCATCGAGCCGTTTCTTTATCTCCCGACCGACCAGCGCATTGTCGGCACTCAGTGAGTCGGTGCTCACCTCGATCCGTGCGCTGGCCGGCTGGGTGGTGTCGACGGCTCCGTCCACCACCACCGCCTCGACCCAGCCGGTCACCTGACTGGTGCGGGCATGAATTGGATGGATGTTGGAACGCGCTTCCGCAGACAGCTCGGACTGTGCCGAATCAATCTTGTATCGAACCATCTACATGTCACGTAGTTCGAGGTACCGCTCAATCTCGGGGAGCGACTCGATGACCATAGCCACGACCGCTACCAGCACTACTCCGAACAGTAACCGCGTCATTGGAGGTTCCTTCTTCCTTAGTGAGAGGATTCGTGTCAGCCGAGGTTGAGCATGGCGGGTGAGGTGGTCTTGTTCAGTGTCTTGCCGTTGCCGAGGTACATGTGGACTCCGCAGGGCAGGCAAGGGTCGAAGCTGCGGACGGCGCGCATGATGTCGATGCCCTTGAAGCTGGCCGGCGGGTTCTCCTCGAAGATCGGCGTGTTCTGCACGGCGTCCTCGTAGGGGCCGGGAGTTCCGTAGACATCGCGGACGCTGCCGTTCCACGGGGTGGGCGGGTACGGGTGGTAGTTGGCGATCTTCCCACCCTTGATGACCATGTGGTGAGACAGCACCCCACGCACCGCCTCGGTCCAGCCACAACTGACGGCCTCGTCGGGAACCTTGAACGGCTCCCAGGTCTTCGTGTGTCCCGCGCGGACCTCGGCCATCGCCTTTTCGGCGAAGTACAAGGCTTGCGCGGCGGCGTAGGCCTGGAAGTAGGTCCGCGCCCGGTTACGCTCGATCGCGTTGGACCACTGCGGGATCTTCCACTCGAAGCTGGCCTCGGGCTTCAACGCGGTGCGCGGCAGGTTGATCTGCACGCTGTGCCCGGTGGCCTTCACATACCCGGTGTCGACCAACCCGGCCAGCGCGGTCACCCACAACCGCGGCAGCGGGCCACCACCCGTGTCCAGGGCAAGGTGATCCTTGCCGTCGAACCAGCGCGGCGACATCGTCCACGAGTACTTGTCGTCGAAGTTGCGTTTCTGCGGGTCCGGGATGGTGTGCTGGTTCCACGGGTGGTTCCGGTCGATCGTGTTACCCAGCGGGTCCTTGGTGACAAACATCTCCTGGTCTTCCCAGCTGCGGTAGAACGAACTACCCAGCAGGATCCGCATCCCCAGGTTGATGTCCATCAGGGAGGTCGTGACCAACTTCCCATCGACCACGATCCCAGGGGTCACGAACATCTTGCGACCCCAGGACTCCATCCGCTCATAGGAGAAGTCGCAATGGTCGGGGTCGTTGAACGCCCCCCAGTTGCCCATCAGAATCCGCCGCCGACCAACTTCCTCATAACCCGGCATCGCCATGTAGAAGAAATCGAACAAGTCATCATGCAGCGGCACAACCCGCTTCATGAACTCACAGTACCGCATCAACCGAGTCAGGTAGTCGGTGAACAACTGGATCGTGGCCACCGTACCCACACCACCGGGATACAGCGTGGAAGGGTGCACATGGCGGCCCTCCATCAAACAGAAC
>JALYVZ010000504.1 GCA_030852965.1 Actinomycetota bacterium | reverse complement strand
AAATCCTCCGGCGTGGCCGGGCTGGTGCCGGAGAAACCTGGCCCCCGGGGCGCCAGTAAGCTCACCTCGGATGTTGTAGCGCAGATCAAGGACCGGCGCGCCGGCGGGGAGACGTTCCGGAGCATCGCCGCAGCCGTGGGCGTGTCCGTCTTCAGCATCGACAGGGCCTTATCCATGGACACCGATGACGGTGCCGGCATGCCTGCCGCTCCCGTGGCACAGGCAGATTCCCGGTCGGCCCGGCGGGCCCCGGAAGCGGTTCCCCCCATCGCCGAACCGGCACTGCCGGTCCTGCCGGCGCCGGTGGACCGGTCCGAGGAGCGGGCCGCGGCCCGGTGGGGTCAGCTGGTGGCGGCGCCGCCGGTGTTCGCCCCGGCCGGGCGGGTCCCGCTGGCGGGACTACTGCTGGCCATGCCCGCCGTGGAGGCCACCGGCCTGCTCTCGTGTGCGGGGGCGGTGTTCGGGGGCTTGGCGAACGGGTTCTACGGCCTGGACACGATGCTCATCGAAGGGGTGCTCCGCGCCCTTGCTGGGGAGCCCCGCGCGCAGGGCGCCACCCGGATCGACCCGTTCGCGCTGGGCCGGGTCCTGGGGTTGGACCGGGCCCCGGAGGTCAAGACGATCCGCCGCAAGATCACCGCCCTGGCCGCCACCCACAAAGGGGAGGAGCTGCTGGCCGCGATGGCGGCCCGGCACGTGGCCCGCCTAGACGAGGCGAACCCGGACCTGGCCGCGGTGTTCTACATCGACGGGCACGTCCGCGCCTACCAGGGCAGCAGAAGAGTCGCTAAGACCCACATCGCCCGGTTGCGGTTCCCCGCCCCCGCAACCGTCGAAACGTGGGTCTGTGACGCCGCCGGGGACCCGGTCCTGGTCGTGCTGGCCGAACCCGGCGCGTCGCTGGCGATGGAGCTACGCGCTCTGCTGCCGCAGCTACGTGCCGCAGTCGGTGACGGCCGTCGGGTCCTGGTCGGGTTCGACCGCGGCGGCTGGTCCCCGGCCCTGTTCGCGCACATGCACGCCGCCGGGTTCGACGTGCTGACCTGGCGCAAGGGCCCCGCCGAGAACATTCCACCCGAGCTGTTCACCGACCTGAGCTTCCTCGATGAGCACGGGCGCACCCACTCCTGGCGGGTCGGCGACACCACCGTGGAGCTACCCGCCACCGATACCGGTGATGAGCTCTTCCCGATGCGCCAGGTCACCCTCGAGGTGGCGAACACCAAGACCGGCCGGGACCAGCACGGGCCAGACTCGACCCGCCAGATCCATATCCTGACCACCCGCACCGACCTGCCCGCCGAGCAGGTCATCCACCGGATGGGCTCACGCTGGCGGCAGGAGAACTACTTCCGCTACGCCCGGATGCACTTCGACCTGGACTCCCACGACGCATACGCCACCACCGATGACGACCCCACCCGGTTGGTCCCCAACCCGGCCAAGAAGAAAGCCCACCGGCAGGTACAGGCCGCCCGGGCCGCCTACGAGCGGGCACAGGGGCGCACCGACGCCGCCCTGCTCGCAGCGAAGTCTCCGACCCCGGGCCAGCCCGTGCTGATCACCAACCACGACCACGACGGCCTCACCGCCGACCTGCGCGAAGCACAAGCGCACCTGGACGCCGCACAAGCCGCCCACCGGGCGGTCCCGACCCGGCTGCCACTAGAGCAGGTCAACCCCGGCCAGCAGGTCCTGGACATCCAAACCAAGCTGATCACCCACGCCATCCGGATGACCGCGTTCAACACCATCACCGCCCTGGCCCGAGCAGTACGCCTGCACACCAGCTACGCCCGCGCCAACGACGAAGCCCACACCCTGATCCGACAAGCCCTGACCGGCAGCGGCGACATCCACCCCAGCGACGGGGTCCTAACCGTACGCCTGGACCCGCTACCCACCCGCCGGGCCACCGCCGCCATCGCGCAACTCTGTCAACACCTGACCGCCACCGGGACGCGTTACCCCGGCACCGACCTGCTCCTACGCTACGAAATCAAAAAACCGCCCCTGACCACACACGAACTATGACGCCATGTCCGGAGTCCTGGGGGTTGGGCACCGACCGGTCCGGGTCGTCATCGGTGACGGTGTAGCTGTCGTGGGAGTCCAGGTCGAAGTGCATCCGGGCGTAGCGGAAGTAGTTCTCCTGGCGCCACCTCGAGCCCATCCGGTAGATGATCTCGGCCGGGGGCAGGTCGGTGCGGGTGGTCA
>JALYVZ010000503.1 GCA_030852965.1 Actinomycetota bacterium | reverse complement strand
GTCCAGGCCGAGGTCGACGGCTCCCAGGCGCCGCGGCACTGGGTCTCGGTGTGGCCGGACCTGTGCCCGGCCGACCGCGAGCCCGCCGACCCCAGCCCGCGGCGGCGGGCGTCGCTCTACAGCGTTCGCTCTACAGCGTTGAGGCCCTCGCGGCGACCCGGCGGGTGTGCGAGCGGCTGCGGGTCTCGGTGCAGGCGGTGCTGCTGGCGGTCGGCGCCGTGGCGCTCGGCCGGTTCGAGGGCCGGGACCGGCTCACCCTGGCGCTGATGTCGGCCAATCGGCTCGACCCGCGGTGGGCCGAGCTGGTCGGGTCGCTCAACCAGTACAGCCCGGTCACCCTCGACCTCGACGGCGGCCGGCATCCGGACGAGTACCTGGCCGCGGTCTACCCGCAGTGCCTGACCGCGTACCTGAACGGCGGCTATGACGTCGACGCCCTGGCCGCCGCGTTGGCCAAGGCCGGAACCCCCGACCCGGACCCAACGGCGTTCGCCAAGCACTTCAACTTCCTGGGCCCGGTCGACGCCGAGCCCGAGGCCGGCTCCGAGCTGCGCACCGGGGTGCACTGGAGGGACTCCCGCCAGCGCACCGGCCCCAACCTGCATCTGGCGACCGCGTTCGGGGACGGGCTGCTGATCGGCGTCGGAGCCAGCGAGGCCTACCTGCCCGGCGACGCCCCGGCCCGGGTCGCCGCCGCGATCGAGGCCGGGCTACTGAGCCTGGACCGCGGGGACGCCGCGACCCTGTCCGAGCTGGACCTCACCCCGCTGCGGCCGGCGTGACGCCATGCCCTGGGCGATGTCCGCGTAATCCTGACCGACCTCCGGAATGGGAGCGCGCCAGGCGACACTCAATGATTCCGGGAGAAACTGAATAGAATCCGGGCGGCTGGCTCGTTCGCAGTGGCTGCGCATTCTCCGAGGGATGGTGCTGGGTACCTCCTGGATGGTCGCCCTGACGTTGTCGCCGTACATGCTGTCCCGCGCGATCGACGACGGCCTCGTCCCGAACAACACTCCCGTCCTACTGCACTGGGCGGCGGCCCTGTTGGGCGCCGGAGGTCTCGTCGCGGCCCTCGGGATCGCCCGGCACCGCACGATGACCCGGATCCGGATGGACGCGTCGTTCCGGACCGTGCGCGCAACCGTGCGGCAGTGCACGCACCTGGGCGCGTCGCTGCGTCGCCGGGTGGACGCCGGTGAGGTCACCGCGGTCGGCATCTCCGACATGTTGGTGGTGTCCCAGTCGATGACGGTGACCGGCCCCGGGCTCGGCGCGGTCGTCGCCTACGTCGTGGTCGCCGTTGTGCTGGTCGGCGTCTCCCCGCTGCTGGCCCTGGTCGTGCTGGCCGGGGTCCCACTTCTCGCTATCACCATCGGCCCACTGCTGCGGCGCATCGAGCGCACCGGCACCGGGTACCGCGAAGCCCAGAGCGGGCTCACCCAGCGGTTGGTCGATCTACTCGCCGGGCTGGCGGTGCTCAACGGGGTGGGCGGCAAGCGGTTCCACCAGGAGCGCTACGAGCGTCACTCGCAGCACCTCGTCTCCCTCGGCTACGAGGTGGGGCGCCCGGCGAGTTGGGTGGGTGCGCTGGCGACCGGCCTGCCGGCGTTGTTCCTGGCCGCGGTCACCTGGTTGGCGGCCAGGACGGCCGCTCAGGGCGGAATCACCGTGGGCGAGCTGGTCGCGGTGTACGGCTACATGGCGATGCTGGTGGTGCCGGTGTCGTCCCTGATCGAAGGGGCCGGCGACATCACCCGCGGCTTGGTCGCCGCGGCGCGTATCGTGCGGCTGCTGCGGCTGGAGCCGGATCGTCGGGACGGCCCGGACCCGCTACCGGTGCCGGACGGCGGGCTGCTGGTGGACCCCGACTCCGGCGTCGAGATCGAGCCCGGGCGGCTGACCGCGCTGGTCGGCGGCGACCCGGCGGCGACGGCCGCGGTCGTCGACCGGCTGGGTCGCATGAGCCAGACCAACGCGACCTTGGCCGGCGTCCGGCTGGACGCAATGGAGCTGGTCGGATTGCGCGAGCGGGTGCTGGTCGCCGACAACGACGCGGCCCTGTTCGCCGGCACCGTCGGCGAGGTCATCGCCGGGCGTCACCCGGCAGGGGAGGACGGGATCCGAGCCGCCGTGCACACCGCGGCAGCCGGCGACGTCGTCGGGGCCCTGCCCGGCGGGCTCGACGCGCACCTGGGCCCCGGCGCCACGACGCTGTCC
>JALYVZ010000502.1 GCA_030852965.1 Actinomycetota bacterium | reverse complement strand
GTCAACCGATTCGCGACCAACGCCTCGATCACCTGCCCATGCGACAAGATCGCCACATCCCGCATCGGACACGCCCGATCGATGATCCCCACCAGATCAAGCCGCCGACTGAACTCGGCCACCACCGGCAACGCACCCAACGCCTTGTCCACACTCTCCGGCCCATACGACACGCCCTGTCCCCGCATGCACCCCCATATGCCACCCCCCCGCTAACATGATCAAGGCGACACGCCGAGAGCCCCACCTTCCCTCATGTGCGAAATGCGGGGCTAGCCGAGGGCCAACGTACGCAGCACCAACCGGGCGGCCTCCCCGCCGGCTTCCTCGGCCACCGCTAGCGCACGCCGGGTGTCGAGGTCGGACAGCAGCGCGGCGCCAACCTCGTGAACGGCAGAGTCGGTGACGCCGGTAGGTCGACCCGCGGCGGAGTAGAGCCGCTCGATCCGAACCGCCGCCGCCTTCAGTTCGGTCGGGTCGAAGTCCCAGCCGTCCGCCCAGGCGCGGTCGAGCAGCAGCAGCCGGATCGCCGCCGCCGGATGGGCGTCCAGCAGTTCGGAGACCAGCACCAGGTTGCCCGCCGACTTGGCCATCTTCGCCCCGGCCACCCGCACTGCGCCGACCGGCAGCAAGGCCCGGGAGAACGGCGTCACACCGGTGGCGGCCTGCGCCATGGCCGCCTGGTAGCAATGGTGCGGATAGCTCAGGTCGGCCCCGCCCACCACCAAGTCGACCGACAGGCCGAGCACGCTGGTGGCAATCGCGGCGCACTCGGCATGCCAGCCGGGTCGCCCCGGCCCCCAGGGACTGGGCCAGGCCGGGTCACCCTCGGCGGAGTGCCGCCACACCGCCACGTCGAACGGATCCTCCCGCAGCGGATCGTCAGCCTGCTCACCGTGCTCGGCGGCCGGCGCCGGTTCGGGATGTCCGGCCAGCTCGGCGTCGTGGCGGCCACGGAAGTACACCGATCCGCCTCGGTTGTAGGCATGGCCGGTCTCGATCAGGGCGGCGGCCAACTGGACCACCCGTCCCACGTACCGGTGCGCCCGGGGGGTGTGTGCCGGTGGGCGCACGCGCAGCGCCGCCATGTCCCGCTCGAAGAGGTGTTCCTGGGTAACCGCGAGCTCGTCGTAGCGGCTCCTCCGCTCAGCGGCGGCCCGGGTCAGCACGTCGTCCACATCGGTGACGTTGCGGCAGACCTCCACCTCCCCGCTGGCCAGCCGCAGCACCGAACACAGCGCATCGGCCCAGACGAACGTGGCGGCGTGGCCGAGGTGGGTGACGTCGTACGGGGTGATCCCACAGACATACACCCGCGCCGGGCTGAGCAGCGGCAGCACGCGGCCCTGCACCGTGAACCGGGCGGGCGCGGTCGGTATGGTCATGTAGCCATCGTGGCACCGGTCCACGGCTACCGGTTCTCCCGGCCCCGCCCCGGAAGGCTGACACCCATAGCTGAGAGCACTCTCCGGGCCGCCATCAGCTTTGTAAGGAATCCGGCCGCGACCTCAATCCTGCTGGGTCGTTGGTCAACACGAACAAGGTAATGCCCGTGCGAAGTCGACATGGGCGGGTGACGGGCACTAAGGAGTGCGCAGTTGAACGGTCAGAGAACGAGCGGACGGCGTCGGGTGGCGATCGTGGCCGGAGGTGTGCTGGCACTGAGTTCCGCCCTCGGCGCGTACTTCGCCGCTCCGGCGCTTGCCTACACCGGGAGCCTCAAGGGCACCCCGTGCACCACCAGCGCACGAGCCTGCGTGGACCTGGACGACCAGAGGGCATGGCTGGCCAAGGACGGCAAGATCATCGGCGGACCGGTCCCGATCAGTTCCGGTGGGCAGGGTAAGGAGACCCCGCTGGGCACCTTCCACGTGCTCTACAAGGACAAGGACCACGCGAGCAACGAGTTCCCACTGCCCAACGGACAGCCGGCTCCCATGCCCAACTCCGTGTTCTTCGAGCCGGGCGGGATCGCCTTCCACGGGGGCAGCCCGGACCGGGCCTCGGCCGGCTGCATCCATGTTCCGCTCGCTGATTCCGTGACCTTCTTCAACACGCTGAACGTCGGCGATGAGGTCCAGGTCGTGAAGTCCCTCAACAAGGGCCACATCAAGGGCGGCTTCTACGGGGTGCACAACCTGCAGAAACCTGGCACCGGGAAAAATACCACCGACTCGGACAACAGCAACGACGCCAAGAAGAAGGACGACAAGAATAAGAAGAAGGACG
>JALYVZ010000501.1 GCA_030852965.1 Actinomycetota bacterium | reverse complement strand
CACCGGGCGGGCAGGGCTGGTCGAGCGGCGCGGGCCCCGGCACCGGGTGGGTTGGCGGGGCGTGCCGAGCGGCTGGGTGTGGGTGGCGGGTCATAGCGGGTCCTCGTCGTCGGCGGTGGGGTGGGAGCGCAACAGCGGGCCGGGACCGGTGTCGGGAGAGGTGCGTCGTCGTGGCCTGGGGTCGTCGGGTGTGGCGAGGGCGGCGAGTTGGGCGGGGTCAGTGGTGATCAGTTCGTCTTCTTCGGGTGAGGCTTGGGTGTGAAACGCCACCCGGGCTCGGGCGCGGGAGCCGAGAAGCAACCCGGACCCGACTTCGGCGCTGGTGAGGAAGGCTCGTTCGCCGTCGGTGAGCCCGAACGCGGTGGTGATCTGCTCGGCGGCTTGGGTTGCGGTGCGCAGCAGGATCTGGGTGGCGGCGTTCGACACCACCGCCCGCCCCATATCGCTGGAGAGCAGGTCCCCGGCGTCTTGGGTGACCAGGGTGAGCCCGGTCCAGTGTTTGCGGGCGGATTTCGCCAGCCGCAGCAGAAAGTGCGCGCCGGCGGGATGCGCCATGAGTAGCCACGCCTCGTCGACCACCACCAGCCGCGGCCGCCGCTCCGGGGGATGGGTGACGGTGCGCCAGGTGGCGTCCAGGGCGAGCAGGGTGCCGATCGGTTTGAGTTCCTCGGGCAGGTTCTGCAGGCAGAACACCACCAGATGCCCTTCGGGTGGGGTGGTGGTGGGTCCGGAGAACAGGGTGGAGAAGCTGCCCGAGGTGAACGGCGCCAAACGGGCCGCCAACTCCCGCGCGGTGCCGGTGGTGTCGTCGAGATCGCTGAACGCGGCGGCGAGGTCTCCCAGCAGCGGCGCGGGGCGGGTCCAGGTGGCGGGGTTCTGGGTGATCCCCGCCTGTGCATAACAGCTGTGGATGCCCCGGTCGGCGAGGGCGCGTTGGGTGGGGGTGAGTGGTTCGCCGAGGAGCACGGATAGGACGGTGTGCAGATACAGCGACCGCCGTGTCAACACGTCCCGCCCCCACCCCACCCTGCCGGCTCCCACTCCACCGGCTCCCACTCCACCGGCTCCCGGTGAGCTGGCGGCGTGGTGGGTGGTGGTGGGGAGGGGAAGGTCGAGGGGGTTGATGTGGACGCCCGGGTCGCCGAGGCGGATGTGGGTGCCGCCGACCGCGTGGGCCAGGCGGGTGTATTCGTCTTCGGGGTCGATGACCACGGCGTGCACACCGCGGTAGAGCGAGCGCAGCAACTCCAGTTTGGTGAGGTAGGACTTCCCGGCGCCGGAGGCGGCGAGCACGACCGAGTTGTAGTTGGGTTGGGTGAACCGGTCGTAGAACACCAGCCCGCCGCTGGAGATGTTGCGGCCGTAGAGGACCCCGGTGGGGGCGGCGCCGGTGACCGGATCCCCAGGCAGATCCGGGGAGGAGAACGGGAACGCCGCGGCGAGACAGGCGGTGTCCATCGCGCGGCGCTGCCCCAGCGAGTCGACGCCGAGGGGCAGCGCGGTGGTCCAGCCCTGCAACGCCCGATAGGGGGCGGGTCGGGCATCCAGCAGCATCGAGGAGGCCAGCGAGCGCAGCGCGGCCATCTGTTCTCGCAACTCACCGAGATTCCCGGCCCGCACCAGCAGGGCGATACCGACGCGGAACAGCCGGGTTTCCGAGCGGGCGACCCGCCCGGCCAGCTCGTAGGCATCCGCGGTGGCGGCGTCGACGTGCGGGTTGGGTAGGCGGTGGTGTTCGGCGGTGGTGGCCCGGTCGGATTCTAGGCGGGCGAGTTGGCGGCGCAACCCGGCCGAGGCGACCACCGGGTCGACCGGGTCGATGTGCAGGGACACGTCGACGCGGGCGGGGTAGGTGGTCAGGGGTTCGAGCCAGCCGGGGAACACCTCACGCGGGTAGCCGACGATCACCAGCGTGGCGGCCAGCTCGCAGCCGACGGCGATGTGGGTGGGGGTGACCTCGACGAACTCCGGCATCCACCCTTGTCCGTCGTCGCGCCCGTCGCGCGACACCAACTCCTCCCACCCGGCCTCACCATCACCGCCCGCCTGGTCCCAGGCCGCGGAATTGTCGTCGGCGCCGTCCCAGCGCGGGTCCCGCCCAGGATCGTTGTCGTGTCCCCGACCCCGACCCTCCTCGTGGTTCTGGTCGTGGTGGCGCCGGGTCCGGCGGCGTCTCATGGCGACCATCCCTGGTAGAGCAGCCGGGTCACCAACGCCGACGGCCCGGCGG
>JALYVZ010000500.1 GCA_030852965.1 Actinomycetota bacterium | reverse complement strand
TGCCCGCACCGGCATAGTCGTCATCACGGGTCAATACCGCCCGCAACTGCGCCTCCAGCACGCCGCTGGCGACGCGCAGCACGCCGCGGATCGCCGACCGGACCAAGGTGACGGTGTCCATCGTGGCCACCGCGTCATAGATCGGCGTCGAGTCCAGCACCCGCTTGCCACCGACGAGTCCCGCCGCCCGGGCCACCTCCAGCACCGCCTGAAAGATCCGATCCGGCTTGTCCGAGCGGGCCAACCGGGCCCGCATGTCCACCAACACCGTGTGCACGAACCCCGGGTAGTCAAAGTCCAGACCGCCCGCCGCGTACTTCCACCGCGCGTCAAACGCGAACCGGTCCACCGCCTCCCGATCCGAGCAGCCCTCGATGCGCTGCAGCACCATCACCACCGCCACGATCATCGGCGGCACCGACCGGCGGCCCACATCGGTGAACAGGTCCGCGAACATCTCATCCGGGAACAGCCGGTGACACTCCCGATGCAGCAACCCGTACACCGATCCCGGCGCCACCCGCGGCTCACAGAACCCGGCCGTGGACCGGAACAGATCCGCCTGCCTCGGCGACAACCCCAACGTCACGACTCAACCCGCCAGCAACACCCGTGCGTCAAAAGACATTCTCCCAAAACTCACGTCCCAGACCCGCGACCGCCACGGGACGAAAGACACCAGCCACCCAGTGAGGCTTCGCCTCTGACCGCCGAGTGGGTGGCTGGCTTGGGTGCTCGGGGTTGGCGCATGCTGGGGTGATGGGTACTTCGGCTGCGTGCGGCGCGAGGGTTGGTGACCTGCTCGAGGGTCAGGTCCAGCTTGATATTCGGTGTCTGGATCGGATCTATCTCAATGGTTACGTGCCGAACCTGCAGGTCGGTGGGCAGGTCGCCTCGTTCATGACCGCGCACTTGAAGTGCCCGGTCCCCTCGCCGGCGATCATGGAGAAGATCGGGACCACGTTCCGGGCCGGGGTGCGTTCGTTCGCGCAGGCCCAGGCGATCCCGATTGTGAAGTTCGGCAAGGGTGATCGCAAGCAGGACGTGATGCGCCCCTACCTGCAGCGTCAAGCTGGCACCGGCAGGGCTGGGGTGGCTGCGATCGGGGTCGCTCAGGAGTACCAGAACGTCTTCGCGGCCAACCAGCGCGAGGACCGCGGGTACACCGGTCACCGGGTCTGGTACTCGTTCAGCAAGGCTGACCGGCGGGTGACCTGCTTCTACTTCTACATCTGGGACGAGGACTTCGGACCGGGTTTCATCAAGGTGTGCGCCTACTTCCCGTACCCGGTCAAGGTCTGGCTCAACGGTCACGAGTGGGCCAAACGACAAGCCACCCATGCCGGGATCGGGTTCACCGAACTGTCCAACGGGTTCGCGACCTGTCAGGACCCCGAAGCCCTGCAGGCGATCTGTGACCGGCTCGGTCCGGGAACCATCGGCGTGTTCTTCGAACGCTGGATGAGTATCCTGCCGCTGCCCCTGGGACCGGCCGACCGGGACGACGGGTACTGGTGGGAGCTGTCGATGCGCCAGATCGAGACCTCCCGCACCATCGTGTTCGACGCCCCCCGCCACGCTCGGGCCTTCTTCGAAGCGCTCGTGGTCGACAACCTCGATATCGGCCGCCCGGACCGGGTCGAGGTCATCTTCGCCGGCCACCCACACCGGCGGGGACGCCCACCCAAGCACGAGCCCACCTACAAGACCCGGATCAACACCCGGGACACGATCGGGGTCACCGTCAACGCCGACTACAAGAACTCCCGGATCAAGCAGTACCTCAAGGACGGCCGGGCCCTGCGGATCGAGACGGTGATCAACAACCCGGGCGATCTGATCTGTAAACGACGCCTGCAACACCTCGATGAGCTGCAGGGCAAAGCCCGCGCCATCAACGACCGCCTGCTCGATACTGAACGTGTCGGGCAGGGCTGTGTCCTTGCGAGCCCAGCCTTTGAGCGGGTCGCACAGCCCACCCTCACCGAGGATGGCAGGAGGTCGCCCGCGCTACGGTTCGGTGATCCTCGGGTCATGGCCCTGCTCGGCGCCCTGTGTGTCGGCTTGAACGCCCTCGGATTCACCAACCGGAGCCTCCGCGCCCAGGTGAGCCATCTGCTCGGCGTCGCCTATACCGCCAACCAGGCCAGCTATGATCTGACCCGCCTACGCCGCAACGGCCTGATCGAGCGACGGGCCGGCACCAACACCTACGACCTGAGCCCGGACGGG
>JALYVZ010000177.1 GCA_030852965.1 Actinomycetota bacterium | reverse complement strand
GCCGACGCCCGCGCCCACTACGTCGAAGACACCGCCCGACAACGCTGGAAGGCGTTGCGGACCGAGACCGAGAACCGTTGGGAACGGCTCATCGCCGCCGACCGCTGCCTCGACGACCGGGTCCGGCAACTCGAACGTCCTCTGTCCGGGCTGCGATCCAAAGCCGCGCTGCTCGACCAGCTCAACGAGATCGACGAGCTGATGTCCGCCATCCGCGCCGAAACCGGACCAACCCGGGACCAGAACGGCGCGACGTCGGCCACCACGTCGGCGCCGTGAGCGCAGCGGGACATTCGTCCGTTCCTCCTGCGTGTTGGAGGCGGCGGCGCGCGCGCCGGCCAGAGCGATCGAGGTTTGCTCGCGGTGTTAGGGTCGGTCTGGTCGCGGATTGGGTTGCCCGTGTCGGCCCCCGCCGCCACCGCATCGCGGCGATCTTCCCCGACGCCCCGCAGCGCTACTTCGACACCGTCTACAACGACGATTTCTGTCACCAGCACGGGCTGCTGGACCGTCCGCCCGGTGAGCATCCCGACGAGCTGAGTCGATGCGACGAGCGTGAGGTCACTCGTTGGGCGCGCTGCGGCGCTGTCACCGCGCCCCCCGCGGCCCGAGAGCTCGACGACGCTACTCCGCAGACTCGATGAATACTCTCAGCCAGTTCCGAAGCTTCACCCGGCCCGTCCAGCTGTTGTTGCTCAACCAGTTGACGATCAACACCGGGTTCTACATGCTCATCCCCTACCTCGCCGACCATCTGGCGAATGACCTCGCGCTCGCCACCTGGCTGGTCGGGCTGATCCTGGGAGTGCGCAACTTCTCCCAGCAGGGCATGTTCCTGATCGGCGGCGCGCTCGCCGACCGGTTCGGTTACAAGCCCCTGATCGTCGCCGGCTGCGCGCTACGCACCGCGGGTTTCGCGCTGCTGGGCCTGGTCGACACCGTCCCGGCGCTGATCGTGGCCTCCGCCGCGACCGGGTTCGCCGGGGCGCTGTTCAACCCCGCGGTGCGCGCCTACCTCACCCATGACGCCGGGGAGCGAAGGGTCGAGGCGTTTGCCCTGTTCAGCGTCTTCTATCAGACGGGAATCCTGGTCGGGCCGCTGATCGGTCTCGCTCTGACTGGGGTCAGCTTCCGGCTGACGTGTGTGGTCGCGGCGGGCGTCTTCGCAATGCTGACCGTATTGCAGATCCGTGCCCTCCCACAGCGAACGAGCGCTTCGGCGGTAGCCGAGAACGACACACCAACCTCCACCCTCGGCCAGTGGCGCGGCATCGTCGCCAATCGCCCGTTCCTGCTGTTCTCCGTGGCGATGACCGGGTCCTACGTGATGTCGTTCCAGGTCTACCTCGCGCTGCCGCTGGAAGCGCGTCGCATCGCCGGCGAGGGGCGAACCAGCACCATCGCCGTCGCCGCCCTGTTCGGGGTCTCCGGGGTGGTCACCATCCTCGGTCAGCTGCGCATTACCGCCTGGTGCCGACGGCACTGGAGCCCCGGACGATCCATCGCCACCGGCCTGGTCATCATGGGCGCCGCGTTCCTGCCCCCACTCGCGGCGGCCCGACACACGGTCCCGCAAGGCGATACCGCCGCGCTCATCATCCAACTCTCGCTGCTGGTACTCGCCGCGGGCCTCCTCGCGCTCGGCACCGCGATCGTGTTTCCCATCGAGATGGACACCGTGGTCGCGCTGTCCCACAACCGGCTCGTGGCCACCCACTACGGCTTCTACAACACCGTGTGCGGAGTGGGCATCTTGCTGGGCAACCTGGGAACCGGCAGCGCGCTCGACGCGGGCCGAAGGTCGGGGACTCCCGAGTTGCCCTGGCTGGCTCTGATCCTGGTCGGTCTGCTGTGCGCTGCGGGCATACGCGCTCTCGAGACAAAACAGCTGCTACCGGCCGGATCCGGTAACACACCTCGGGCACGAGGCCGCCATCGTTTGCGCGGTGGCAACCCAGCTAGGATCGAGCCCGCCCGCGCGACCACCCGCGCCGAGATCGGGCACCCCGGCTCTCGACCGCGCGAGGAGCAACCCGGCACGGGCGAGCACCCGCAGCCGGCACGACGCCCCCAGAGCGTGCCGGCACGGTATGGCCCTCAACCTCAGTTGACCCGAAGCATCGGCCGCTACCAACCGGCGCCCTCGGCCCGAGGCGGGATGCCTCGGTTCTGCACACCGCCGCCGTTACCCTGCGCACCCATAACCCCCTCGCGGACAGGGCCCGCGAGCAGGACGACTTTCCTTGGTCAGGCCTGACGACGCAGAACGACCATCTCCGAGTGTGTGTATCCGTGCCGAGCGTAGAGGCGTTGCGCGCCGCGGTTGTCGTGGTCGGTGAGCAGGCTGATGCGCTGCCAGCCTTGGGCGGCGGCGAAGGTGGCACAAGCGTTCAGCAGCGCATGGCCAGTGCCATTTCCGCGGTCTGTGGGTTGCACGACGAGATCCTCCAGCCACGCGACCTCAGCGCCCAGCGCCGTGGAGATGCTCCGCAGGAGCGTGACGCTGCCGATCACGCGTCCGTCGCGTCGCGCCACCAGGACAACCCCGAGACTAGGCTCGGCGAGCAGGCGCTCGAGCGCTGCCCGTTGTCGAGTCTCGTGGGGTGCGAAGTCGCGCTCCTGAGCGAACAGGATCCCGAGCAGCCGTAGGACGGCGTCGATGTCCGGTGCGCGCATCGGTTCCACGAGGGTCTGCTCGCTCACATGGTCAGTCTCTCCTTCGTCTGCCGGGTCAGGCTCCATTGACGAGGTTCCGGTCCGGGAGTCGTGTGAGGGGTCCTCGCGCGCTTCGTGTCCGGCGGCGTCTCGACGAGTCAGCCCGGTGAGGTCCAGCGGACATCAGCGATCTGACCGCAAAGGTCGTTTGCGAGGTGGGTCAGTAACCGCCGTCACCTAAGGCCAGCGTCCGCACAGGTGAGGCGGGGTGATGGGTCGCCCGTTCCACGGAGTGAGGCACCCTGGGGACCCTGGTGCACAGCTGAGCGCCACGACCTGCCGGACCCGGTCTACTCGGTACGGGCGAACCAGGCCACCGCGGCGGCCAACATCAGCACCGACGCCGCCACCACCAGTGACACCTGCACCCACACCGGCACCGGCCAGTCGCCCCAGACGATGCCAGGGTCGAACCGGGCCCGGGTCGCGGCGTCCGCCCCGAGGTGATCGAACACCACCGCGCGCATCGGCTCGACGGCATAGGTCATCGGGTTGGCGTGGGTGAGCACCCGCAGCCAGCCGGGCAACCCGGACAGCGGGAACAGCGCACCGGACAAGAAGATCATCGGCGTGATGATCATCTGAACCAGCGGGAACGCGGACTGCACCTGCTTCACCCGGGCGGCCAGCACCAGCCCGAGCGCGACGATCATGAAGGAGCACAGGAACAACATCCCGAGCAGCTCCAGCAGCATCACCGGCGCGTACGGCACCCCGACCAACCCGGCCAGTGCCAGGAGTACGACCGTCTGCAGGGTCGCGACGGTGGCCCCGCCGACGCATTTCCCGGTCAGGATCGCCGTGGTGCTCACCGGCGCGACGAGCATCTCGCGCAGGAACCCGAACTCGCGGTCCCAGACCATCGAGATCCCGGAGAACGCCGCGCTGAAACCCACCGACATCGCCAGCACCCCGGGGAACAGGAACGCGGTGAACCGCACCGTGCCACCGCCCGGCCCGGCGCCGGAACCGACCAGCGAACCCAGCCCGACCCCGAGGACCAACAGGAACAGTAGCGGCTGCACCAGTGCCGAGACCATCCGGGTCCGATCTTTGCCGAACCGAATCAGCTCGCGCTGCCAGACCACCAGCGCCGCGCGGGCCTCGTGCCGAGGATCGAACGTGAGCACCCGGGTCCGGGCGACATCGCTCGCACCGGTCGCGTCGCGGTGCGCGGTGGTCCCGGTCATCTCAGCGTCCCCTCCGGGCCATCATGGAGAACGGGCTCGGTCCGGCGCCGGCCTCGGCGTCCCGGATTGTGGAGCCGGCGTGTGCCAGGAACACGTCGTCCAGGGTCGGCCGCTGCACCGTCACCGATCGGATCTCCACGCCCAGCTCGGTGAACAGCCGGGGTATGAAGCCCGCGCCGTCCGGTACCGCGACGGTCACCAGATCCTCGTGCACGGCCGCGTCCAGCCCGAACCGTCGCTTGAGCGCGCGGATGGCGCCGGTGTCGTCGGCCGTGCTGAGCTGCACCCGGTCGGCACCGACTCCGGCCTTGAGCCGGTCCGGGGTGTCCAGTGCGACGATCCGGCCCTCGTTCATGATCGCGATCCGGTCGCAGTTCTCGGCCTCGTCCATGTAGTGCGTGGTGACGAAGACCGTGGTCGTCTCAGCCTGCTCGCTGCGGTGCAGCTGGTTTAGATAAGCCCAGATCGACTTGCGGGTCTGCGGGTCCAGCCCGATCGTCGGCTCGTCCAGGAACAGCACCTTCGGTGAGTGCAGCAGCCCCCGGGCGATCTCCAGCCGCCGGCGCATGCCACCGGAGTACTTGTTCACCTCGTCACCCCGGCGTTCCCACAGCCCGACCATCGTGAGCACCTGTTCGCGCCGGTTTGCGGCCGTTGATCGGTCGACGCCGTAGAGCTCGCCGTGGAATCTCAGGTTCTGCTCGCCGGTGAGGTAGCCGTCGAGTGTCGGGTCCTGGAACACCAGTCCGATGTGCCGTCTGACCTGGGCTCTTTGCTTGTTCACGTCGAAGCCGGCCACACTCGCGGTGCCCTCGGTGGCCTCGGTGAGCGTGCACAGAATGTTGATCGTGGTGGACTTGCCGGCCCCGTTCGGGCCGAGGAAGCCGAAGATCTCGCCGGGATTGACGTCCAGGTCGATGCCGCGCACCGCTTCGACGGTGCCGTAGGTCTTCACCAGGCCGCGCACCCGCACCGCGGGTTGGTCGACCGCCGACGCTGGGTGCCGGGTGGTCTCGGCCTCGGTATCGCTCATCCCGTAGAACGGTACGGCTCCGTACTCCGCGACGGCAAGGCAGTTCGCGCAACCTACCCGTGCCGCGCCAGCCGTTCGGCTCGCGCTCCTGTTCGTGCCGCGCTCGTACTGTGCGTGCCGTTCGGCCGGTTCGGGGGTCCAGTTCATGGTCAACAGTACGTGGTGGTGGTTCGATCATGACATAGGCACCATGGTGTTCTGTTGATCATGAAGTGGGGGCCGGCGGAGCGCGATGTGGGCGACGGGCGCGGGATGCGGGGCGGGTCGTCGCGTTACTCGGGACGCCAGCCCGGCCGCTGGGCTATTCGTCGGGGCGG
The DNA here is from genome assembly GCA_030852965.1 of Actinomycetota bacterium. Classification (GTDB taxonomy): domain Bacteria; phylum Actinomycetota; class Actinomycetes; order Mycobacteriales; family Pseudonocardiaceae; genus Pseudonocardia. The sequence continues at coordinate 2,840 of JALYVZ010000177.1, read as the reverse complement.
CCGCGGAAGCGTTTGATCTGGCCACGGTGGGTTTTCTCATCGACCCGTCGGGCTTTGGCCCGCTTGGAGGGGCGGGTAGGGCGGCGCGGCGGGGGGTCGGGGGCGGTGGCGTCGGCCAGCAACAGCGCCAGTCGGCGGCGAGCGGCGTCCCGGTTGCGCAGCTGGCTACGGTGCTCGGCGGCGACCACCGTGAGCACTCCGTCGACCAGTCGGTTGGCCAGCCGTTGCAGCGCGCGCTCGCGGAGCGGCTCGGGTACCGACGGCGAGCGGGCCAGGTCGAAGGACAGCTCGACGCGGGAGTCGGTGGTGTTCACGCCCTGCCCGCCGGGGCCGGACGAACGGGAGAACCGCCAGCTCAGCTCGCCCTCGGCCACCACGAACGCGCGGGCGCCGGTGCCGACGACCAACCCGTCAGCACCGGCCCCACTGGTCACTGCGCCAAAACTACACCGAGCCGAAACCACACCGAGCCGAAACCACACCGAGGCTGAGCTACTCTTCGCTCTTGCCCGACTTCAGCCCGGCCGAGATGAGGTCCATCACCGAGGAGTCGGCCAGCGTGGTGACGTCGCCGATCTGCCGGTTCTCCGCGACGTCGCGCAGCAGCCGGCGCATGATCTTGCCGGAGCGGGTCTTGGGCAGCTCGTCGACGACCATGATCTGGCGTGGCTTGGCGATCGGGCCGATCTCCTTGGCCACGTGGTCGCGCAGGGCCTTGATCGCCTCTTCGCCGTTCGCCTCTTCGCCGTTCGCCTCGTCGGTGGCCGCTCCACTGGCAGCACTGCCGCGCAGGATCACGAACGCCACGATTGCCTGCCCGGTGGTGGGGTCGGTGGCGCCGACGACCGCCGACTCGGCCACCGTCGGGTGTGACACCAGCGCCGACTCCACCTCGGTGGTGGAGATGTTGTGCCCGGAGACGAGCATGATGTCGTCCACCCGCCCGAGCAGCCACACCGCGCCGTCCTCGTCGTACTTCGCCCCGTCGCCGGCGAAGTAGTAGCCCTGCTTGGCGAACCGCTTCCAGTACGTCTCGCGGAAGCGCTCCTCGTCACCCCAGATGCCGCGCAGCATCGACGGCCACGGCTTGTCCAGCACCAGGAAACCGCCGCCTCCGCGACCGACCGGGGTGCCGGTGTCGTCGACGACCGTGGCCGAGATGCCGGGCAGCGGGCGCATCGCGGAGCCGGGCTTGGCGGCAGTCACCCCGGGCAGCGGGGCGATCATGATGGCGCCGGTCTCGGTCTGCCACCAGGTGTCCTCGATGGGGCAGCGGTCGTGCCCGATGTTCTCCCGGTACCACATCCAGGCCTCGGGGTTGATCGGCTCGCCCACGGAACCGAGCAACCTCAGCGAGGACAGGTCGTACCTGGCCGGTACCTCGCCGCCCCACTTCATGAAGGTGCGGATCAGCGTCGGCGCGGTGTAGTAGATGGTCACGCCGTAGCGCTGCACGATCTCCCAGTGCCGGCCCTCGTGCGGGGTGTTCGGGGTGCCCTCGTACAGCACCGAGGTGGCCCGGTTGGCCAGCGGGCCGTACACGATGTACGAGTGCCCGGTGACCCAGCCGATGTCGGCGGTGCACCAGTAGACGCTCTCGCCGGGCTTGTGGTCGAACACCACGTGGTGGGTGTACGCGCACTGGGTGAGGTAGCCGCCCGAGGTGTGCAGGATGCCCTTCGGCTTCCCGGTGGTGCCCGAGGTGTGGAGGATGAACAGCGGGTGCTCGGCGTCGAACGCCTCGCATTCGTGCTCAGCCGGCTGCGCATCGACCAGGTCGTGCCACCAGACGTCCCGGCCCTCGGTCCAGGGCACCTCGGTCTCGGTGCGCTTGACCACCAGCACGTGCTCGATGCTCGGGGAGTCCCTGACGGCCTCGTCGGTGTTCTCCTTCATCGGGGCCTTGGCGCCGCGCCGCCACTGCCCGTCCGAGGTGATCAGCAGCTTGCATTGGGCGTCCTCGATCCGGGCCTTCAACGCCGCCGGGGAGAACCCGCCGAACACCACGCTGTGCATCGCGCCGAGGCGCGCGCAGGCCAGCATGGAGAACACCGCCTCCGGGATCATCGGCAGCTGGATCGCCACCCGGTCGCCCTTGCCCACGCCCAGCTCGCTCAGCGCGTTCGCGCATCTGCACACCTCGCGCCGCAGCTCGGCGTAGGTAATGGTGCGCTGGTCGCCCGGCTCGCCCTCCCAGTGGTAGGCCACCTGGTCGCCGTGCCCGGCCTCGACGTGGCGGTCCACGCAGTTGTAGGCCACGTTCAGGGTGCCGCCGACGAACCACTTCGCGAACGGGGGCTGCCAGTCCAGCACCTGGGTCCACTCCTGATCCCAGTGCAGCCGCTTCGCCTGCTCGGTCCAGAACCCCTCCCGGTCGGCGTCCGCGCGGTCGTAGAGGTCTGCTTTCGCGTTGGCCTGCGCGGCGAACTCCGCGCTCGGCGGGAAGCTGCGGCTCTCGCTCGAGAGGTTGCTCAACGTGCCGGACTCGGTCATCGACAACGGTCTCCTTGTCCTGGTGCTGTTCTCGGCCCATGGACAACGCACACCGCCGTCATCCCGCTCCACAACGAACCTAGTGCGGCGCGGCTCCCGGCACACGCTTCTTGTGCAATGAGCGGGCTTGTTGCCCGGGAGAGCGCGTCCGGGGTCGAATGAGCGGGCACATTGCAGCCGGGCCGTGGCTGGCAGGATGGTGCGGTGTCCAGTGATCCGCTTGCTCCGCTGCTCGAGTTGCCGGGGGTGGCTGCGGCCGTCCAGCAGACCCGGGACGCGGTGGCTCAGGCGCACGCGCACCCCGCCAATCGCCGGGGCTGGCCGGCGTCCGCGGCGGAGGCCAGCGT
>JALYVZ010000499.1 GCA_030852965.1 Actinomycetota bacterium | reverse complement strand
CCGGACGGCTGCTCGACCCGCGCACCGCGATCGGTTGCGGCGCGCTCGCCGGGCTGGCCGCGCTGACCCGTCCGGACGGGCTGGTCTATGCCGCCGCATACCCGCTCGCGGCGCTGCTGCTGCTGAGGCGAGACGCTGTGGGGCAAGCCGTCGCCTCGATCGCGGTCTCGGTCCTCACGGTGTCGGTCCCGGTCGGCGGCTACCTCGCCTGGCGGGTCGCCACGTTCGGCGACTACCTGCCCAACACCGCCCGCGCGAAGGAACAGGGCTTCCCGACGCTGTCCGATCTCGACAAGCCGGCCGCGCTTGTCGGTTACGTCGGCTGGCTGGCCTGCATGTTCACCGTCGGTGTGGTCGCCGTCGCGCTCCACCGGCGCTCCCCGACCCGCACCGGTGTGGCGATGCTGCTGATTCCGCTCGGGCTCGCGGTGCTGGCCTACGCGGTGCTGGCCACGGACTGGATGGCCCAGTACCGGTTCACGACGCCGGTGTGGCCATTGGCCAGCCTGGTGTTGGCGCTGTCGGCGGCGCAGGTGCTGCGCGGCGCCGCGACCCGCACCCGGATCGTCGCGGTGGTCACCTCGGGCCTGGTCGGCGGTCTCACCCTGGTCGGCTGGTACGGACTGTCGGAGACCTTCCGCCGGGCTCCGACGGTCTCGGCCTGCTACATCGCGCGGAACACCGGGTACACCTTCAACACCTACGCCGACCTGCTCGGGATCGACCAAGGCTCACTGCTCGCCGTCGACGGTGGTGGGACGTCGCTGACCAGCCGGTTGTGGTTCGTCGACCTCTCCGGGCTGGCTGACGCCCGCATCGCCCGGTACTGGCACACGAACGACATGGTGGGCCTGCGCGACCACGTCTTCGAGCGGGTGCGGCCGACGTTCATCAGGATCTGGTCCGGGTGGGATGGTGTCGCCCGCTCCGGGATTCTGGCCGATCCTCGCCTGGACCGGGACTACATGCTGGTTTGGGGCCCGCCGGGCGGCGGCGGCAACTGGGTGCGGCGAGACGCCGTGCCGAGCGCGGGCTCGCTGGACGAGCTGCGGCGTCTGGCGCCCGAGCTGGCGGCCATGGTCGACGCGCCGTACGACCGGATCGCCACGCACTGGTGGTGCCCGGCGACGCTGCGGCCGTCGTTGCCCGGCTCACGGCCGGCGCTGGACCTGCCCCGCTGAGTTCTCGAGCCCGGAGAACCGGATCATCCGCTAACTAAAGAGTGGCGTGAACTCGGGTGGCGAGGCCGGGCATGGCTGGCTGGCGGGGTGCGGTCATGAGGTCGCGACCAGGCGTCGGACGGCGTTGCGGGAGCGGACTTCTCCTGGCGCGAGCAAGGCAAGTATCAGTACCTATTTCCGTACGCATTCTCGTACGGTGCTTGTACAGTGGGGGATGGACAAGGTAGTCAGCACCGGCGAGGCCCGCGCGACCCTGCACCGCATCGCGCGGGGCTTCGACGCCGGGGACACCCAACCGGTGTACTTCGGCTCCCACCGCCGCGCGCAAGCCGTCATCGTGCCGGTCGGCATCTGGGAGCAACTCCTCGAGCAAGCCGAGGACGACCTCGACCTGGCCACCGCGCGGGACCGACTCACCGACGACAGCGGTGATCGACTCACCCACGACACCGTCACCCCGCCACGCACCCCCATCGACGGCCCCGACCCGACCAGCCAGCAGCCCTGACCAGCCCGCCTCGGCACGTGAGAACCAAACGCGCGGGCATCCGATGTCAACGGCGACGTTGCCGACCTCGGCGATGGCGCTGAGCTTCAGTCCTCGGTGCAACACGATGACATCGGCAGTGGCGGCGCGCCTGGCTCAGCGATCAACCCCGCAGGGCTAATGCGGTGCTGTCTAGCGCCTCAGGAGGGCTGGGCCGCCAGGGTGGCCCGCACCGACGGGTGCGCCAGCAACAGCCGCCGTCCGAGCAGCATCAACGCCGCCGCGCCGAGCATCGCCCCGGCTGCGGCGAGCCAGGCCGACGGGTAGGAGTGCGCGGCCAGCAGACCGAACAGCAGCGGACCGACGGAGGCGCCGACGTACACCCCGGACTGGGTGATCGAGGTCGCCGCCGCCGGCGCCAGCGGGTTGAGCCGGACCACTGCGAAGTTGAGCACCCCCGGCCAGGACCAGCCCAGCCCGTAGCCGATGACGGTCCCGATGACCAGCGTCGGGAGCCCGGACACCGCGAGCAGTGCCAGGCCGCCGGCGCCGATGGCCAGGGTGGCGGCCAC
>JALYVZ010000038.1 GCA_030852965.1 Actinomycetota bacterium | reverse complement strand
TCTGCGCGGCGTGTCTCCTTCAGGATGAAGCGCCCTCGGTTTGATGCCGTTCCTGTTTGAGTCCAGGAGGATGTGCAGATACCCAAGTTGATTGTTCTGTCAAGTACCGGGTTTGATGGAGGCCGGGTTGTCACGCGTCGGCGGACTGGCGGGCGCGGGCCAGAGCGTGGTGGGCGGCCTCGTACTCGACTGGTGGGACCATCCGCGGCTCGCCGTGCAGACGCCGGTGGTGGTACCAGTCGACGTACTCGGCGACGGCGATCTCGCCGGTTCCGGCCCGCCGGTCTGGTCGGCAGCCGCGCGGTCGCGCTGCAGCAGGGCGAAACTCTCCGCACTGGGCGACACCCTCGCCCGCGGCCACACCCGCCGCCCCCGCGACAAGGTCGAAACCGAGATCGCCCAGATCACCCGCGACCCCTGGACGCGGCGCGTCATCGGCTGGGAACTCACCGGCCACACCCCGCCCGAGCACCGTCTCACCGTCCACGTCGACGACCACACCCGTGCCGAGCTGGAAACCGAACTGTTCGGCAAACGCATCCTGATCACCGACCGCGACGACTGGCCGGTCACCGACGTCATCGCCGGCTACCGCTCCCAGTCCGAGGCCGAGTTCTCCTTCCGCCAACTCAAAGACCCCCACCTCGTGTCGTTCTCCCCGATGCACCACTGGACCGACCACAACATCCGCGTCCACACCTTCACCTGCGTACTGGCCCTGCAACTCGCCCACCTCATGCGCCGCCACGCCAAACAGGCCGGACTCGACATGAGCGTCCGCGAACTGCTCGACACCCTCGCCGGCATCCAGGAGACCGTGCTGATCTACCCCTCCACCGCAGGACGACCCAAAGCCCGCCGCATGCTCACCGAGACCACCCCCACCCAGGACCAACTCGCCCAGATGTTCGACCTCCCCAGATGGGCACCCGAAACTTAGGTCATACACCAAACGAACATCAACAACGCCATGACCTGCCGAAACACACCCATGATCGAACCAGCCCGGAAACTCCCGCTAGGAGGCCGATGAAAAACCCCAGTTTCAGCTCGACTCGGCGAACAAACCTGCAGCTCAGCGACTTGCGTCGGGCCGCCAGTTCGACTTATTCAGCGGCCTCCTAGTGTAGTGTCTCGCTTTTAACTGGCTATTTGGTTGAGGGCGACGCGGCCGCGGCGGACCTTCTCCAGGATGGCGTCCGCGGTCGCGGTCCATACGAATGGTTTCGGGTTGTCGTTGTTGGCCTTGAGGTAGTCCTCGATGGCGGTGATCAGGTCCGGGACGGAGTGGAACACCCCGCGCCGGATGGCCTTGTCTGTGATTTCGCGGAACCAGCGTTCAACGAGGTTGAGCCAGGAGCTTGAGGTGGGGATGAAGTGCAGGTGGAAGCGTGGGTGCTTGAGCAGCCAGGCCACGACGTTGGTGTGTTTGTGGGTGGCGTAGTTGTCCAGGATCAGGTGGATGTCCAGGCCCTTGGGTGTTTGGCGGTCGATGGTGCGCAGGAACTTCAGGAACTCCTCGTGGCGGTGTCGTAGTAGGCATTGGCCGATGACGACGCCGGTGAGCACGTCCAGCGCGGCGAACAGGGTGGTGGTGCCGTGGCGCTTGTAGTCGTGGGTCATCGTGCCCGCCCGCCCCTTCTTCATCGGCAGTGACGCCTGGGTGCGGTCCAGGGCCTGCACCGAGGACTTCTCGTCCATGCACAGCACGATGGCCTGCTCGGGTGGGTTGAGGTAGAGCCCGACGACGTCGATGAGCTTCTCGTCGAACTTCGGGTCGTTGGAGAGCTTGAACGTCTTGACCAGGTGCGGTTTGAGGCCGCGCGCGGACCAGATTCGTTGCACCGTCGCCGGGCTCACGCCCTGCGCCGTGGCCATCGATCGGCAGCTCCAATGCGTTTGACCCGGCGGGGTGTCCTCCTGGGTGGCCCGCACGATCTCGGCGATCTTCTCCGCCGAGATACTCGATTTCCGTCCCCGACCGGGCGCGACCTGCCCGAACTTGGTCACCCCCTGCACGGCGAACCGGTCACGCCAGGCGCGCACACTGGCCGGGGACACACCGAGGCGAGCAGCAATGGCGGTGTTGGCGACACCATCCGCGGCCAGCAGCAACACTCGTGCCCGCACGACCTCACGATGCGGCGCGGTCGCCGATCTGCTCAACGCCTCAAGGATCTTCCGCTGGCTCTCTGTCACGGGCATCGGTGCGGTAGCTGGGCGCATGATCCAGTCTACCACAAACGGTGACTATTTTGGAGACACTACACTAGATGCGCTGCTGGTGGTTGATCTCGAGTTGGGTCGCACACCGCTGGCCTGGCTGGGAGCCGGAGCGACGACCTCGAGTCCGGCGGCGGTGAAGACCGAGTTGGCGAAGCTGGCGTATCTGCGCCGGCTGGACGCCGACACCCTGGATCTGTCGGCGCTACCCGCCCAGCGACGCCGGTTCCTGGCCGGGGTGGGCCGGCGGTTGACCGCCCAAGCGCTGAGCCGACGCGAACCCGAACGCCGCTACCCGATCTTGCTGACGCTGCTGGTCGAGTCGGTCGTGGACGTGCTCGATGAAGTGGTGCTGCTGTTCGACCAAGCGTTGTCCGGGCGCGAATCAGCCGCCCAGACCCGCCTGACCGAACAGTTGGCCGAACGCGCCCGGGGCGGAGAGGACCGCCAAGCGCTGCTCGACGAGATCCTCGCGATCACCCTGGACCCCGAGATCGCCGATGAAGACGTCGGCGCCCTCGTGCGTACCCGGATCGGGATGCAGCGGCTGCGCGCGGCCTGGGCCGCCCGCCGCGAACGCCTACCCCGCGATCACGGGCACCTGGGCATGCTGCACGACTCGATGTCTTACGTGCGCCAGTTCGTCCCACCCGTACTCGCGGCGGTGCGGTTCGCCGGCGGCCCGGGCACCGAAACGTTGATGGCCGCGATCACGGTGTTGTGCAAGTTGTACGCCACCGGAACCCGCAAGGTCCCCGCCGACGCCCCCACCGATTTCGTCCCGGTCCGGTGGCACGGCTACCTACAGACCGCCGCCGACGCCGAGGACGTCACCGGCTACAGGCACTACTGGGAGCTGTGTGTCCTGCTGTCGCTGCGCGACGGGTTGCGATCCGGAGATGTGTTCGTGCCCGGGTCACGCCGCTACGCCGACCCCACCTTGTTCCTACTCACCGCCGAGCAGTGGGCACCTCGTCGGGCCGAGTACTGCGCCCTGGTCGACAAACCTCCCGATGCCGCCACCGCGATCGCGGTGACCACCGCCGAGCTGCACACCGCCCTGGCAGATCTGGATGCCCAACTCGCCGCCGGTGCGCCCGGGCAAGTCCGGCTCAACGACGACGGCGAGCTGATCATTCCACCGTTGACCGCCGAAGACGTCCCCACCGAGGCCGAAGCGCTGCGCGATGAGCTCGCCGCGATGCTGCCCAAGGTGCCGTTGGCCTCAGTCCTGGTGGAGATCGACGCCCGCACCGGGTTCACCGACCACCTCACCCACGCCGGCGGCAAAGTCAGTAGACCACCCGATCTGAACGCAACCTGCTCTACGTGATCATCGAGCGCGAAGATCACCAACAGCAGACGTCGCCGCAGTACCTGCTCGGGCAAGGCCTCGCGGGACAGCACCGAGGTCAACTCCTCGGTGAACCCGGTGAGGAAGTCGGCGTTCTTGAGCACGTCGAGCAGATCGATCACACCCCACCGCCGCCCGACTTCGGCCTTGAGCGCGTCGAGGTTCACCGGCTCAGCCACCTTGTCGATGCTCGGGATCGAGATCCAGCCCTGCCCGTGGCGGGTGGTGATCCGCACTCCGCCGGTGGTGTCCTCGGCCAAAGCCGTATCGAAGCCGGTCAGCGCGGTGTGCAGCCGGTGTTTGAGGTCCGCGACGAACTCGGCGCCGTCGCGCGGGGCACGCAGGGCGGCGTAGAGCACGTCGCGGTTGTCCTCGAAATCGGCCGGCAGGTCATCGTCGGGGTTGCGCCACCGGTTGGCCCCGGCCACCCAGATCTCGCGGCGACGGATCGCCTCCCGCAACGCCTTGAGCACACACAACTCATACGGGATGCGCTCGACCCGGCCTTTGTCGTCGATCACCGCCTCGCGCCACGGCGTCGGTACGACCCCGTCCAGCGGCACCGGGTCGGTGCGGGAGTAATGCGGCCGGTCGGAGACCGAGATGTCCTTGTAGCGGGTCAGCAACTCGACGGCGTCCATCACCGGGCGGTAGGTGGTGTTGTTGCAGCGAAACGCGATCGCGGCGAGCAAGTCCGGCAGCAGCCGGCGGTAGTGGTGGGAGTAGGAGCCGCGCAGCACGGTGCGGACCTTGCTGTTGAACACCGACCGCTCGGCCTTGGCCTCCTTGACCAGCTCATGCAGCGTTGCTTCGCCGGCCACCGGGTAGATCACCCGACGCACCGTCTCGTCGGGATGGGCCACCGCCGCCTCGGCCACCCGGTACAGGATCCCGGTTTTGCCGGTCACCCGCTTCAGATCGGCAGTGAGTTCCTTCTCGACCCGCTTCTCCGCCCTCGTGTCAATCTTGAGGACCAGCTGGATCAGCAACTCAACGAGGCTGTCGGTGATCTCGCTGGTGCGCGCGTGACACAGCGCGGCAAGCAGGGTCAGCCGAACCCTCCTCGGTGACTCGGCTAGATCCGAGGGGAAGCAGCGCGCGCCACGGTCGCGCCAGGACATGATGAGCTTGTCCGTCCAGCCGTCGAACAACTGCTCGGGCAAGCCCAGGGACCGGGTTCGCTCCAGCTTGATGACCTCGCGTCGAAAGGTCTCAGTGCCCAGCGGACCAGGATCGGTCTTCAACTCGTAGAGGAACCGCTCACCCCCGCCCGCCACACCGCCCTGCGCGTGGTCGCCAAGTCCCGCCAACGCCTCCAACCGGTCGGCCACCCCCGCAACGGCGTCCAGCCGGCTCTCGATATCCCGGGTGAAGTGGTCCTCGAACTGGTGCACCGCACTGTTGACCAGCCGCGAGACCTGCCCGTACGACGGGGGCTCGAGCCCGCTCGCCCGGCACCGGGCGAGCACCGCGTCGCGCAGCTGCTCCCGGCGGAACTCGGTCGGGCACAACGCCCGGGCCAACCATGCGGCCAGTTCCGCCTGGTCAGCCTTCGTGCACTCCCGAAACCCCAACTCCTCCCGGATCTGAGCGCGGTGATTCGTCGCGGCTCGGGAGGACAGCTCGTACTTCCCGAACAGCGCAGGATCGACTTTCAGCTGTTCAGCGACGTACCCCACCGCAGCCTCGGGAACCTCGGCGGCGTACTCAGGGAATCGGCCATCGATCTCGAAGAACTTCAGCAACACACCGAAACCCAGACGCGTCGCGCCGGTCTTGTTGGCCACCAGCTCCCAGTCCGCCTTCACCAGCGTCCAAGAAGTGATCAGATCCTCAGGTTCCCACTCACGGCGCACGAAGTGGACAACGACCCCAAGCCCACCCCGATCGGGCCGACCTCAGCTACCTTGCGTTTCGGCGTAGCTTCGGGATTCCCGGGCCGGGGCACGTTCCGGCGCTCGTGGTACTCGTGCTCGTCGATCTCGCCTCGAGCGAACCGGTCGGCCAGTACCTCGGCGGGCGTGAGCCGCTGCGCGCTCGCGGGCGACCCTTGTTCAGCACGGGCGAGGTAACGCACCAGAGCGATAACACCGAAGATCACTAAACCCCAGAACGCGATCATGCTGAGCGTCATCAGCGCATAACCCCAGCCTCCGCCACCATTGCCGTACCAGAACATCATCTCAGTCTCCTTTGTTGATGTGCTGCAGGTCCGCGACCCGATACCGCCAGTCTCGGGCCCCCGGACCCCGAGCACGGAGAGGCGAAAGGCCTGTCGCCGGGCGCCGAAGGACAACGAGAAACGGGACTGACGGAGCACCCCTCCTGGCCGGCGATGATGGGCGGCGACCCCAGACAACGGTGTCATGTCCGCCACGAACGGCACCACAACGGCGAAGACCACGAGCGTTCCGACGAGGGGTCCCGCCGCTCGGGAGGTGTCCAAAACCGCAGACCGATGGGCTCGATCCCCGGCGTACCCGAGGGCACGCCGCTGCTCGTCAGGGGCGGTGCGGTGGGGTATGGGAGGCTAGGCTCGCCCGCGTGGCGACCCACGCCAGCACGCGTCGAGGTCAGTGGCTACTGACTATTGCGGTCGTCGCTGGGCTCATCGGCATGCACCACTTCCCGCTGACCTGCTCCTCGAGCAGCGCCCCGGCCTCGGTGGGTCAGTCGGTGGGGACGTCGCTCTCGGTCGCCGCCACCGCCACGGCGATCTCGACGCCCGCTCATGTCGCGCTCGCGCATCAGGCCCCGAACGACATGGCTGGCGGCGGGCTGGCTCACGCTGCGGCTTTGTCACCGGCGAGCACCGACACAGTCGTCGTACCGACTACAGACAACCCCTCGCCGCCGGGCACCGCCCCGGAATGCTGCGGTGGGATGTCGGGGCATCCGTGTATGGCGGTGCTCCTAGCGACACCGTTGCTGATGGTTGCACTGATGGTGGTGCTGTTCATCGCAGCAGCCCAGCCCCCACCAGGTAGGACATCGAGGCCGGTCACGACGCCGGCAAGGGCGCCACCCACTGCCACGGTTCGCCGCGCGGAACTCTGCCTCTGGCGGTGCTGATCTCGACTGAGTCGCCCAGTCATCGATCAGCCACCACGGTTCCTATTCGACGCAGAGGATGAACACCCACCATGACTACACGCACCATCGCTACCACTCTGGCCATCGCGACCGTCAGTTTTGCCGCCGCCGCGCTCGCCGCCTGCGGTTCTCCAAGCAACCCCACTACCTCGACCCCTCCGGCATCTACCACGGTCGCGGCCCCGACGCATAACCAGGCCGACACCGCCTTCGCCACAGACATGATTCGCCACCACACCCAAGCAGTGTCGATGTCCAAGCTGGCTGCCGATCACGCCAGCTCACCGCAGCTCAAGGACCTCGCCACACGGATCGAGGCTGCGCAGCAGCCCGAGATCGATCAGATGAGCGGCTACCTGCGGGCCTGGAACTCCCCCGTGCCCAACACCAATGACTCGAACATGGGTGAAATGAACGGCATGCACCCCGGCGACAACCAGGGTGGGATGGGCAACATGCCCGGCATGAACCACGGCGGCCCGATGCCCGGGATGATGTCGCCGGCGCAGATGCAGCAACTCGACCAAGCCCACAGCGCAGCGTTCGACACGATGTTCCTACAGATGATGATCAGCCACCACCAAGGCGCGATCACCATGTCCAAGACCGAACTGGCCAACGGACAGAACCCCGACGTCCGCACCCTCGCGCAGAACATCATCACCGCTCAACAACGCGAGATCACCGAAATGCAGACCATGCTCAACCAGCGGTGAGCCACCGGTAAGCCCCAAGCGCACCGGTTCCCGTCGGGCGTTGGTCCCGTCCGCAAACGATCGTTTCTCGACGGCCCATGGACCACCGCCCCGGCGCACTACCGCCAGTTTTCACAAGATCGTTGGCTCACGGGCCGATGATCCGGCAACCCCGCTGGGCTGGCCCCCGCCGACGCCACGCGGGACCCACGCGGTAGCCACGTTCGTACGGCTCGAGCAGCGCCACACACACGCCCACATGTCCCGGCGCAACGTCAAACATCTTGAGCAGCTGCGTGCTGAGTTGGGTCTGACCTCCGGCTAGCGACCCGGGCGCCCCTCGGGACCCGCGACCTCAAAAGGGAGATCAACTACAGAGACTCCGCACCTAGCCGGGCTATCTCCTTCCGGGCAGACGCTCCGGACAACCGCCAAACACCCACAACCCACAGGCCCGGAGAGCAGCTCAAGGGCGGGTGAGGGCCGCGATGGCGTCCTCGGCGCGCGGGAAGATATCCAGAACCGCCTCCATCCCGGTGACCTCAAATGCGTGGCCCACGGTGTGCGGTTGCACCCGACAACGGCGAACCCGGTCCCGCTGTGACTCGCCTGGGAGTGTGCCTCGACCAATACCGCCAGCCCCGAGGTACCCATGAACTCACAGCCGGCCATGTCCGCGATCAGCAGCCGACCTGCGGGGATGGTGATCGGCTCGAAGCGATCGGTGGAGTTCCGAAAGGTGTCTCTTCTGACACGGCTCCGATGGAGGGAGGGGTGCCGGGTGCCGCGACCATGTACGAAGCGCAACCCATGGACGAGCAGCGAGTGTTGTCCGTCGTTGATCTTGCCGATGATGGCTTCATCGGCGTTGCCGATGATCGGGGTGTGAGAAGGCCCCGCCGCGGCGGCGGCCAGCCCGGGCACAGGAGCCGACCAGCCGAACACGCCGCGGTGACCTGCCAGGCCGTCACCGGGCCGAGGACCCCGAACACGCCGAACCGGCCAGTCACCGCCGCGGTCGCCGCCCCCAACGCGGCGAGCAGGTCACGCCACGCACACCCCAGCGCCTTGGGTACCGCCTGGTCCACCCCGGCCCGGCTGGCCACCCCCACCAGATGCAGCCGGACCGGCTCCAGCCGGGCCCCCATCACCCGCAGCCAGCCCCGCACCGTCACCGCCGCAACCCCAAGCCGCCCCGCGATCCGGCGATGTCCCGACCCGTCAGCGCGGGCCAGCAGCGCCACACCGATCACCTCGACCGCGTACGCCCGCCGCACCAGCACCGTGACCGGCAACAGCACGTGCGTGATCAGACACCTGCCACAGCGAGCCCGCCGCGGTCGCAGCGTCCCCTCGATCCCGTGCACCTCACGCCGGCGGGCCCACCCCCACGGGCGTAACCCCTGCCGGCAGTCCGGGCAGTCCACCCCTCCGCCGACCAACCGCAACTCGACCCGAGCCTGATCAGCCTCTACCGTCACCAACGATGCCTCCGTGCATCCAGCACGGCCCTCCCGCAGCGGTCTCCCACGACAGACAGCGGGAGGGCCGTCGTCGTCTTCTCCGGCGCATCCTCCAGGTGCACCGCACAGTGACGACGCCGACCACACAGATCACCACGTGCGGTGTCACTCAACCATCGTCAGCAACCTCAACGACGGACACCAACCTCCACGTCGTCAGCCAGAACGACGGTCAACAAGCGAGCGGTCCACCGCAGGTGACGTCAACCCAAGGCGGGATAGGTTGTGGCCGTGACAGCGTCGCGGCGTGATCCGGGTCGAGTCGGGCTGTGGGGGGCGGTCGCTATCGGTGTGGGCGGGATGGTGGGCGGCGGCATCTTCGCGGTCCTCGGGTTGGCGGTCCAGCTGGCCGGGGCCGGGGCCCCAGTCGCGTTCCTCGTGGCCGGTCTGGTCGCGCTACTGACCGCACGCTCATATGCGTTGCTGTCGGCCTCCTACCCCAGTCGTGGCGGCACAGTCACCTTCCTCAACCGCGCATTCGGCCCGGCCCGCTTCGCCGGCGGGCTCAATGTGCTGCTCTGGGTCAGCTACATCGTCATGCTCGCCCTCTACGCGCAAGCATTCGGCGCCTACGCCGCGAGCTTCCTGCCCCTTTCAGCGCAGGGGCTGTGGAAGCACCTGTTCCTGACTGCCGCTCTCCTCGCGCTGACCGCTCTCAACGTCGCCGGCGCCGCCACCGTCGCCCGTGCCGAACGGATCATCGTCGCGATCAAGATCGCGATCCTGCTGGTGTTCGTCGCGGTCGGGCTGGCTGGGATCTCCACTGCACGTCTCGCCCCGGCACACTGGAGCGCGCCGGTCTCCTTGATCGCAGGCGGCATGATCATCTTTTTGGCGTACGAGGGTTTCGAACTCATCGCCAACGCCGCCGAAGATGTCACCGACCCCGGCCGCACCCTGACCAGGGCCTACTACATCTGTGTGGTGTTCGTGATCGCGCTCTACGTGCTGATCGCGATCGTGGCCGTGGGGTCACTGCCCATCCCAGAGTTGGTGAACGCCCGCGACTACGCCCTCGCGGCGGCGGCCCGACCGACGCTCGGACAGACCGGGTTCGCGATCATCGCGGTGGCGGCCATGCTCTCCACCGCCTCGGCGATCAACGCCACGCTCTACGGCTCGGCCCGCCTGACCTACGTGATAGCGAAGTCCGGCGAACTGCCGTCGCAACTGGAACGGCCCATCTGGGGCCAACCTCTCGAGGGCCTACTCATCACCGCCGCATCGACCATCATCCTGGCCAACCTGATGGACCTGACCAACATCGCCACGATGGGCAGCGCGGGCTTCCTCATCATCTTCGCCGCGGTGAACCTCGCCGAAGCCCGAACCGCGTCCGAACGCGGATCCGCGCCCTGGATCTCCACACTCGCCGCGATCACCTGCGTGGCGGCGCTACTGGCCCTCATCACCGATAGCACGCCTGCGGCGGTGCTCGTTCTTCTCGTGATGGTGGCCGCGTCCTTCGGCATCGAGTTTCTTTTCAGAGGGTTCGCGGCCCGGAGCAGCTCCGAGCCACCCACGTGATTCGCCGTCCCGCGCGGTTATCTCGATGATCTTCTTGGGGTGTTGGCCGAGCGGGGGCGTAGGGTCGAGCTGGCTCTTGGCCTGGGGTCGCTGCGTTGACCGAAGGTGCCGGGGGATGTATCTCGGCCGTGCCCCTACGCGACGCGCCCGGACTATGCCGCCGCCCAGGCGAGGGCCTCGTCGAGCTCGTCGTATCCGAAGTTTTTCACCTCGGCGCGGACGAAGTGCTCGACCAGGTGCGGCGCCAGAGTGGCCAGCTTGCTGTCGGCGACCAGCGCGACTCTCCTGACCTTGCGGTGATGGTCGCGTACGAACCTGATGTGCCGAACAAGACCGGCGACGTTCTCCCAGCCGGGAAACTCCCGCGCATGGATCACGATGCCCCGCAACGTCTCATGCGCGTCCAGCCAGGTATCGGCTGTGAGCGCCAAAGCATCGAAGTCCTGGACCCGCAAGGGGCGGGTGACCTCTACCTCTATCACCCCGGACTCCGCAACCAGACGGTGGGTCACGCCGGTGCCTTCGGGTAACCCGCCCAGCCACGCGAGGGCCTCATCGCGTTCGTGATTGCAGAACACCCGCACGGGGCACGGCATCCAAAAGCCGACCAATCTCGTCGACTCCCGGATCCAGCCGATATCGCTCACGACCGCGCAGCCGTCGAGCAACCGCAGGGAGCTCAGCCCGATCCGGGCATCCTCCCATGCCGCACCCGGGGTGAAACCCTCGAACTCCGGGCCGACTTGGTAGAGCAACCGTAGACGACGGCCCACACCACGGGCCTGATCGACAAGCGGTTTGAAGACCGTCTCGTAGTCGTGCTTCGACACCGTTCCGACGGCCCGCAGGGCATCGACTCCGGCGGGAACGTCGGTGAGTTTCTCGAGCATGGCGGGTCCTCCTTGCGATCTGACTCATGCGTTACCGACCCACGACAGGCCATCCAACATTTCAGCCACTTGCCACTCCCCGTGGTTCGTGGGAGCTCGTATCGGGAACCCCGCGCCGATCGGAACAGTGCGGGCCGGGAACCTCAACAGCGGCGTAGAGCCGCCCGATGAATTCAAGCAGGACCCCGACGCTCACGGCAGCGGCCCGGTGCCGCGCGGTCACCAACGGGCTGACCCTGCCCTACAGCTCCGGGCAGGTCGAAGGCACCGTCAACCGCATCAAGATGATCAAACGGCAGATGTTCGGTCGGGCCAACTTCGACCTACTGCGAAAACGCGTCCTACTCGCCCGCTGAGCACCGACCACCCTTCACGCAAAGTGCGCCAGAACCTGTTCTACTGTCGTTCCACAGGCACGTTCGGAACCACTTGATCATCTCGCGGCGGGCATACTGCTCGGGTGCAGGTGGACGCGGTGGATCGAATGATCAGCCCATTCGAAGAACTGCGGCATCTGCGGGAGTCGTGACCATCGAGCCCCCACAACCGTGCCTAGCCCCGCTCACCGGGGGGCACCGCGCTGGCTTTCAGATACCCGCAGGACCGGACAGCGACTTGCCGACTCGAGGCCCCAGCGGTGCGCCCGATGTCGCAGCCCGGCGGAGCGTCAGCACTCACCACCCGCCCGCGCCGCGGATGAAGGCGGAGGCTCGTGTCGTGTATGACGGCTCCTCGGTAGCGGGGTCCGATCCGACGGTCTCCATCGTGACGATCGCGGCCGAGCCCTTGTCGTAGATGCCGGTCACGGTCGTGGTGTTGTCCACCGCACCCGTCACCGGCAGCCGACGATGCACCTCGATCTCCTGGCTCGCGTGCACCAGCTGAGTCCAGTCGAAGGAACCAACATGATCAAGCGCATCGCTACGGGAGAGCACCACCGCCATGCTAGGTAGTGCCTGCTGCGCCACGCCCTGCGTGTTCTCAGTGGTGAATTGGAGATCATCCGTCCCTGCGCCGACGCCGAGGGCATAGAGGATCGCGTCCTTGCTGTCCCAGGTCGACCTCAGCGGGCCGCGTCGGAGGCCCACCATTTCGGGGTTGAGAGGCATCGTCGTGCCTTTCTAGACGGGAACGAAGCGAACCCGGCATCGGCACATGCACGCGCGCTTGCCGGGCGGGTATCGGTGAGGATCAGGCCAGCAACGAGCGTCCGATGATCTCCTTCATGATCTCGTTGGTACCGCCGAAGATCGACTGCACCCGGGCGTCGACGAAGAGCCTGGCGATGGGGTACTCAAGCATGTAGCCGTAGCCGCCGTGCAGCTGCACGCAGCGGTCGACACTTGTTTGAGCAGGTCGGAGGTCCACCACTTGGCCATGGCAGCGTCGGTCGGCGACAACTTTCCCTCGATGTGCTCCCGGATGCACCGATCCACGAAGATACGGGCTACCTGAGCCTGGGTTGCGATCTCGGCCAGCTCGAAGCGGGTGTTCTGAAACGACGAGATCGACTTGCCGAACGCCTTGCGGTCCTTGGTGTACGCGGTGGTGATCTCCAGGCAGGAGTCGCGGCCGCAACGTCCCCTCGATCCCGTGCACCTCACGCCGGCGGGCCCACCCCCACGGACGTAACCCCCGCCGGCAATCCGGGCAGTCGACACCTCCGCCGACCAACCGCAACTCGACCAGAGCCTGATCAGCCTCTACCGTCACCAACGATGCCTCCGTGCATCCAGCACGGCCCTCCCGCAGACGGTCTCCCACGACACACAGCGGGAGGGCCGTCGTCGTCTTCTCCAGCGCATCCTTCAGGTGCACCGCACAGTGACGACGCCGACCACACAAATCACCAACCGCTCTGCCCCTCAACCGTCGTCAGCAACCTCAACGACGGAAACCAACCTCCACGTCGTCAGCCAGAACGACGGTCAACACCCACGGCTCCATCAAACGTCGCTACGCTGCGAACGCTGGTGGCGTGCGTCGGCGCGGTACCGACCGCAACCGCATCTACCACCCTCGGCGAGGTACGAGTTGATCTTTTTCTATGTAACGCGCACCTATCGTGCACTGCGTGCGGCGTCGGCGAGAGCGGCCTCGTCGACTCCGACGAGTTCGCCGTGCTCGACGACGACTCGTCCGTCGACGATCACCATGGTCACGTCGGCGCCACGACCGTGCAGGGCCAGCGCTGGGACCGGGTGGTTCGGTTCCCAAGTGGTGTGGACCCGGTGGTGTCGATCAGGACGAGATCGGCGAGCTGGGGCTATCGGGACGTCGTCGGCGAGGAGTCGGAGTATCGAGCGACCGGCGGTGATGCCGAAGCCAAGCATGGTCGCCTGCCCACGATTGCTCCGTCGCGCACGGCGATCCCCGCGTCATCAAGGACTCCCGACTCCGCATCGAGATCGAGAGTCCGACCCCCGGTGATCAGCAGATCGCATGGTGAACTCTGGACCGACCACATGACCATCCTCCCACATCGTGGCAGATCCAGTAAGTGCAGCGACTCTTCACGATCACGCTGGCCGATGTTCGTGGCCCGCGTGATCAGCTGGGTGCGGCCGGGGCAGGGCGCAGTCGGCGTCCGGTGAGCCGTGGTAGTCGGATGGCGATGGTGAGCGCCGGTTCGGCTGAGGCTCCGGGGACCAGCTGGGATCCGGTGAGGTGGGCGAGCCGGTCGGGGTCGGTGACCTGGTAGGTCTGTCCGATGCCGAGGACGCTCCACCCGGTGTGGGTGTCGACGTCGATGTCGTCGGTCTGGAAGGCGACGACCGCGTGCCGGGTGGCGATGCCGAGTGGGCTCCCGGAACCGGCGCGGAACACGATCTCCTCGCGGTCCAGGACGTAGGTGACGGGTTGGGCGGCCGGCATTGCCGCTTTGGTGAAGACCACGCGTCCGAGAGACCCGAGGTGCAGCAGTCGCAGGCACTCACAATGATCGATCGAGGCCGTCTCGGTGAGCTCGGTGAGCCCGGTGAGCTCGACGGCGTGTGGCATGGCTGTTCCCTCGCTTCCGGTGCGGTTGTCCTGGGTGCCACGGTGCGCCATGGCCCGCGGTGGGGTGCAGAGGAGAAGGTCCCGATCTGGGCGCCATCGGTCGGCCGCCGGCCGGTCAGTGGTTCGGGATGGACCAGGACAGCCAGGTGCCCGCTGACCCGTTCGGGGTGAGGGTGAGTGTTCCGTCGTGTTGTTCGGCCCGCCGGGAGAGGTTGTTCAGGCCGCTGCGTCGTCCGGTGGGTGTGATGCCGATGCCGTTGTCGCGGATGTCGAGGGTCAGCCGGTCCGGAGTCGCGGTGAGGTCCACCTCGGCCGCGTGGGCTTGGGCGTGCCGGGCGATGTTGGTCAGTGCCTCGCGGAGGACGGCGAGCAGGTCCTCGACCACGTCGTCGGGCAACATGCCTTCGAGCAGCCCGCAGAACCGCACGGCGGGCTCGAATCCCAGGACCGGCACCACGTCGGCGATCACTGTGAGCAGGCGAGCCCGGACGCCGACCGGTGCGGCGGTGGGCACCTGGTGCAGCCCGAAGATCGTGGTGCGGATCTGGCTGATCGTGTCGTCGAGGTCTCCGATGGTGGCGCGGACCCGGTCGGTGGCCGGTCCGGGTCCGAGGCTCGCGGCGACACTCTGCAGCGACAGCCCGGCCGCGAACAGCCGCTGGATGACGTGGTCGTGCAGGTCAGCGGCGATCCGGTCGCGTTCGTCGAGCACGGACGCGCGTTGCTGTTCGGTGCGGGCTTCGGCGAGCTCGAGTGCGAGGGAGGCCTGGTTGGCGAACCCGACGGCCATGTCGAGATCCTCGGCGGTGAACGGCGGGCGGCCGGTCGGTCGGGTGGCGGTGAGCACGCCGTGGGTCCGTTGCGGCCCGAGTAGGGGTATCACCAGCGCCGGTCCCGACTCCGGGCCGGCGGTGGGGACAGCGGTGAGTCCTGGCGGCTGGTCGGGTCCGGACACCCGCATCGGCTCGCCGGTGGCGAACACGCGCCCGACCAGCGAGCTGTCCAGCGGTATGAGCAGGCCGGGTAGATCGTCGGCGCCGGAACCGACCGCGACCTCAACCCGTAGGTGCTCGCCGTCGTCGTCGGGCAGTACCACGGTGACCAGCTCGGCGCGGGCGATCTCGCGGCCGTGTTCGGCGATCAGGCGCAGCGGCAGCTCGGCGTGGCCGTCGACCGAGAGCAGCCGGCGGGTGATCGCCGCGGAGGCCCGCAGCCACTCGTGGCGGGTGCGCGCGGTGTCGAAGAGCCGGGCGTTGTCGATCGCGACGGCGGCGCTCACGGCGAGAGCCTGGGCCAACTCTTCGTCCTCGATGCTGAACTCACCCCGGGTGCTCTCACACAGGTAGAGGTTCCCGAACGCTTCGCCGCGGACCCGGATCGGCACTCCCAGGAAGCTGTTCATCGCTGGATGGCCCACCGGGAAGCCGCACGACCGCGAATCGTCGGTGAGCTGGCGCAACCGGATCGGCTCGGGGTCCTGGATCAGCACACCGAGCAGCCCCTTTCCCGCAGGTAGATGGCCGATCCGTGCCACGTCGGCCGCGGCCATGCCGGTGTGCACGAACTCGGCCAGGGTGCCGTCGGTCGCCGTCACGCCCACCGCCGCGTATCGGGCGCCGATCAGGTCGCGGGCCGCCTCGACGATGTGACGCAACACCGTAGGCAGATCCAGATCACTGATGATCATCTGGTTGGCGCGTAGCAGGCCCCGCAACCGTCCCTGCACGGCCATCACCTCTTGGGCGCGCCCGACCAGTTGGCCGAGCAGCACATCCAGCTCAAGGCGCGGCACGTCGGGAAAGGTCAGGGCCGCGACACCGTGGTCCCGGCCGTCATCGTGGTTGCGGCCGTCATCGTCCGCAGGTCCGGTGGCGGGGCGGGCGGGATGCATGAGCATCCTCTCGATGGGTCGCGGGATCGTTGCGGCCGGGCCGGGCTGTTGACCAGATCAGCGGGCCCGGCGGAGTTCACCGGGCGCCGTCGAAACGACGCATCACCGGGGTCCGGGGCAACACACCACAGGACACCACACCCGGACGGCCCGAGCCAACCAGCTGAGAACCTCGTCTCGCCAGCCCGGTGCGGACGTTTGGGCCATGGGAACGGGCCGTGTGGCCCTCCCCGGCTCGGCCCGGCACTGCTTGGCTAGTACCTGGCAGAGATGAAAGATGCACGCAGTCTGTGTGAAGGAGCACCATGAATGGTTTTGTTGTCATCGTTGCTGTCGTTCTTGTGGCAGTGATCCTGCTGAGTGTGGCGGTGCGGATCATCAAGCAGTACGAGCAGGGTGTGTTGTTTCGGTTCGGTCGGGTGCTGGGCGCCCGCGACCCTGGCTTGCGCGTGATCATACCGTTCGTCGATGTGCTGCACCGAGTGTCGCTGCGGATCGTCACGATGCCGATCCAGTCCCAGGGCATCATCACCCGGGACAACGTCAGCGTCGACGTATCGGCGGTTGCGTATTTCCGGGTGGTCGACGCCGTGAGGTCGGTCGTCGCAATCGAGAATGTCTACGCCGCGATCGACCAGATTGCCCAGACCACGTTGCGCAAGGTCGTCGGCCAGCACACCCTTGATGAGACGCTGTCCGAAACCGACAGCATCAACCTCGACATCCGCAAGATTCTCGATGTCACGACTCTCGACTGGGGCGTGGAGGTGACGCTGGTGGAGCTGAAGGACATCCAGCTGCCCGACAGTATGAAACGGGCGATGGCCCGGCAGGCCGAGGCTGAGCGCGAGAAGCGTGCGAAGATCATCAACGCCGAGGGTGAGTCCCTCGCCGCGGCCGCGCTCGGTGCCGCCTCCGACATCATGATGGCGCATCCGTTGGCGCTGCAGCTGCGCAACCTGCAGAGCCTGGTCGAGATCGGCGTGGACAAGAACACCACCGTGGTGTTCCCGGCCCCGCTGATGAGCACGATCGGCGAACTCGGCTCCTTCCTCGCCCGTGAGGTGGCCGCCGCGACCGCACCGATGCCGGCTGCCGCCGGCGGCACACCGATGCGCGCGGCCGTCGCGCCAACGAACGGAGCATCAGAAGCCAGGTCGGCCAGATGAACATCGAGGTGACGGGTCGGGACGTCGAGGTTCCCGAGCACTACCAGGTGCACGTGGCAGAGAAGATGGCGCGCCTCGAGCGATATGACCACAAGATTGTCCGCTATGAGGTTCAACTCTCCCATGAGAACAACCCCCGGCAGTCCAAGATCTGCCAGCGGGTCGAGATCACCGGCACGGGCAAGTGCCCGCTCGTGCGTGCCGAGGCCAGCGGCCCGGACTTCTACGCGGCCCTGGCCGCCGCACTCGCCAAACTCGACGCACAGCTTCGCCGCAACCACGACCGGCGCCGGGTACACCACGGTCTGCGGCAGCCCACCTCGGTCGCCGAGGCCACCGCCGACCTGGAAACGACCGCCGACCTCCCGGACCACCAGCTCGACGTCCCCACCGACGGCGAGCTCGACGGCGCGGGGCACGAGGACGACGATCCCGGGAGCGGGTGGGTGTCCACCGACATCGAGGGGCCAGGGCGCATCGTGCGGCAGAAGGAGCACACCGCCGACCCGATGACCGTGGACCAGGCCGTCTGTGAGATGGAACTGATCGGCCACGACTTCTATCTGTTCGTCGACGCCGAACGCGGGCAGCCCAGCGTGGTCTACCGCCGCCGCGGCTTCGACTACGGGGTCATCCGCCTGGTCTGACCATGTCGCCAGCGACGGGCCGCACTCGGGCATGGCCTGTTCACGCAATAGCTGCGCCGCCGTCCCCGATCTCGTCGAGATCGGGGACGGTCTTGGTCTTTGGCTTATCGTCGTTTGGTGGTGGCGCTTGGCTCGGAGTATGCGGTGAGCACCCGGGCAGCGGGTAAGGAGGTCTCAGCGAGCTGGCGTGCCACTTCGACGAGGGGCTGGTCGTTCTCGCGGGCATAGTGGCGTAGCCGGGCGAACGCGACGTCGCCGCTCACCCCACCGGCCTGGGAGAGCACTCCCTTGGCCTGTTCTATGATCACTCGGCTGGTCAGGGCGGTTTGCAGTTGCTCGTTGACCACTTCACCACGACGGATCGCCTGCTCGGCCAGGATCCCGATCGTCGCGACGTCGGCCAGGGCTTGACCAAGCACCAGATCGGATGCCGGCAACGGACCGGGCTCGCGGTGGAAGAGATTGAGTGCGCCGATCGCCTGTCCGCGCAGCCGCAGCGGCAGCGCGTGCACTGAGGCGAACGCCCCTCGATCCGCCACGGAGGCCACGAACCGTGGCCACCGCCCGGCCGCCTCGGACAGATCCGCCGCAGCAACCGCTTGACCAGTACTTACGCAGTCCAGACAAGGCCCTTCCTCGGCCTGCAGCTGCAGCAGCTCCATCAGCTCGGCGTCCTCACTGGAGGAGGCCACCACGCGGAGCTTGCGGTGGGTGTCGGCCAGCATGATTGCCGCCGCCTCCGCGGCGAGCAGAACGACACTGTGCCCGACGAGGCGATGCAGCAGGTCGATGATGTCGTAGTCGTCGACCAGGGTGTCGGCGAGTTCCACGAACGCTCTGCTCACCTGCTGCTCACGACCACCGACCTCGGTAGGGGTCTCAAGGCGGGTTCGTTCCATGACAGGGTCCTTTCTCGGTGGCGGCATCGTCTACTTCATGTCCTGGGTGAATTCCAACCGCCTGGTCACCACATCGGCGGCCACGTCCAGGAGTAGGCGTTGTTGGGTGAACGCGTGTGCTCGCAGCCGCGCCAGAGCCTCGGTGGCGGTGATGCCGAGCTGGACCAGAACCATGCCGGCGGCTTGGTGGATCTCCGCGCGGCTGCCCAACGAGGGGTCCAGCCACGGCGCGTCGCTGTCGTCGTACCCGTCGGGGTTGTCCGGGTCGGTGCGCAGCTCGAGCATCATCACCGCGGCGATGTCCGCGGCGGCGAGCCCGTCACGCCACTGCTCTTGGCCCAACCCGCCGGGCGTGGCCCGGTAGAGGTCCAGCACTCCGAGGTTGATCACACCGAACTGCATGGGCAACGCGAACAGCGCCCGCACGCGGGTTTGCTCGGCGACCGCTGCCGCGAAGATCGGCCAGCGGGCCACCTGCGTGTTGTGATGCAGGTCGGGGACAAGCACCGGGAACCCGGTTGTCGCGGCCTGCATGCACGCACCTTCGCCGAGGCTGTACTGCAGGTCCTCCAGCAGCTGTGCGGTGGGGTCGCTGGCCCACAACGTTTCGCGCACCACGCTCGCGGTCAGCAGCGAGATCGATGCACCATCGACGTCCAGACCCGCGATGCAGGCTTTACATACCTGTTCGGCCAATACTCGATCATCGGAGTTGTCCCGGCTGATCGACAGCAACGCATCGGTCACCGGAGCCCACTCAGCCACTGGCACAGCGGACCACCCAATGCTGCGTCCTCCGGCCCATCCAGGCCGATCTATCGTCACGGACCGTCCCGTCTGACGTTCCGCACTTCTTGCGATCGATATAGCCCCCACGTCAGCTGGCACTCTCGGTCGCCGCACGGCGCCACCCGCCCCCCGGTCGGGGCTGGTGGGTCTTGGGTGGGGTGGCTAGCCGGTGTCCGGTGTGGGTTGTCTGGGTGTTGGGTTGGTGGGGATGAGGGTGTTCGGGTCGAGGGTTCGTTCGGCGAGGGCCCGGGCGATCGTGGAGAGTTGCTGGTTGTGGTTGCGGGCGTAGCGGCGCATCAGGTTGAACACTTGTTCCATGTCCAGTCCGCTGTGGCGGGCGAGTACGCCTTTGGCTTGTTCGATGACGACTCGGCTGTTCAGCGCGCCTTGGAGTTGTTCGTTGAGGACCTCCGCCCGCCGGATGGCGCGTTCTTGCAGGATCGCGATGGTGGCCACGTCAGCTAGGGCTTGGCCGAGTGCGAGGGCATCATCGGGGATGGTGGCGGGTTGGTGACAGAACAGGTTCAACGCGCCGATCGCGTTCCCCCGCAGGCGCAGCGGTACCGCGTGCACCGCGGCGAACACCGGCAG
>JALYVZ010000176.1 GCA_030852965.1 Actinomycetota bacterium | reverse complement strand
GCTTCACCCGTTCGACGTCGAACACCGCCGGCGCCCCGGGCGGTGGGGCCAGGGTCAGCTCGGCGGCACTCGCACCGAACAACGCCGGGGTGGCGATCGACAGCGCCGGCGCGGCCGGGGTGGGTGGCTGTGGCGCGACCCGGGGCAGCGTCAGCGCCAACGCCCGAGCCACCGACTGGCCCTTGCCCAACACCAGCGCGTAGAACGACTCGGCCAGCGCGATCGCGAAATCGTCGACCACCGGATAGCGCATCGCCAACACCGCGCAGTCCAGCCGGCGGACCAACTCGGTGGCGACCGCCGGCAACGAACCGCCCCCGTCGCCGTGCTCGCCCTCGCGGATGGCCGGTGCCAGCCCGAGCAGATGCAGGTGCTCGGCGGCGGTGAGCGCGGCGGACTCGCATGCCGACAAGGTGACCAGCTTGATCTGGTCACCACCCTGGTCGAGCAGGTCCACCAGCTCGGTGCTGGTGATCAGGTCGTGGCGGCCGGTGTCGTGTTCGAGCACCAGCCCGGCGGGCAGGCCGTGTCCGGACAGGTGCACCACGTCCCAGCCCGGCTGTTCGAGCAGGGCCTCTTCGAGGTGCGCGCGGGTGGCGCCGTACTGCAACACCCGCAGCTCGATGGCCTTGTTGTGCACCGCCGCGATCTCGTGCACCAGCCGGGCCAGCCCGTAGCGTTCCCGGCGCAGGTTCAACGCCGCGGCATCCTCGGGCAGGCTGAACACCGCCAACATCCGCAACCGGTCGCCCACCGCCGTCTTCTCCAGCCGTTGGTGGGGCAGCGCCACGGTGATGAACCCGACCCGATGCGCTGCCAGCGCGCGCCCCTTGACCTGGGCCAGCTCCCACGGCCGGTACGCCAACACCGCCGCCTCGCCCGGCACCTCCAACCGCACCGGCTGGCGCCGCTGGGCCAGTGCCGCCGCGACCGGCCCCAGCACCCGGTCGGTGATCCAGCAGCCCAGCCTCGTGGTCAGCTCCGCCTCGGACTGCACCCGCCGATCCGGTGCGGCGTTCCACCGCAGATAGCCGCGCAGGTCGGTGAACGCCTCAAGCTCCCACCCGACCCCGTCAAGATCTACCTGGTGGTCGGCGAGGAACGCCCCGCCGGTGTCGGTCAGCCGCCACCGCCACCGCATGGGACCGGCGTAGTCCAACACCTCAAGCCGCAACACGACCCCACCCCCGGCCCACCCGCGTGACCCCTGCCACATGCATCTCGCACGTCACCACCACATCGTTACCCACAGTGCACCACCCACGACCCGATCCGGCGACCGAAGACGAACAGACGAGCACGGACGTTGACGCAATGGGCTACCGGGGCGGCGGTTCGGACGGTCCTGTCGTCCGACCAGTCCTGTCGTCCGACCAGTCCTGTCGTCCGACGCGAGGGGCGATCGACGCTGTGCACGCTTCACCGTTGGCTGATCGTCACCCATCGAGGCGACCCACGGCGCCGCAGCGGTCGGCATCGCGGCCCGTCGCGGCACTCGATCGTGCTCCGCTCACCGGCGCAAAGACACGCACCTCTCGGTTTCCGGGTGGCGGCCACTGGGGACCTTTTCTTGGCTGTTGATCTTTCTTTGGCGGTCGCTCCGCGTTGCTGCTCCAAGCGCTCCGCGCGGGAGATGCGGAGCACCGGGCACTATGCGTTGCTGTTTGTGCTGGTCAACGCTGCGCGTTAACGTGAGCACGTGACAGCATTTCACGTGAGCCCGTGAATATAGTTCACGTGAAAACGTGAGATGTGTTCAGGACTCGGGTGTTCCGCCAAGAAGATTGACGATCGTCTGCATTCCGGTCCTGAGCTGGGCAAAGCCTTGGCGCATCTCCTGGCCCTGCTGGCGGATCTCTTCGCCCTGCTGGCGGATCTCTTCGCCTTGCTCTACCTGGGTCTCGCGTAGAGCGTTGAGAACTTGGGTGTGGGCACGCAGCTCGGCGCGGACCTCGGACACGTCGCGGTCGGCGCCGGCGGCCAGCTCCCGCGCCGCGGTCGCGTCTGTGCGGCTGAGGACTACCTCGTCACGGAGCTGCCCGACTGCTTCTTCGAGGAAGCGGACACGAGCTTCGAGATCGTCGGAGGGGCGCGGGGCCACGTCGGGGAGACTACTCGGCGCGGATCGTGTCTAGACCACCCCTTACTCGCGCTTGGGAGGCCGGCCGCACGGTGATCGAGGGAACCCTCACTGGGGCCGGCCACCCCGCCACGAGCAGCCGCAGGTCCGCACCGTCAGCAACCAGCCGAGCCGGCCCAGCGCCACCACCACGACCGTGTCGCCGGCGCGGGCGTAGTCCAGCAGCGCGACCAACCGGGGTCGGTCGTCGCGGACGCCGGAAGCTGGTCGCTGAACACCCGCTCGCATCCCACCGCGTCGAGTGCGTCGCGCTGCTGATCGAGGGACTGGTGATCGGTGCTCACCCGCGCGTAGTCGAGAGGATCGACACACGTCGGAGTGTCGCAGAACTCGGCGAGGACGAGCGCATCGAGCTTGCCCGGCTGCGGCGGGACAACGCCGAGCTGGCGATGGAGCGTGATGTGCTCAAGCGCTCGGTGGCCCTCTGGTTATCCGACGCGATGGGGCGGCGGTAGCCGTGGCCAAGTTCATCGCGGCCCAGAGGGCCGAGCATGGGGTGCCGCACGCGCTGGCGTGTCGGGCGTTGGGGGTCTCGCAGGCCTGGTTCTACAAGTGGCGCCACGGCGATGGCTCCCCTCAGCGGGCGCGGCGGCGAGCGTTGGCTGCGCTGATCGCGGCGTTGTTCGCCCAACATCGAGGCACCTACGGGGCACCGAGGATCACCGCGGATCTACGCGACATGGGCTGGCGGGTCAGCCAGAACACCGTCGCGGAGCTCATGGCCGAGCAAGGGCTGCGGGCCAGGGCCAAACATCGCCGCCGGAGCACCACCCGCCCCGGTAAGGGTCGTTCGCGCGCCCCGGACCTGGTCAAACGGGACTTCACCGCGCGGCGGGTGAATCAGCGCTGTCGGCTGGTCCGCGAGGCGTTGGGGGCGCACGCAGGTTCTCTTCGCTGGCTCCCGCAACGTGTCTTCGCCACTTCTGCGCGGCATCTCTGCACAAGAATTGAGAAGATGGATATGCTGGACGATGATAGAGGAGGCGACCATGCTGCTCGGCTTCCGCGTCGCGAACGTCTTGTCGTTCCGCGAAGAGCAAAGCATCTCCTTCGTTGCGACTGAGCTGAACGACGGCTCGGCACGACCGACCGGCATCCGTGACCGCGGCAAGGAGGTCTCGGGCCTCCCTGTGCTCGGCATCTACGGGGCCAATGCGTCGGGCAAGACCAACGTGCTCGCCGCGCTGCGCCTGATGCGCGGGGCCGTGCTGGAGTCAGTGGGGTGGTTCTCGGAGCCGAATCGGGTCCGGCGCGTCGCGTTCGCCCTCGACCCCAGGTTGCGGGAGGAGCCGTCGTTCTCCGAGATCGACATCGTGCTGTCCGACGGCGTCCGTTACACCTACGGCTTCGAGATCGATGACGACCGGGTGCGCGGCGAGTGGCTGCACGCGTACCCGAAGGGCCGCAAGCAGGTCTGGTTCAACCGCAAGGACGACGAGATCGACTTCCCGGGCGAAGGCCTGCGCGGGGAGAAGCTGGAGCTGGCCCGCCGGACCCGGCCGGACGCGCTGTTCCTCAGCGTCGCCGCGCAGTTCAACCACGAACAGCTGCTGCCGGTCTTCGGGTGGTTCCGCGACAATCTGTGGGTGATCAGCCCGGAGGGGGACAAGGGTCAGCGGGAGAACTTCGCCCGAGTGCGAGTCGTCGGCGACGCGACATTCCGGGAGCGAATGACTCGGCTGCTCCAGGTCGCGGACCTGGGCGTCACCGGCTTCGATGAGGTGGCGTTGGGGCACGGCGAGATCCGGCTGCTGCACCGGACCGGAACGCGCGAGGTCCCGCTGGACTACGGTGACGAGTCGCTGGGTACCCGGTCGTGGTTCGGCCTGCTCGGCGCGCTGTTGGCCGCTTTCGACGCGGGCGCGACCGTACTCGTCGACGAGTTGGACGCGAGCCTGCATCCCACGATGTCCGCCGAGGTCATCCACCTGTTCTCCGACCCGGAGGCGAACCCACACGGCGCGCAGATGCTGTTCACCACCCATGAGGTGACGCTGCTGCACACGCTTCTCGGTGACGACCGGGTGCTCGATCGCGACACCGTCTGGCTGGCCGAGAAGGACGCCGACGGTGCGACCGAGCTGTACCCGCTGACGAGCGTGAGTCCGCCGCCCCGCAAGGAGGACAACCTCTTTCGCCGGTACCTGCTCGGCAGGTACGGCGGGGTGCCTCGGGTGTCCTCGGGCGTGGTGGCCCGTGAGGTCGAGGAGATGTTCGGTTGAGACCCCGTCGCCGCGGCGGCGGGCTCGGACGTGCCGGTTCGCGGCCCCCGCGGCAGCGCCGAGGCAATCGGGTGTTCTACCTGGTCGCCGAGGGCGAGGGCACGGAGTACGACTACGTCCGCCGACTGAACGGCGCCTACGGCGCAGACCTGAAGTTTCTGATCAGGATGCCGCCGCCCGCGACGCGGCGAAATGGACTGCTGCCGAGTCGGGTGGTCCAGGCATGCTCGGGGGCCGATCCGGACTTCCACGAGGTGTGGGGGCTGTTCGATCACGATGGCCGCTCGAACATCGACCAGGTGTGCGCGTGTGCGAGGGGGACGCGGGTGAAGGTGGCGCTCTCCCATCCGGCCTTCGAACTGTGGCTGCTGTTGCACTTCCAGGACTTCACCGCTTCCGCCCAGCACGGCAAGAATGGGCTGATCATCGACAAGCTCCGAGCTCACCCAGCGTTCGAGGACTTCGGCGGAGGCGGCGACAAACGAATCTCCGACGCGCGCTTCAGGGCGCTCACCGAGGACGGCGGCATTCAGCGGGCCGTACGTCGGCCGTACGTCGGGCGCGACACCTCTCGGGTCAGCACACCCGTAAGACACCGAGCAACCGCGACCCCTCCACCGATATGTACCTGCTAATCGAGGCGCTGGGCATCGTCTCCCGTGGTCGGTGAAAGGATGTTTCCATGGCCAAGTTGACTCTGCCTCAGCTCGAACGACACCTGTTTGCCGCCGCAGACATCCTCCGCGGTCAGATGGACGCCGCCGAGTACAAGGAGGATTATTCAGGAGGCAATATGATCTTGAGGAACGCTGCCCTGACCTGCAGCGATACAAAACCGTACGCGCGTCCTGAATAACCCTCAAGGACTACATCTTCGGAATGCTCTTCCTGAAGCGGTGCGCGGACGAGTTCGAGGCCGCTTATCAGCGAGAATACCGTGACAGGTTGGAACGGACTGGTGATGAGGGCAAGGCCCGCGACTGGGCCGAGAATCCCGTACCCGAGCCTGCGATTCCGGCAGACGACGCGGCAGGCGAAGGGTTCATTAGACTTTCCGCGTGTTCAACCAGCGGCGTGAGGTGAGCGGCCATGAGTGACGAGTCAGCGGATAGCGATGAGGCCACCGATTCGGCTGACCGAGAACCGCCGTCACCGCCGGAGGTTCTGCCGCAGGCTGTCGACTATCAGCCAAAGTCCCATCCCGTGCCGGCCAACGCCGAGGCCGGGACGTCACCGACTACAAGGCTGGCTCCGTACCCACCGGAGAACCGCGGTTCACCACCACCATCCCCGCGACCGCCCCCGCCGCGCCGAGCGAGACTCAGGTGATCTATGTGCGCCCGTGGAGCAACTCCGGGGAGCTCGAACCCTCACTGAGGGTCGCAGAACGGCATCCCGCGCATTGTCGGGCCTCGGCGACCAGCGACGATCCAGACTCGCTGAGATGCTTCGGTGACGACAACTCGATCGTCTACGACCCGTGCTGGCCGCGGGACGGTTCCGATTCCGCCGCGTGCCCGGACAGCCCCTGGGAGCAGGTCGCCACCGTTCTCGAGACCACGCGCCAGTTTGCCAGGCAGCGACTGGACGAGGTCACGCTGGCGCGGCTGCGGGAACGGCACGCCCGGCGGTACCGCACGCAGGCGCAGGAGGCCGAACTACACCTCTTCCGCGCCGGGTCCGCGCAATGGCTGCCGCGGCTGCACAGCGAGCAGGACAACTTCCGGGCCGCGCTGGAGTGGTCGTTCGGGCCCGACGGGGACCCCGAACTCGGCGCGCAGCTGGTGCGGTGCCTCTGGCATCCGTGGGACCTGCGCGGAGCCCGCGGGGAGGGACTGCATTGGGTGCACGCCGGTCTCGACGCGATCGGGACCGACCGACCAGCGCAGCGCCTGCCGCTGCTGTCGGCGGGCGCGCTGTTCCACCTCGGCCGGGCGGATTTCGACGCCGTCGCCGTCCTAGCCCACGAGCAACTCGCGCTGGCCCGGCCCAGCGGTGCGCAGGACTGGGTAAGCGACGCGCTGGCGATGACGGCCAGCGTCGCCTGGGCTCGTGGCGATTTCGCGCAGGCCCATCAGCTTTACGAGGAGGCGGTTGCCGCCTCCCTCGCCGGCGGCGACCTGTGGCGCGCCTCGATGGAAGAGGCCCAGCTGGCCCGGCTGCATCGCGACCGGCAGGAGCTCGCGACCGCGCGGGCCGTCGCGATGCGGGCCCTCGCGCACGCCCGCGAGGTGGGCGAAGACCTGGCCTACGGACTTGTCCTCGACGTCCTCGCCTCGCTGGAGCAGCGGCGCGATGACGTGCCCGCTGCCCGGCGCCTTGCGCAGGACGCCCTCGCCCACTACCGCCGGGTAGGGTACGTCGAGGGCGAAGCGTCCGCGCTGCACCTGGCCGGGCGGCTCGCGCTGGCCGCGCACGAGCCAGAGCCCGCCCGGGAAGCATTCGAACGCTCCCTGCACCTGTGCCGCCGAATCGAACACCGGGCCGGGACGGCGACCGCTCTGGAGGGATTGGCCGGCGTCGCCGCCATGGTGGACGACAACGAGCACGCCGTGCTACTCCTCGGCGGCGGCGGGAACTTCGGCGTCGTCACGTCATTCACCTACCGGCTGCACCCCGTCGGACCGGTGCTCGCCGGCGGGCTGTCCTACCCGTGGACCCGGATACAGGAGTCCCTGCGGTTCCACCACGAATTCATGGCGGCGGCCCCGGACGAGCTCTCAACCCATGTCTCTCTCGCGCTCGACCCGGCCGGCGAGCCGGTCGTCACCGTCGCGGTCTGCTACTGCGGGTCCCACGAGGAGGGGGAACGCGTCCTGCGCCCGCTCCGCGCGTTCGGCCCGCCCGTGG
This sequence comes from Actinomycetota bacterium, assembly GCA_030852965.1. Lineage (GTDB taxonomy): Bacteria > Actinomycetota > Actinomycetes > Mycobacteriales > Pseudonocardiaceae > Pseudonocardia. Next base: position 907 of record JALYVZ010000176.1, on the reverse strand, counting down.
CCGACACCATCGGCGCCGTCCCGTATTTGGCGTGGCAGAGCGCGCCCGACGCGGGCTGGCCCTCCGGCCGGCAGCATTACTGGAAGGCCGGCTGGTTGCGGCACCTGACCGACGCGGCGATCGAGACCATGGCGCTGCACGTCCCGCGGATCCCGTCGGCCACCAGCGGCGTCGGGCTGCAACGCATGGGCGGCGCGGCAAGTCGGGTCGCAGCGTCCGCGACCGCATTCGCGCAGCGCGCCGAGCAGTACGACTTTCTCATCGCTTCGCAGTGGCCCGACCCCCGGCACTCGGCCCAGAACCTTGAGTGGACCCAGGCCTTCTTCGCCGCTATGCAGCCACACCTTGAGAGCGCCGCGTACGTCAACAACCTCGGCGCCGAGGGCCAGGAACGCGTCCGCGCGGCCTACGGGGACAACTACCCGCGGCTCGCCGCATTGAAGCAGACCTACGACCCCGCCAACGTGTTCCGGCTGAACCAAAACATCGCCACAGCAACACCTCAGGCTGAAAGAACCATGACGAGCTGACAGAATTGACAATCGCCAAGCTCATCGACGCACTCGCACGAGGCAGCGTGTCGCCGCCAGACCTAACATCGGCCTATCCAGCCGGTGCCCGCCGATCAACGACCTGAGCCGATGTCCAGTAGAGGAACGCTTGCTACACCGCTTCAACACCGCCGGCGACACGGCGAACCCTCCCTGGTGAGCCGGTGCCCGACGCGGGTTGGGACCTCGCCGGCGCCGCCCTCATCGTCTGCTCCCTCGCCGGGCTGACCACAGGGCTTACCCGACATCGTCTCTCAGCCGGCCGACCCCTGACCCGACCACGGCGTACGACGCCGCTGGCTGTGCGTCCTTCGACGCACTTCTGTCGGCGCCCGGATTATTCGAGTTGTGTGGCG
>JALYVZ010000175.1 GCA_030852965.1 Actinomycetota bacterium | reverse complement strand
GGACCTCGGCGGCCACGTCGTCGCCGTCCACTGCCCGCCGGAACGCCCGCTCCAGCAGCCGCAGCGCGTCGTTGTCCACGGCCACGTGGTGGATCACGACGACCAGGTGCACCGGATCACCGAGCTCGGTGGTCAGCACCGCCCGCCACGGCGGCCCGGTGGCGAGGTCGATGGGCTCGGCGGCCAGCTCGACGGCGACGGCGACAGCGGCGGCCTGTGCAGGTTCGCCACCGCCCGACCGTCCTCGCCGTGCACGGCCAGCGAGCGCAGCACCGAGCGCTGCCCGTGGGTGAGGGGGCGCACATCGAAGGCGCCCTGCCCGACTCAGCGCGCTTCAACCCGACCATGTCCAACGAGAAACGCCGCGGCTACGACAACCTCCTGCTGCTCTGCTCGACGCACCACACCACGATCGACCGAGACGTCGGCCGGTGGACCGTCACCAAGCTCAAGGACCTCAAGCGGAACCACGAAGCCATCTACACCGCCGCGATCGACCAACTACGACGCCAGGTCGGCGACGTCACCGAAGGCGTCAGCTACACGCCGGCCGCTAACGGCCTCGCCATCCTGGACACGGCCGGCCTCGAGGAACACGAGCTCGCCGAGTCCTGCGCGGAGATCAACCGCTTCGCCGAGCGCCTGTCCAAGATCCCCGCCGACGGCATTCGCTCCTCGAGCTGATCGTGGCGCGTGGGGAGAAGGTACCGTCCCACCTCGCGGTCAGCTGATGGTGGCCCGAGTTCCAGATACCGGTGCGCGTGCTGAAAAGCATCGCCGACTGCAGCGCGACCCAGCTGCGCCAACACGTCGAGGTCCTGGAGCACTTCGAGCTGCTCTACCGCGACGACGAACCCTTCGACGGCCCGCCGCTCTACATCGTCGGCAACTCAACGCCCGGTGTCGGCTGGCGGCTTCTGCAAGACATCCGAGACGTCGCCGGCAGCGACCACGCCACGATGTGACGCATCCTGTGCGACCTCGACTTCAGCGCCCTCGATGGGGACCGCGTCAGCTGAGGGGTCTCCGGACCGTTCCCGGCGCGCTCGATCATCGCCGCGATCACCTCGACAACCTGAGGCTCGCTGCGCGCGAGCCACTCCAGCACGCGACGGTGGTAGCTACCGGCCCGAACCTCAGCCCCATCGGCCGCCTCCACCAGCCGAGCAAGATTCCGTTCGGCGTACTCGTCCGGCTGCCAGTCCTGCTGCCCGCTGGCGGAGATCGCCTCGAGCTCCGTCCCGGGTCCCACGCGGCTTAGGCCTTCTTCCGGTTCCGCAGCCGTTTGTACTTGTTGTGCGACTACCGCATCACGTAGGCATTGATGCGGGTCAGGAGGGGATACAACGCCGATCGGTAGAAGGCACCGGTTGAGTCGGGCCGGGGCGCGGTGCTGACCTTTTCGGCGTCCCGCACGGCGGCGCATCGGGATCACCACGCGGGTCGACGGGACACCACAGGTCTGGTTGGACACCCCCACATCCGGCGTCGGCTGGCCCCTCATGATCTAGCCCAAGCGACATGCTCTAGCCGCCGAACAGCGCTGGGAGCGTGCCCTCCCAGGCCGCGCGCAGCTCCGCGCAGCCCAGCGTGCCCACGCCGTTGACCGTCAGCCCGGCGGCCGCCTCAGTGACCTCGCCCAGGTCGGTGACCGGCACCCCCGCGTCCCGGCAGCGCGCGGTGAGCTCCTGAACGCGGTCCGCAGGTGCAGAGATCAGCACCCTGGCTGCCGACTCGGAGAACAGCGCCACGAACGGGTCCTGCTCCAGCGTGACCCTGGCTCCCACGCCGCCGACTCCGACGCCGATCAGGCAGGACTCCACCAGCGCCTGCGCCAGGCCGCCCTCGGAGAGGTCGTGCGCGCTGGCGATCGTCTTCGAGGCGGCCGCCTCGGTCAGCACCGTGCCCAGGGCCCGCTCCGCCGCCAGGTCGACCCGAGGCGGCCGGCCGCCCAGATGGCCGTGCACCACGTGCGCCCACTCGCTGCCGTCCAGCTCGTCGCGGGTATCCCCGAGCAGCAGAATCGTGTCTCCCGCCTTGGCGAAGCCGCTCGGGACGCGACGGCCGACGTCGTCGAGCACCCCGAGCACCCCGACCACCGGGGTCGGGTGGATCGCGACGTCCCCGGTCTGGTTGTAGAAGCTGACGTTGCCGCCGGTGACCGGGATGCCAAGCGTGGCGCACCCGTCGGCCAGCCCCTTGACGGCCCGCTCGAACTGCCACATGACCCCGGGGTCCTCCGGCGAGCCGAAGTTCAGGCAGTCGGTCACCGCGACCGGCACCGCGCCGCTGACCGCGACGTTGCGATACGCCTCGGCGAGCGCCAGCTGAGCACCTTCATACGGGTCGAGCGCGCAGAACCGGGCGTTGCAGTCGCAGGACACCGCAAGCCCGCGCCGGCTGTGTCCCCCGTCTACGGAGTCGAGGCGCAGCACCCCGGTGTCGTGCGGCTGGGCGGAGGCGGTGTTGCCCCGCACATAGCGGTCGTACTGGTCGGTGACCCAGGCCCGGCTGCACAGGTTCGGGCTGGCGGCCATGGTGAGGATCGTGTCGCGCAGCTCGGTGCCCTCCGGCCTGCGCAGCCCGGACGTGGTGGCAGCGACCAGCGCGTCCTGGCTCGCGGGCTTCGCTATCGGCCGCTCGTACACCGGGCCGTCGTGCGCCACCGTGCGCGGGGGCACGTCCACCACGGTCTCGCCCCGCCAGGTGATGACCAGTCGATCACCGTCGGTGACCTCGCCGATCACCGTCGCAAGGATGTCCCACTTGGCGCACACCTTCATGAAGGCGTCCACGCTGTCGGGCGTCACCACCGCGCACATGCGTTCCTGGGACTCGCTGGACAGGATCTCCGCCGGCGTCATGCTCGAGGCTCTGAGCGGGACGGCGTCCAGCTCGATCCGCATGCCGCCGTCGCCGGCGGACGCCAGCTCGGAGGTGGCGCAGGACAGCCCGGCGCCGCCGAGGTCCTGGATGCCGACCACCAGCCGTTGCTGGAAGAGCTCCAGGCAGCACTCGATGAGCACCTTCTCGGTGAACGGGTCGCCCACCTGGACTGACGGCAGCTTCTTGCGCCCGGTTGCCGGCCCGTCGCCATCGCCGCAGCTGAACGCCTCCGATGCCAACACCGAGACCCCGCCGATGCCGTCCAACCCGGTGCGCGCGCCGAACAGCACGATCTTGTTACCGACCCCGGAGGCGTGTGCCAGGTGCAGGTCGTCTTTGCGCAGCACCCCGATGCACAGCGCGTTGACCAGCGGGTTTCCCGCGTAGCAGGCGTCGAACACCACCTCGCCACCGATGTTCGGCAGGCCAAGGCAGTTGCCGTAGAAGCTGATCCCGGAGACCACCCCAGGCAGCACCCGCGCGGTGTCATCGGCGTCCGCTGGCCCGAAGCGCAGCGGGTCGGCCACCGCGACCGGCCGGGCACCCATGGCCATGATGTCGCGGACGATGCCGCCGATCCCAGTCGCCGCGCCCTGATGCGGCTCCACGTAGGACGGGTGGTTGTGGCTCTCCACCTTGAACGTGACCGCCCAACCGTCGCCGATGTCCACCACGCCGGCGTTCTCCCCGATCCCGGCCAGCATCGTGGACCTCATCTCGTCGGTGGTGGTCTCACCGAAGTAGCGCAGGTGCACCTTGGAGGACTTGTACGAGCAGTGCTCGCTCCACATGACGCTGTACATCGCCAGCTCGGCGGCGGTCGGCCTTCTTCGCAGAATGGCTCGGATCCGGTCGTACTCGTCGTCTTTCAGCCCGAGCTCGCGGTACGGCTGCGGCTGGTCCGGGGTGTCGCCGGCGTGCTCGACGGTATCGATCACGTGGCCAGCCTACGTGGCGGCGGTTCGACGCCAGTGCCCACAACTCACGAGGGTCACTTGACGCGATCATGACAAGTCCTTGGGGCTGTGTTAACCCCTGACCTGCTTGCCTGGGCACACTGGTTCACGCGACGCGCATCGCAAAGGCGGCCGGCCCGTCGCGGGCTCTGACCGAGAGGCTGGACTCATGATCGTTCGCCACTTGCTCGTCGGCACGACTGTGCTCGTCGCATGCGCCGCCACGGTTCCCGCGGCGTTCGCATCCGAGGCCGCGACCACCGGCGTTCCGCCCTCGGCGTGCGCCGCGACTGGAGGCAAGTACGTCGCGGAGTCGGACCGATCCGATGGCGCGTCGGGGCATTGCGCGGGCGGCCGGTTGAGCGGTCACCCGGTGTCCACCGGGGGCGCCACCAACCCACAGCTGACGGAGGCCCGAACCCGGCAGAACGAGCTGCTGCGACAGCAGGCGGATGAGCGCACCGAGGCGAGCCAGCAACGGGTCGAAAAGATGAGAGCCGACCAGCAAGCTGCCAGTAAGCACTTCGGTCAAGCCCAGCGGTAACCCGGTCGATGCCGGTCAGCACCGGCCAGCCGGTGCTGACCTGGTCGCAGCAGCCTGGCCGTTCGTCGCAGCGCGGCACGGCCGCGTCCCGCACCACGCCCGTCTCGTGCCAGCCCGGCGCGCCGCGCCCGAGCGGACTCGCCGGACAACAACTCGACCGCGCACCCGGAGCAGACGCGGCCCGGCGCGGCGAACAGCGACCCCGGCACCACCTGACGCCCGCACACGGCCTCGAACTGCCCGCGCCCCCGACCGTGCAGGAACCTGCCCTCGGTGATCGCATGCTCACACCGGTCGGCCCGGCAGGTCATCGGCACCGCCTCCGCACCGCGCACCAGCCGCAACCAGGCCCGCTCGTCAAGCTCTCCGACCGCCGTCACCGCGAACGCCCGTTACCGCGTTGCCCGGAGGGCTGCTCGGCGTGCCGAGTGATCGAGCACAACGAGCACGGCCACACCGGCGCACCCACCGCGCTGGATGAACATGCCCGACAATGCCCATTTGGGTCGGCCACATGCTCGGCCAGCATCCGCACCCAGCCCCGGTCGCTGTAGTCCACCAGCAGTCGGGCTGCCGCACGGACCGCGCCGACGCATTCGTCGGTGAGAGGTGTCCCGGACACGACGCGCAGCCGACGCGGCTCAGGCTGGCGCGGAGTCGTTGCCATGAGTTCTCCTGTGAGGTGGTCGGCTCATGGGTTCGACCTTCGCGTCTGGGCCAGCGCGGAAGCCCGAATTGACCATGCACGTTTTTCACGTTCGGCTTTCTGGTGGTGTGCGAGGCGTTACGGTCGATGCCTGATGCGCACAACCGTGAGGGTGGGAACGATGAGCGCAGACACCGCCGATACCGGGCGCAATGCCGTACTGGAACGGCTGCTGGCCAGGGCCAAGTGGAGCCCGGAGAACCTCGGCGCCCGGTGTAACGAGCTGGCGACCGCGCTGGGTCTGGGCGTTTATGGTCACCCGCGCAATGCCCGCCGGTGGGTACAGGCGCCGAAGGGCCGCTCGGTGCCGGCGGTGCCGCGCGAGCCGTGGCCGGCGTTGGTGTGTCACCTGCTGCACGAGCGGCTCGGGGAACCCGTCACGCTGGACGCGCTGGGCTGGTCTGCCGCCGGGCCGTTGCGCTTCGTGCCCGCCGACGACGGACTGGACACCCCGCGAACCCCGGCCGGGGCGGTAGCGGCGCTGGCTACGGTGGTGGATGCTGACGTCATGGAGCGGCGGCACTTTCTTGCCTTGACCGGGTTGACCTTGACCGCGGTCGCGCACCAGTGGCTGTTCGACCCTGCTCGGGTGGCGGCCTCGCTGCTGGGCAAGCGGGTTGATCACGCGCTGGTGGACGACCTGGAGCGGGTCGCCGACGCGCGACGGCGGATGGATGACGCGCTCGGTGGCGGCACATTGTTGCCCGCTGTTCGGGAGGATCTGCGGCTGGTGGTGGCGATGTTGGACAACGCCGCCTACTCCGAGGAGGTCGGCAAACGCCTGCACGGCATGGCCGCCGAGTTCGGCCGGCTGGCCGGCTGGCTGGCCTACGACTCCAACCAGCCCGCGATTGCCCAGCGCTACTTCATCGCCGCGCTGCGCGCCGCCCACGTCAGCGGTGACCGAGGGATCGGGGCAAACATCCTCGGGTTCATGAGCGTGCAAGCCGCGCAGTCGACCAGCCCTCGGGACGCAGTCACCCTGGCTGAGTCCGCGCTGACCAACGAGAAGGATCTCACCCCAGCCGTGGCAGCTTCGCTCTACGGCCGCCTCGCACTCGGTGCCGGTTACTTGGGAGAGGCCACCATGTGCAAGCACGCTCAGGACCGCAGCTTCGAGTTGCTGGCACGGTCGGCGCCCGAGGACGAACCATCGTGGATCTACTGGTTCAACCAGACCGACGCTCACGGTCTCGCGGGCTGGTCGCTGCTGGCGCTCGGACAACCGGCCGAGGCCGAGCCCTACCTCCGCCGCGCGGTAGCGATGATCGACCCCGCGTTTGTGCGCGACCGCTCCGGGATGCTCCTCGACCTGGCCACGGCCCGAGTCGGCGCCGGCTCCATCGAGCGAGCTTGCGAAACTGCCAGCGAGGCTGCGACCTCGATCCGCCGGCTCGATTCACTCCGCCAGCGACGCCTGCTCACCGAGTTCCGGGCCGCCGCCGCGCCTTACGCCCGCTCGTCAGCCGTGCGCGAGTTCGACGCCAAGCACCGAGACCTGCTCGGTGCTTCGTTGGCCTGACCGAGAAGGAGTCCTGCCCATGTCTCAGAAATCAGCGGCACCCCTCTCCCCGCTTGTAGTTGCTGGGTAGGGTCCATCTCTTGATCAAGTTGAATCGAGACCGTCGGAGGTACGAGTGGGAAGATGTCGCCACTATTTTACTCTGATAAGTAGGTAGACACCAGTACTCGTTGGAGGTGACCTGTTCATGTTCCCTGGCTCTGATCCTTTAGCCCCCAATCTCAAGCCGTTTCCCGCTAAGTCCCCATCGGCTTGCGGTTGGGAATGACATGCCTAGTCCCGCACGGCCGTTCGGTTTGCGGTTCGCGACGGACCCACCGATTCGGCAGATGGCCAAGCACGAGAAGAAGGAGACTCGGACACCAAAGACAAAGGCCACTCGGACCACGGGTGACGGCAAGGAAGAAGGCGGCAAACCCGACACTGAACACTATGTCGAGATCACCTACGAATGAGCGCGGACGCACGCTGCGTGCTCGTGATTGCTGACCCCGACGACGGCGAGGCTGGCCTAGTACAGAACGCGCTCACGGAATCGGTTGTCTGGATCGACACGGCCGACTTCCCGGAGAGGCTAGGGCTGGTAGCGACGCCAGACAGGTCCCATCCGGGCTGGCTGCATCATGGCGACCAGGTCATCGACCTCGGCGCCGTTTCGGCCGTGTACAGGCGCAGCCCGGGGGTGTTCGGGCTGGATGAAGGAATGTCCGAGCCGGAACGACGTTTCGCGCTCATGGAGGCCGTGCAAGGGATCGGTGGCGTTCTGTCCGCCCTGCGGTGCACATGGGTCAATCACCCTGCTCGGGTAGCCGACGCGTCCTACAAACCACTTCAACTCACCGTTGCCCGGGACTGCGACCTACCAGTACCCCCAACACTCATAACGAGTGTGGGCGCCGCCGCGCGGTGCTTTATCGACGACATTGACGGGCGAGTGATCTACAAGCCCATGTCTCCCGGTGTCATCGCGGAATTGGGTAACGTCAAGGTAGTCAACGCCACGATCGTGACGAAAGAAATGATCGATGATGCGAGCATCTCCAAGACGGCACACGAATTTCAGCGCTTTATCGAGAAATCCTACGATACGCGGGTAACAGTCATCGGACGCGACATATTCGCCGTGGCAATCGACGCGAAAACCGATGACACCTACGTGGACTGGCGAGCCAACTATGACGCACTCGACTACCGGCTGATTGATGTTCCGGACGAGGTTCGCTCGGGAATCCTCTCATACATGACCAACGTCGGCCTGAGCTTCGCGGCTTTCGACTTTTCAGTCGATCAGTCAGGGAAATGGTGGTTTCTGGAGGCCAATCCCAATGGTCTGTGGGCATGGCTCGAAGAGAGGACAGGGATTCCCGTCTCAGCGGCAATTGCTACCTACCTGACAAAGAAAGACCTCCCATGACACCCTCTGTGTCAACCCCTGGTTGTGGTTGGCTGGGCTGTGGTCGGGTTCGCGGCGGCCGCGTGTACGGCCCGGCCCCCCACGCGTCAAGGACGCTGCGCGCCCCTGCGGGGC
>JALYVZ010000498.1 GCA_030852965.1 Actinomycetota bacterium | reverse complement strand
CACCGAAGGCATGAGCAAACCCGAGATCATCCGCTGCCTCAAGCGCTACATCGCCCGCGAGGTCTACACCGCCCTACTCACGGCAAACAATCTTGAACTCGCCGCTTGACATCCATAGGAGCATCCTTGGCGTGTCGGGCCGTCACCGCGCTGCTGCGGTGGATGTGGGGGGAGCGCCTGGTCCTGGCGTCGCTTCCCGACGCGGTGGGACGGGTCGCGGCCCCGAGCAGGGCGACGTTCGGGCCGGCTGCACTGGACATGGAAGCGGTCGCGGGGCTGTTCGCCGCCCTGTCGGGGCGATCCGAGGCTCCTTCGCGGCGAGGCGATGCTCGTGCTGCTGGTTCGCCTTGGGCTCAGGGTCGGGGGGGTGGTCTCGCTCCGGCTGGAGGACCTCGAATGGCGCGCTGGGCTGGTGCGGGGCACGCACGGCCGCTTCGACTCAACCACCGACCGCAACGGCAACTTGGGGCTCCCAGCTGTCGCAGACCGTGCCGGCCGGGAAGGACGTCGTGACCATGTTCGGGGACGGCCGGCACAACGATCCGATCGCCTTGGTGCCCGGGTTTCGGGCGGTTGCGGTGTTCCCGGTCGATGGGGGCCCGGGCGGAGACCACGACCTTTACCAGGTAAGTCACCTCGACCGCCCGGCTCATGGCCAGGCGGGCAGATGCTCACCGGGAACCTCGCCCCACCGGGCTCCGACTACTGGGGCCTGGTCAACGTCAACATCGCGCCCGCGTCCTGACCAACGACAACGCACCCGCACCGGGCGGCAAGCCTCCGGTGGCGTTCTCGTCGGTCGCGGGGGTGGGCCATCATCGGGGGATGCGGACCAAAGTGCTCGCCGCGCTGGTCGTCGTGCTCAGCGCGTGCCTCGGCTGCTCGGACGCTCGCGGCGGTGGCGGTGGCGACGGCGGCGGCGGGTTGGCGGAGTGTGGCGGGCAGTTGGCTGGGTTTTCCCACCGCGACGTCGAGGTGGACGGGGTGCGGCTGCATTACCTCATCGGCGGGCGGGGTCCGGCGGTGGTGCTGCTGCACGGGTTCCCGGAGACGTGGTGGACCTGGCGGCAGGTGATGCCGTTGCTGGCGCGCACGCACACGGTCATCGCGCCGGATTCGCGCGGGGTCGGATGTTCCTCGCTGGCACCCGCCGGCTACGACACCCAGACCCTGGCCCGGGATGTGCACGGGTTGGTCCGCTCGTTGGGGCTGCCGAGAGTGGCGCTGATGGGCCATGACCTGGGCGGGTGGGTGGCCTACGCCTACGCCCGCCAGTACCGCGACGAAGTCAGTCACCTGGCCCTGTCCGGAGCGGCGATCCCCGGCTTCGGACTGGAGCGGCTGCTGGACTTCCGCGTACCCGGGCAGGGCTTGGCGCATCTGGTGTTCTTCGCCCAACCCCGGGTGCCGGAGCTGCTGATCAGTGGCCGGGAACGGGAATACTTCGCCTCCTTCACCGCCAGCCCGCAGATGCAGCGCTCCGGGGCGCTGGATCTCTACGCCCGCTCCTACGCCCGCCCCGGTCGGCTGAGCGCCGCGCTGGGCCAGTACCGCGCCCTGTACACCGATGCCGCTGACAACCGCCGAGGCGCCGGGGCGCCGCTGAGCATGCCCACGCTGGCGTTGGCCGGTGTGGGCGAGACCCAACTCAGCGCCGACAGCCTGCGACAGGTGGCGACCAACGTCAGCGAGGTCGCCATCCCCGGCGCCGGCCACTATCTGCAGGAAGAGCATCCCGCCGAGCTGGCCCAGGCCCTGGCGGCATTCCTTGGCTGAAATTGGGTCGCACGATCTCGCCGCCCGGGCGAAGTCCAGGAGGCTGGCCCGAGGCTGGCAGTCTCCGAGGCAGGTCACCGGCTCACCCATCGCGGTGGGCCGGACCGTGTGGACGGTCGCGGAGAACGGCACATTGTCGCGTTGGACGCCGCGACGGACGAGTGCGAGCGGCGCGGGCCCGGTGCCCTACCGGCGGTGTGGCCCGCGCGCATCCTGGCTGTGAGGATGGTGGGGTGAGTCGCCGTCGACGCCTGCTTGTCCTCGGGGTGCTGGTGGTGCTGGTCGTGGTGGTGGGCGTGGTGGTGGGCGTCCAGCTCGTTCCCGGCGGGCACCGGGGCGAGCCGGCCGGTGCTCGGCCGCCGCCGGACCGTCCGGGACCGGTGCTGCTGGTCCCCGGCTACGGCGGCAGCCAGGGCTCGCTGGTCGAGCTGGCCGCACGGATCCGGGCGTCCGGGCGGCCCGCCGAGGTGCTGGCCCTGCCCGGAGA
>JALYVZ010000497.1 GCA_030852965.1 Actinomycetota bacterium | reverse complement strand
GCGCGGCACTGGCGGTGCTCTGCGCGGCCGGCGCGGCGGCCAGGTAGGTCACGCCACCGCCGACGAGGGCGGCCAGTACTACCGCCGCCCCGGCGAGCTGCATCTTTCGAGTCGGTCGAGTCATGTCGAAGGTCCTTTCACATCGGGGGGCTTCTGGACCGAGCTTGGCCGCGGCTGGCAACCGAAACCGCAGAAACGGCCGGTTCTTCAGCGACTCTTCAGCGCCGCGGTGCCGACCGGACCCGCCCGCTGAAGGCTCTCTGAAGATGCGGTGCGAATCCTTGGGACCGGTCCCGCCCGCGCCTAGCGTCCAGCCCGTGATGAGCGAACGGGACGCCGTGCGACGGCTGCTGAACCGGGTCGGCCTTGGGCCGCGTCCGGGCGAGCTAGACGCCGCGACAGCTGCCGGGTTCGAGGCCACGCTGGCCCGGCTGACCAGGGCGAACGGACCGGATGCCGGCGCGCAGCGAACCCCGGCACCGGACTTCGGCCCGCTCCAGCCCCGCGCCGGCCAGGGCGTGCCCAAGGACCAGAAACGGGCCAACCGCCGTACCGGGCTGGAGCAGTCCGCCCAGCTCGGTGGCTGGTGGCTGGACCGGATGGCGGCGGTGGAGCAGCCCTACCCCGAGCGGATGACCTGGTTCTGGCACGGCCACTTCGCCACCAGCGCACACAAGGTCAAGAACGCCCAGTTGATGTACACCCAGAACGACACCCTGCGCCGGCTGGGCCGGGGCGACTTCCGGACGCTCGCCCAGGCCATGATCGTCGACCCGGCGATGCTGGTGTGGCTGGACGGCGGCGGCAACCGGGTCGGCAAGCCGAACGAGAACCTGGCCCGTGAGTTCATGGAGCTGTTCACCCTGGGCGTTGGCCACTACACCGAGGCCGACGTGCGGGACAGCGCCCGCGCGCTCACCGGCTGGCGAGTGGACTACCAGACCGGCGGCGCCACCGTGACGCCGAGGGCTCACGACCCCGGGCCGGAGACCGTGCTGGGCACCAGCGGTGCCCTCGACGCCAGTCGGCTGGTCGAGATGTTCGTCCGCCAACCGGTGTCGCCGAGGTACCTGGCCGGCCGGGTATGGACCCGGTTCGTCTCCGACACGCGGGCGGACCCGGCCACCCTGGACCGCCTCACCGCCGCCTACGGCGCCAACCACGACATCACCGCGCTGGTGGCGGCCGCGGTCGGGCAGCCGGCGTTCCGCGACCCGGCGTCCGTGCTGGTCCGCGAGCCGGTGTTGTGGCTGGTGGCCGCCCTGCGAGCGTTGCGGATGAAGCCGTCGACGGTGCCGGCGCTGGCCCAGGGTCTGACCGACCTGGGTCAGGTGCCACTGGCGCCGCCGAACGTCGGTGGCTGGCCGGCGGGGCTGCCCTGGCTGACCACCGCCTCGGCGCTGACCCGGATGACACTCGGCCAGGCCCTGGCCACCGCCGGCGACATCAGCCCGGTCAGCTCCGCGGTACCCGGCGCCCGGATCCAGGCCACCGCCGCGCTGCTGGGGCTGGCCGGGTTCAGCGACCGGACGACCGCCGCACTGCGTCCGCTGGTCGGCCAGCCCGCGCAACTGGTCGGGTTGGCGCTGGCCAGCCCCGAGTACGCCGTCTGCACATGAGCCTCGTCAGTCGCATCAGGAGAGCCCAATGGTCGACGCACTGAGCCGCCGACGTTTCCTGGCCTGGACCGGAGCGGCCTCGGCCGCGGCGGCCGCCACCGGCTGGGGCTTCGAGGCACTGGCCTCGCGAGCCCGCACCGATCCACTGCCGCTCGGCGCGGGCGTGCTGGTGATGCTGACCATGTACGGCGGCAACGACGGGTTGAACACGGTGATCCCGGCCGCCGACGGCGCATACCAGAACGCGCGTCCCGAGCTCGCCTACACCGAGGCCGAAGTGCTGCCACTGGGCGAAGGGCTGGGTCTCAACCCAGGCCTGCCCGGACTCAAGGGGCTGTGGGACGACGGCCGGTTGGCGATCGTGCGCGGGGTGTCCTATCCGAAACCAGACCACAGCCACTTCCGTTCGATGGACATCTGGCAGACCGCCTCGCCCGGTCGTCCGGTGTCGAGCGGCTGGCTGGGCCGCTGGCTGGACACCAGTGGCCGCGACCCGCTGCTGGCCGTCTCCCTGGATCCGGTGCTGCCACCGATGTTGGCCGGCGAGACGGTTGCCGGCGCCGCGCTGCCGATCGACGGGTTGAACCTGCCGGGCGGGGCCCTGGGCAGCGCGTTCGCCGCACTCGGCAGCCCGTCGGCCGGGCCGGCGG
>JALYVZ010000037.1 GCA_030852965.1 Actinomycetota bacterium | reverse complement strand
ACGCTTGGTCGGCCGCTCGCGCCGCTGGCGTGGGTCGGCGGCAGCGGCGGCGGCGGCGGTGTCCCGCTCGCGCCGGCCACCCACCACGTCACCCTTGTAGATCCACACCTTCACGCCGATCCGGCCGAACGTGGTGCGGGCCTCGAACAGCCCGTAGTCGATGTCCGCGCGCAGCGTGTGCAGCGGCACCCGACCCTCACGGTAGAACTCCGAGCGGGACATCTCAGCGCCGCCTAGACGACCGGAGCACTGCACCCGGATGCCCTTGACCTGCGGTGAACGCATCGCGGTCTGGATCGCCTTACGCATCGCGCGGCGGAACGCCACCCGGTTGGACAGCTGCTCGGCAACCCCCTGGGCCACCAGCTGGGCATCCGACTCGGCGTTCTTGACCTCAAGGATGTTCAGCTGCACCTGCTTGCCGGAGAGCTTCTCCAGGTTGCCCCGGATGCGGTCGGCCTCGGCGCCGCGGCGACCGATCACGATGCCCGGTCGGGCGGTGTGGATGTCCACCCGCACCCGGTCGCGGGTGCGCTCGATCTCGACCTTGGAGATGCCGGCCCGCTCCATGCCCTTGGATAGCATGCGACGGATCGCCACGTCTTCCTTGACGTACTCCGCATACTGCTTGTCGGCGTACCACCGAGACTTCCAGTCCGTGGTGATGCCCAGCCGGAAGCCGTGCGGATTGATCTTCTGACCCATCAGCGGGTCCTTCCCTTCGCGCCGCGCTGCGTCCGCCTGGCCAACTCCGGCCGCGACTCGAGCTCGATGGTGATGTGGCTGGTGCGCTTGCGGATCCGGTAGGCCCGGCCCTGCGCACGCGGCTGGATCCGGTTCATCGTCTTGCCCTGGTCGACGTACGCGGTGGCGATCACCAGACTGTCGCGGTCCAGCTCCAGGTTGTGCTCGGCGTTCGCGATGGCGCTAGCGATCACCTTGTACACCGGCTCGCTGGCCGCGTGCTGGTCGAACTTCAGCAACGTCAAGGCGTCGAGTGCCCGCTGGCCACGCACGAGGTCGACGACGCGCCGAACCTTCCGAGGGCTCATCCGGACGTGCCGAGCCCGCGCGAGCGCGCGCGTCGGCGCGGCACCCTCGGTGCTGGTGTCCTGGCTGGCTTCAGCCATGTCTTCCTCAGCCTTCTTCAGCTCTGGGCTGTCCCCGCCGCGCTAGCGGCGGCGAGCCCTGCGGTCGTCCTTGATGTGGCCACGGAACGTGCGGGTCGGGGCGAACTCGCCCAGCTTGTGCCCGACCATCGACTCCGAGACGAACACCGGCACGTGCTTGCGGCCGTCGTGTACCGCGATGGTGTGCCCGATCATGTCGGGAATGATCGTCGACCGGCGGGACCAGGTCTTGATCACGGTCTTCTTGTCGGCCGCGTTCAGCACGTCCACCTTCTTGAGCAGGTGGTCGTCGACGAACGGGCCCTTCTTCAGGCTGCGAGGCATGACCCTGTCTCCCTCAGCGCTTCTTGCCGGTGCGCCGGCGGCGGACGATCAGCTTGTCGCTCGGCTTCTGCCGGCGGGTACGGCCCTCGGGCTTGCCGCCCGGGTTGACCGGGTGCCGGCCACCGGAGGTCTTGCCCTCACCACCACCGTGCGGGTGGTCGACCGGGTTCATCGCGACCCCACGCACGGTCGGGCGCTTGCCCTTCCACCGCATCCGGCCGGCCTTGCCCCAGTTGATGTTCGAGTGCTCGGAGTTGCCGACCTCGCCGATGGTGGCCCGGCAACGCACGTCGACGTTGCGGATCTCGCCGGACGGCAGCCGGAGCTGGCCGTACGGGCCGTCCTTGGCCACCAACTGCACCTTCGCGCCGGCCGAGCGGGCCATCTTGGCCCCGCCACCGGGCCGCAGCTCGATGGCGTGGATCACGGTGCCGGTGGGGATGTTGCGCAGCGGCAGGTTGTTGCCGACCTTGATGTCTGCCTTCGGGCCGCTCTCCACCTTGTCGCCCTGCTTGAGCTTCTCCGGGGCGACGATGTAGCGCTTCTCGCCGTCGGCGTAGTGCAGCAGCGCGATCCGGCCGGTCCGGTTCGGATCGTACTCGATGTGCGCGACCTTGGCCGGCACCCCGTCCTTGTCCGCCCGGCGGAAGTCGATCAGGCGATAAGCCCGTTTGTGCCCGCCACCCTTGTGCCGGGTGGTGATCTTGCCGTGGACGTTGCGTCCGCCCCGCCCGTGCAGCGGACGGATCAGTGACTTCTCCGGGTGATCCCGAGTGATCTCGGTGAAGTCGGAGACGCTGGAACCACGCCGGCCCGGGGTGGTCGGCTTGTACTTGCGGATGCCCATTGTTACTCCTCCCTCAGCTCGAAGCTCCGCCGAAGATCTCGATCGGACTGCTGTCCTCGGAGATCGTCACGATTGCGCGCTTGGTGTCCTTGCGCTTGCCGTACCCTTGCTTGCTGCGCTTGCGCTTGCCCGGCCGGTTCAGCGTGTTCACGCTCTCCACCCGGACCTTGAAAACCTTCTCAACCGCGATCTTGATCTCGGTCTTGTTCGCGCCGGGCGGGACCAGGAAGGTGTACTGGCGCTGCTCGAGCAACCCGTAGCTCTTCTCGGAGACCACCGGCGCGATCAGCACGTCGCGCGGGTCGGGGATCACTTGCTGTCCTCCGTCTGCGTCGTTCCAGAGCCACCAGCGATCTCGCTGGACCGGGCTGTGGCCTTGGCACTGCGGCCCCGCGCGGGGCCGCCCAGGAACGCCTCCAGCGCCGCCGCGGTGAACACCACGTCATCGTTGACCAGCACGTCATAGGTGTTGAGCTGGTCGGGCGCGATCAGATGCACGTTCGCCAGGTTGCGCAGGCTGCGCCAGCCGATCTCGTCATCCCGGCCGAGCACGACGAGCACCCGAGGGCGCTCGCTGATCACGCCGATGATGGCCTTGGCCGCCTTGGTGGACGGCGCGTGGCCGGTCACGATCTCCGACAGCACGTGCACCCGGCCGTTGCGGGCCCGGTCGGACAACGCGCCGCGCAGCGCGGCCTGCTTCATCTTCTTGGGCGTCCGCTGCGCATAGTCACGCGGCACCGGGCCGTGCACCACACCACCGCCGGCGAACTGCGGTGCCCGGATGGAACCCTGCCGGGCCCGGCCGGTGCCCTTCTGGCGGTACGGCTTCCGGCCGCCACCACTGACCTCGGCCCTGGTCTTGGCCTTGTGGGTGCCCTGGCGGGCGGCGGCCAGCTGGGCCACCACCACCTGGTGCATCAGCGCCTTGTTCTCCGCGACGTCGAACACCGCGGCCGGCAGCTCGACGGAACCGTCGGTCCCGCCACCCGGCTTGCGGACATCCACGCTCGTCACACTGGTCTCGGTCATCGTCACGCACCCGCCTTCGAGGCACCCTTGACCAACACCAGACCGCCCTTGGGGCCAGGGACCGCGCCCTTGATCAGCAGCAGGTTGGTCTCGGCGTCCACCCGGTGCACCGTGAGGTTCTGGGTGGTGACCCGCTCGTTGCCCATCCGACCGGCCATCTTCAGGCCCTTGAACACCCGGGCCGGGGTGGCGCAGCCACCGATGGAGCCGGGCGAACGGTGCTTGCGCTGGACCCCGTGGCTGGCGCCGAGGCCGTGGAACCCGTGCCGCTTCATCACACCCGCCGTGCCCTTGCCCTTGCTGGTGGCCACCACGTCGACCAGGGCGCCAGCCTTGAACACCGAGGCGGTCACCTCCTGGCCGAGTTGGTAGTCACCGGCGTCGCAGGTGCGCAGCTCGACAACGTGGCGGCGGGGTGTGGTGCCGGCCTTGCTGAAGTGGCCGGTCTCCGGCTTGTTCACCTTGCGCGGGTCGATGGGCCCGTAGGCCAGCTGCACCGCGGCGTAGCCGTCGTTCTCCTTGGTGCGGATCTGGGTCACCACACAGGGCCCGGCACGCACCACGGTCACCGGCACGACACGGTTGTTCTCATCGAACACCTGCGTCATCCCGAGCTTGGTGCCCAGAATGCCGGTCACCTGCTTCTCGGTCGTCGTCGCCGACGTAGTCATTTCTTCACGCCTTCTTTGAAATCCATCCCCATCATTGGATGTTCACGTCGACGGAGGCCGGGAGGTCGATGCGCATCAGTGCATCGACCGTCTTCGGCGTCGGGTCGAGGATGTCGATCAGCCGCTTGTGGGTGCGCATCTCGAAGTGCTCGCGCGAGTCCTTGTACTTGTGCGGCGAACGGATGACGCAGTAGATGTTCTTCTCGGTCGGCAGCGGCACCGGGCCCACGACGCGAGCGCCGGTACGCGTCACCGTCTCGACAATCTTGCGTGCGGACGCGTCGATCGCCTCGTGGTCGTAGGCCTTGAGCCTGATGCGGATCTTCTGTCCCGCCATGTGGTAGGCCGTCCTCTTCTTCCTGCCGCTGCTCATCAGTGCTTGTCACTGCTGTGTCACTTAGCGCTGTGTCACCAAGCCCTACCAACGCTGTCGCTGCTGGTGTCTCCGGTCCACGAGGTCGGGCGTGTCGCGCTACTGGCACACACTGTCGCCTTGGCCTCATCGATTCGGAAGGGCTCTTGGGCCCGCCGCGCCCGGTCAGACTTCCGACCATCCATAGCGGGCCGCTCGTGCTGGGGCCGATCAGCACTCGGTACCGACCGGCCCCAGCGAGCAACCCATCCAGGATGCCACACCGCTGTCTGGCAACCCAAATCGGGGGTGTTACTTCTCGAGCTGACGAATCGGGGAATCAGAGTGCGTCCAGCAAGGCCGCACCGAGCGACGCGTGCCTCAGCACGCGAGCGAGGGAGAACGCAGCTGGTCGCGCTCTGAGCCCCGATTCACTTGAGGATTTTGGTTACTCGGCCAGCACCGACGGTCCGGCCGCCCTCACGGATGGCGAACCGCAGCGTCTCCTCCATGGCGATGGGCTGGATCAGCGCCACCGTCATCGAGGTGTTGTCGCCCGGCATGACCATCTCGGTGCCACCGGGCAGGGTCACGACACCGGTGACGTCGGTGGTGCGGAAGTAGAACTGCGGCCGGTAGTTGTTGAAGAACGGCGTGTGCCGCCCGCCCTCGTCCTTGGCCAGGATGTAGACCTCGGCCTCGAAGTCGGTGTGCGGGGTGGTGGTGCCCGGCTTCACCACGACCATGCCGCGCTCCACCTCCTCGCGCTTGATGCCACGGATCAGCAGACCGACGTTGTCGCCGGCACGACCCTCGTCCAGCAGCTTGCGGAACATCTCGATGCCCGTGGCGGTGGTCTTCATCGACTTCTCCTTGATGCCGACGATCTCCACCTCCTCGTTCACCTTGACGATGCCGCGCTCGACACGACCGGTGACCACCGTGCCACGACCGGTGATGGTGAAGACGTCCTCCACCGGCATCAGGAACGGCTTCTCGATGTCTCGGACGGGCTCCGGGACGTTCTCGTCCACCGCGTCCATGAGCTCGAGCACCGACTTGCCCCACTGTTCGTCGCCCTCGAGCGCCTTGAGCGCCGAAACCCGCACGATCGGCAGGTCGTCGCCCGGGAAGTCCTGCGAGCTGAGCAGCTCACGGACCTCGAGCTCGACCAGCTCCATGATCTCCTCGTCGTCGACCATGTCGGCCTTGTTCAGCGCGACGACGATGTAGGGCACACCGACCTGGCGGGCCAGCAGCACGTGCTCGCGGGTCTGCGGCATCGGGCCGTCGGTCGCCGCGACCACCAGGATGGCGCCGTCCATCTGCGCCGCACCGGTGATCATATTCTTGATGTAGTCGGCGTGCCCGGGGCAGTCGACGTGTGCGTAGTGCCGCTTCTCGGTCTGGTACTCGACGTGCGCGATCGAGATGGTGATACCGCGCTGCCGCTCCTCGGGGGCCTTGTCGATCTGGTCGAACGCACTGGCCTCGTTGAGGGTAGGGAACTTGTCGTGCAGAACCTTGGTGATTGCCGCCGTCAGCGTGGTCTTGCCGTGGTCGATGTGACCAATGGTGCCGATGTTGACGTGCGGCTTGGTCCGCTGGAACTTCGCCTTCGCCACTGCAGGGTCCTCCTGGACTTTGTTAATTTCGTTGTCCGCCGTGCTGACGGCAGGGTCTGTCTTGTCTTCCGGATCGAGGACGCTACTCCGTCGACCTGACTAGTCTTGCTCCGGCCTACTCGCCGGTGGCCTTCGCGGAGCTGTCTACTCGGCCCCGGACTCGCTCCGCTCCTCGCTCGCTTGCGCTCGCTGCGATGCTCACTCCCCCGTTGCCTTCGCGATGATCTCCTTCGCCACGTTGGTCGGGACCTCCGCGTACGAGTCGAAGACCATCGAGTAGTTGGCCCGGCCCTGGGTGCGCGACCGGAGGTCGCCCACATAGCCGAACATCTCCGAGAGCGGGACCAGCGCTTTCACCACACGACCGCCGGCCCGCTCCTCCATGGCCTGGATCTGGCCACGGC
Organism: Actinomycetota bacterium; assembly: GCA_030852965.1. Lineage (GTDB taxonomy): Bacteria > Actinomycetota > Actinomycetes > Mycobacteriales > Pseudonocardiaceae > Pseudonocardia. The sequence continues at coordinate 14,112 of JALYVZ010000037.1, read as the reverse complement.
GGGAGTTGAGGTCGCCGATCACATCGCCCATGTAGAACTCGGGCGTGGTGACCTCGACGGCCATCATCGGCTCCAGCAGCACCGGACCGGCCTTGCGGGCCGCTTCCTTCAGCGCAATCGAGCCGGCGATCTTGAACGCCATCTCCGAGGAGTCGACCTCGTGGTAGGCGCCGTCCAGCAGCGTGAGCTTGAGCCCGACCAGCGGGTAGCCAGCCAGCACGCCGTACTGCATGGCGTCCTGGGCGCCGGCGTCCACCGAGGGGATGTACTCCCTGGGCACCCGGCCACCGGTGACCTTGCTCTCGAACTCGTACATCGCGCCGTCACCGGTGTCCAGCGGGCCCAGGGTGATGATCACCTTGGCGAACTGGCCGGAGCCACCGGTCTGCTTCTTGTGGATGTAGGTGTACTTCTCGACCACCTTGGTGATGGTCTCGCGGTAGGCCACCTGCGGCTTGCCGATGTTCGCCTCGACCTTGAAGTCCGACTTCATCCGGTTGACCAGCACCTCAAGATGCAGCTCACCCATGCCCTGGATGATGGTCTGACCGGTCTCGTCGTCCTGGTTGACCCGGAACGTCGGGTCCTCCTCGGCGAGCTTCTGGATCGCCGTGGAGAGCTTCTCCTGGTCGGCCTTGGTCTTCGGCTCGATGGCCACCGAGATGACCGGCTCCGGGAAGGTCATCGACTCCAGGACGATCGGGTTCTGCGGGTCGCAGAGCGTGTCGCCGGTAGTCGTCTCCTTGAGCCCGATCACCGCGTAGATGTGCCCGACCAGGGCCTCGTCAACCGGGTTCTCCTTGTTGGCGTGCATCTGGAAGATCTTCCCGATGCGCTCCTTGCGCTCCTTGGTGGAGTTGATGAGCTGCGCCCCGGCGGGCACCCGCCCGGAGTACACCCGGATGTAGGTCAGCTTGCCGAAGAACGGGTGCACCGCGATCTTGAACGCGAGCGCGGAGAAGGGCTCCTCCCGGGTCGGCTTGCGGAAGGCCGGGGTCTCGCCGTCCGGCATCAGGCCCTCGACCGGGGGCAGGTCCATGGGCGAGGGCAGGTAGTCGATCACCGCGTCGAGCATGGGCTGCACGCCCTTGTTCTTGAACGCCGAACCACACAGCACCGGGTAGGCGATGCGATCGTTCACGATCTTGCGGATGCCAGTCTTGATCTCCTCGACGGAGATGTCCTCGCCACCGAGGTAGCGCTCCATCAGGCCGTCGTCGGTCTCGGCGACGGCCTCGAGCAGCTTCTCGCGATACTCGGCCGCCTTGTCGGCAAGATCCCCGGGGATCTCCTCTATCGCGTAGTCCTCGCCGATCGCCACCTCGCCGCGCCAGGTCAGCGCGCGCATCTGCACCAGGTCAATGACGCCCATGAAGTCGTTCTCGGCGCCGATCGGCAGCTGCAGGGGCAGCGGGGTCGCACCCAGACGCTCGGCAATGGTGCGCACGGTGAAGTAGAAGTCGGCGCCGAGCTTGTCCATCTTGTTGACGAAACAGATGCGCGGAACGTCGTACTTCGTGGCCTGCCGCCAGACCTGCTCGGACTGCGGCTCGACCCCCTCCTTGCCGTCGAAGACCGCGACCGCGCCGTCCAGCACCCGCAGGTTGCGCTCCACCTCCACGGTGAAGTCGACGTGGCCGGGGGTGTCGATGATGTTGATCTGGTGGTCTTTCCAGAAGCAGGTGGTGGCGGCGGACGTGATCGTGATGCCGCGCTTCTGCTCCTCCTCCATCCAGTCCATCGTGGCGGCGCCGTCGTGCACTTCACCGATCTTGTAGTTGATTCCGGTGTAGTACAGGATCCGCTCGGTGGTGGTGGTCTTGCCGGCGTCGATGTGCGCCATGATGCCGATGTTGCGAACCATCGTCAGGTCCGTCAGTACATCCTGGGCCATGCTCATGCTCCCCCCTCTCGCGTGGTGGGCGGGTTGTGGGTAGGTGAGTGGTGAACGGACGGTGGGTCCGTCACCACCGGTAGTGCGCGAATGCCTTGTTCGACTCGGCCATCTTGTGGATGTCCTCGCGGCGCTTGACCGCAGCGCCCAGACCGTTGCTCGCGTCCAGCAGCTCGTTCTGGAGCCGCTCGACCATGGTCTTCTCCCGGCGCTGCTTGGCGAAGGTCACCAGCCAGCGCAGGCCCAGGGTGGTCTGGCGGACCGGTCGCACCTCGACCGGCACCTGGTAGGTGGCGCCACCTACTCGACGGCTGCGCACCTCCAGGGCGGGCTTCACGTTGTCCAGCGCGCGCTTGAGAGTGACCACCGGGTCGGTGCCGGTCTTGTCCCGGCAGCCCTCCATTGCCGCGTAGACGATGCGCTCGGCGATGGACTTCTTGCCGTCGACGAGCACCTTGTTCACGAGCTGGGTGACGAGCGGCGAGCTGTACACCGGGTCGGATACCAGCGGACGCTTCGGAGCGGGGCCCTTGCGAGGCATCAGTCAGTTCCCTTCGAGGCGAGCTTCAAGCCGGAGCGGGACTGTGCCAGGGAAATCATGCGAGGCATCAGTCAGTTCCCTTCGAGGCGAGCTTCAAGCCGGAGCGGGACTGCGTCAGGAAACCCATGCGAGGCATCAGCTCTTCTCCTTCTTCGCGCCGTACTTGCTGCGAGCCTGCTTGCGGTTGCGGACACCCTGGGTGTCCAGCGAACCGCGAATGATCTTGTAACGGACACCGGGGAGGTCCTTCACCCGGCCGCCGCGGACCAGAACGATGGAGTGCTCCTGCAGGTTGTGGCCCTCACCGGGGATGTAGGCGGTGACCTCGATCTGGCTGCTCAGCCGAACCCGGGCGACCTTGCGCAGCGCGGAGTTCGGCTTCTTCGGCGTGGTGGTGTACACGCGTGTGCAGACACCGCGGCGCTGGGGGCTTTCCTTCAGCGCGGCGGTCTTGGTCTTCGCGACCTTGTCCTCGCGGCCCTTGCGGACCAGCTGCTGGATCGTGGGCATGAACCGGCTACTTCTTCCCGTCGGTACTGCGTGGCTTCGTACTTGGTGGCAGATGCGTTGCTTGTTTCAGTCGTGCTTGTGCGGTGGAACATGTCGAGCTGGGAGCCCAACCCGGGGACGTCCGTCCCCCCGAGTTCGGGCGTGTCGCCGCTGAGGCCTGCTGCCGCGGTTGACTGCAACGGCCCAGCGGGACCCGCGATTCCGTGTTGATGCACTCACACGGAGGCGAGCGACACTGCGACGAACACGCGGAGCGACCCGACATGGCCGGGCACTACGGCAAAGGATACCCGGCCCGTTCCCAAGGGGTCAAAACGGGTCGGTCACAGCCTCGGATGGCGCGGCAGCCGATTCGCGGGCCTGCAAGGCAGGGTGCCCGATGCACGTGCGCTCCGCAAGGACCTCCGGGCGTTTGACGTGGGGGTTTCCGAGGCAAGCGGTATGGCGGCGGCGTTGGCCTGGAAGAGTACCGTCGTAGCCGTGCTGTGATCGGTCTGCTCGGTGCGCCTGTCGGTAGTCGGGCCTAGCCCGAACGGCGCACCAGCTCGCCCCGCCGCAGCGAGGCGAGGTCAACCTGGTCCAGTGAGGCCACCACCAGATCGGCGTGCTCGGCGGCCAGCAGCGCCGCGTCGTCGGCCCTGGCCAGCCCCACAGCAGCCATCTCGCCGGCCTTGGCGGCCCGCACCCCGCTCGGCGCGTCCTCCACCACGAAGCAGGCGGCCGGCTCGGCACCCAGCTCGGCGGCCGCCGCGAGGAAGATGTCCGGCGCTGGCTTGCCGTGTGCGAACTCCCGCCCGGAGGTGTCGGCGTCGAACGCCTCGCGCAGGGTCCGCCCGGGAGCGACCCCGGGCAGACCGGTGCGTTGAGCGAACTCGTCGAGGCGGATCTTGCCCAGCAGCAGCCCGGCGTTCTTCGACGAGCTTGCGGCCGCCGTCCGGATGCCGGCCTCCTTGACCGCGAGCACGAACCGCAGCGCGTCGTCGAAGGCGGTGAACTCGTCGGCCTCGATCAACCGGACCACCATGTCCTGCTTGCGGTCGGCGTACGCGAGGGCGCGAACCTCCAGATCCGGCACCTGGAAGTACTCCAGCGCGGTCCGCGCTCCATCCAACCGGGGCCGACCGGACAACCGCTCCTGATAGACCCGCGAGGTGAACTTGTCCGGACCCCAAGACGTGTCGCCGGCGATGGATGCCCACGGGCCTTCCATCAGCTCGCGCAACGCGTCCCGCCACGCTTGTTCGTGCGGCGAGTCGACCAGCACCCCGTCGACGTCGAAGATCGCCCCCTGGAATGTCACACGGGCAGCGTGCCAGGTCGGACCGGACCGCGCTGGACAGCGGTTCGGAGGGCCCGCTGGGCGGCGACTCAGCTGGGCGGCCACTTAGCTGAGCGGGACCCAGCGGGCGATGGCTCAGCGGCCGAGCGTGTCGAGCAGTTGCCGCACCTGGTCCACGTCGTCCACGACAAAGTCGGCGGCGGTCTCCCGGTCGAGCTCTTCGGCGCGGCCGACGTACACCCCGATCCCGACGCCGCGCAGCGCCCGGAAGGCGTCCTCGTCGGTCACGTCGTCACCCAGGTAGAGCGGCACCACGTCGTCGCCGGTCAGCTCGAGCACGTCGAGGAGGTAGCGCACCGCGGCGCCCTTGTGCCAGTCCAGCTTCGGCTGCAGCTCGTAGACCATTTTGCCGGGCGTCAGCTTCAGCTCGTCGGGTCGCTCGGCCAGCAGCCGCTCGACGAGCTCGCCCACCCGTTTCCGAGCCACCGCCGCGGCCCGCCGGTAATGCACGGCCACGGACGCGCGCTTGGGCTCCACCTGCACGCCTTCGAGCTGACCGACCCCGCCGCACAACCGCTCGGTGACACCCGCGATCAGATCTTCGTAGCCGGACGCCGCATCGTGGGCCAGCGTGCCCCGCTCGGGGTGCCAGATGTCGAAGCCGTGGCTGCCGGCCACCACCAGGTCGTCCAGCCCCATCAACTCCTGCACCACCGCACGGTCCCGACCGCTGACCACGCAGACCGGGCACCGCTCGGCCAGCTCGCGCACGGTCTGCCGCATCGGCTCCGACATCCGGGCGTCCTCGGGCCGCTCGACGATGGGTGTGAGCACGCCGTCATAGTCCAGAAACACCGCCGGCCGCCGCACACCCAACGCGGCAAGAAACCGTTCGCGATCACGCAGGGCGTGTGGGAGTTCGGCGGCAGGCACGACCGAAAGATACGTGCTGGTCCCGCGGGTCACGGGTCACGGTGACCAACGAAGGTGACGAAACCGGGGTCGAGGACCGCCACGGGAGAGCGGGCCCCGACCCCGGTTCAGGGTCGAACTTCGGTGCTGGGTGGGCGCGACCGTCGCCGCGCCCACCCAGGCTGCTAGCGGTAGTCGCGGCCGAAGTCGTAGTCGTCCAACGGAACCGCGGCGCCGGTGCCGGTGCCAGTGCCGAACACGTCGGGGGCGTAGTACCCGTCGTCGTAGTTCGGCAGGGCGTAGGCGGCCGCGCGGGCCTCCTCGGTGGGCTGGACCTCGATGTTGCGGTACCGGTTGATGCCGGTACCGGCCGGGATCAGCTTGCCGATGATGACGTTCTCCTTGAGCCCGACCAGCTGGTCGCGCTTTCCGTTGATCGCCGCATCGGTGAGGATCCGGGTGGTCTCCTGGAACGACGCCGCCGACAACCACGACTCGGTGGCCAGCGACGCCTTGGTGATCCCCATCAGCACCGGACGGCCCGAGGCCGGCTCGGCGCCCTCGGCAACCACCCTGCGGTTGACCGCCTCGAAGTCGCCACGGTCGATGAGCCCGCCGGGCAGGAACTCCGTCGCGCCCGAGTCGATGATGGTCACCCGGCGCAGCATCTGCCGGACGATCACCTCGACGTGCTTGTCATGGATGTCCACGCTCTGCGTGCGGTACACCTTCTGCACCTCACGCACCAGATGCAGCTGCACCTCGCGCGGCCCCATTACCCGGAGCACCTCGTGCGGGTCGGCGGTGCCCTCCAACAGCAGCTGTCCGACCGTGACGTGGTCGCCGTCGGCGAGCGGACGCTCCTCGCCGTCGACCACTGTCATGGCCAGCCACTGCCGCTTGGACAGCTTCTCGTAGAGGATCTCCTCACCACCGTCGTCCGGGATGAGGGTGATCTTCCAGAACTTCTCGCCGTCCTCGATCTGGATCCGGCCGTCCACGTCCGCGATCGGCGCCTTGCCCTTGGGTACCCGGGCCTCGAACAGCTCCTGGACCCGGGGCAGACCGGTGGTGATGTCGTCCCCGGCGACGCCGCCGACGTGGAACGTCCGCATGGTCAGCTGGGTACCGGGCTCACCGATGGACTGGGCGGCGACAATGCCGACCGCCTCACCGACGTCCACCAGCTTGCCGGTGGCCATCGAACGGCCGTAGCACATCGCACAGATCCCGGTGGCGGACGCGCAGGTCAGGGCGCTCCGCACCTTGATCGTGCGGACACCCGCATCGATCAGCCTGACCAGCGCCGGATCGCCAAGGTCGTCGCCCTTGCCGATCAGCAGGTTACCGTCAGCGTCGGTGATCTCCTCCTGCGAGCAGCGGGCGTACACCCCGGTGCGCAGGTAGCGGTGCGCGATTCGAGCGCCTGCTGCGCCCTCTTCGGTGACCGGCATGACGATGCTGCGCTCGGTGCCGCAGTCGACCTCGCGGACGATCACATCCTGCGACACATCCACCAGCCGCCGGGTGAGGTAGCCCGAGTCGGCGGTCCGCAGCGCGGTGTCCGCCAATCCCTTGCGGGTGCCGTGCGTGGAGATGAAGTACTCCAGCACCGACAGACCCTCGCGGAAGTTCGACTTGATCGGCCGCGGGATGTACTCGCCCTTCGGGTTGGCCACCAGGCCCTTCATCCCGGCCAGCTGGCGGACCTGGGCCATGTTGCCGGCGGCCCCGGACTGCACGATGGTCGGGATCGGGTTGTCGGGGGGGAAGTTCGCCTCCATCGCCTTGGCGACCTCCTCCGAGGCCTGGCTCCAGATCTTCACCATCTCGTCGTTGCGCTCCTGGTGAGACAGTGCCCCACGAAGGTAGCGCTTGTTGACCTGCTCGGCCTTGACCTCGTAGCCGTCCAGGATCTCCTGCTTGTTCGGCGGCACGACGACGTCGGAGATGGCGATCGTGACACCGGACCGGGTGGCCCAGTAGAAGCCGGAGTCCTTGAGCCGGTCGAGGCACTGCGCGACCTCGGTCATCGAGTACCGCTCGGCCAGCTCGTTGATGATCGCGGCCTGGCGCTTCTTGGGCAGCGCGTCGTTGATGAACGCGTAGTCCGGCGGCAGCAGTTCGTTGAACAGCACCCGGCCCAGCGTGGTCTCGGCCAGCCACGGCTGGCCCTGCTCCCAGCCCTTCTCGGCGAGCTCGGCGGCTTGGGCGGCCGACGGCACCGCGTCGACCAGCCGGATCTTGACCAGTGCCTGCAGGTGCAGCACCTTCCGGTCGTAGGCCATGATCGCCTCAGCCAGCGAAGAGTATGCGTGTCCCTCACCCATCGCGCCGTCCCGCTGCCGGGTCAGGTGGAACAACCCGGTGACCATGTCCAGACGCGGCATGGCCAGCGGACGACCGGACGCCGGCGAGAGGATGTTGTTCGACGACAGCATCAGGATCCGGGCCTCGGCCTGCGCCTCGGCCGACAGCGGCAGGTGCACCGCCATCTGGTCACCGTCGAAGTCGGCGTTGAACGCCTCGCAGACCAGCGGGTGCAGCTGGATGGCCTTGCCCTCGACCAGCTGCGGCTCGAACGCCTGGATGCCCAGCCGGTGCAGCGTCGGCGCCCGGTTGAGCATCACCGGATGGCCTGCGATGACCTCTTCCAGCACGTCCCAGACCTGGGAACGACCGCGCTCCACCATCCGCTTGGCGGACTTGATGTTCTGTGCGTGGTTGAGGTCGACCAGCCGCTTCATCACGAACGGCTTGAACAGCTCCAGCGCCATCTGCTTGGGCAGCCCACACTGGTGCAGCTTGAGCTGCGGGCCGACCACGATGACCGAACGGCCGGAGTAGTCGACACGCTTGCCGAGCAGGTTCTGCCGGAACCTCCCCTGCTTGCCCTTGAGCAGGTCGGACAGCGACTTCAGCGGACGGTTGCCAGGACCGGTGACCGGCCGGCCTCGGCGGCCGTTGTCGAACAGCGCGTCGACGGCCTCCTGCAGCATCCGCTTCTCGTTGTTGACGATGATCTCCGGCGCGCCGAGGTCGATCAGCCGCTTGAGCCGGTTGTTCCGGTTGATCACGCGGCGGTACAGGTCGTTCAGGTCGGACGTGGCGAACCGGCCACCGTCGAGCTGCACCATCGGGCGCAGGTCCGGCGGGATGACCGGGACGCAGTCCAGCACCATGCCCTGCGGGTTGTTGCCGGTGGTCTGGAAAGCGGCCACCACCTTGAGCCGCTTGAGCGCGCGCAGCTTCTTCTGGCCCTTGCCGCTGCGGATGGTCTCCCGCAGGTTCTCGGCCTCGGCCGGGATGTCGAAGGTCTGCACCAGCTTCTGGATCGCCTCGGCGCCCATGCAACCGGTGAAGTAGTCGCCGTAGCGGTCGTAGAGCTCGCGGTAGAGCATCTCGTCGGCGATCAGCTGCTTGGTGGCCAGCTTGGTGAAGGTAGTCCAGATCTCGTTGAGCCGATCCAGCTCCCGCTGCGCACGGTCGCGCAGCTGGCGCATCTCGCGCTCGCCGCCCTCCTTGACCTTGCGCCGCACGTCGCTCTTGGCGCCCTCGGCCTCGAGCTCGGCAATGTCGGCCTCGAGCTTCTGCGCGCGGGCCTCCAGGTCCACGTCGCGGCGCTGCTCGACCCGCTTGCGCTCGACGCCCATCTCGTTGTCGAGGGTGGGCAGGTCGTTGTGCCGCAGCTCGTCGTTCACACTGGTGATCACGTACGCCGCGAAGTAGATGATCTTTTCGAGATCCTTCGGGGCCAGGTCGAGCAGGTAGCCCAGCCGGCTGGGCACACCCTTGAAGTACCAGATATGGGTCACCGGCGCGGCCAGCTCGACGTGGCCCATCCGCTCACGGCGGACCTTTGTCCGGGTCACCTCGACGCCGCAGCGCTCACAGATGATGCCCTTGAAGCGGACCCGCTTGTACTTGCCGCAGTAGCACTCCCAGTCCCGGGTGGGACCGAAGATCTTCTCGCAGAACAGCCCGTCCTTCTCTGGCTTCAGGGTCCGGTAGTTGATCGTCTCGGGCTTCTTGACCTCACCGAACGACCACTGGCGGATGTCCTCAGCGGTGGCAAGGCCGATGCGCAGCTCGTCGAAGAAATTGACGTCAAGCACGTATGTCCTTCAATCCCTTGTGGGCGATGTTGAACTGGTATTCGACTGCGTTGGGCGCGGTCAGTGGACTACGTCGTCGACGGTCATCGAGTCGGCGCCGGGGCGGCTGGACAGGTTGATGCCCAGGTTCGCGGCGGCCCGTTCCAGGTCCTCGTCGTCGGAGTCGCGCATCTCGATCGCGGCGCCGTCGGAGGAGAGCACCTCGACGTTGAGGCAGAGCGACTGCAGCTCCTTGAGCAGCACCTTGAACGACTCCGGGATACCGGGCTCGGGAATGTTCTCGCCCTTGACGATCGCCTCGTAGACCTTGACCCGCCCGACCACGTCGTCGGACTTGATCGTCAGCAGCTCCTGCAGCGTGTAGGCCGCGCCGTAGGCCTGCATGGCCCAGCACTCCATCTCGCCGAACCGCTGACCACCGAACTGCGCCTTGCCGCCCAGCGGCTGCTGGGTGATCATCGAGTACGGACCGGTGGAGCGGGCGTGGATCTTGTCGTCCACCAGGTGCAGCAGCTTGAGGATGTACATGTAGCCGACCGCGACCGGGTACGGGTACGGCTCGCCGGAACGCCCGTCGTGCAGGATGGCCTTGCCGTCCGAGCCGACCATCCGCTCACCGTCGCGGTTGGGCAGCGTGCTGCCCAGCAGGCCGGTGATCTCGTTCTCACGGGCGCCGTCGAACACCGGGGTCGCGGTGTTGGTGCCGGCGGGCGCGGAGTACAGCTCCTCGGGCAGCTTGTCCGCCCAGTCTGGCGCGCCGTCGATCTCCCAGCCCTGCTTGGCGATCCACCCCAGGTGGGTCTCCAGGATCTGGCCGATGTTCATCCGGCGCGGCACCCCGTGGGTGTTGAGCACGATGTCGACCGGGGTGCCGTCGGGCAGGAACGGCATGTCCTCCGCCGGGAGGATCTTGCCGATGACACCCTTGTTGCCGTGCCGACCGGCCAACTTGTCGCCGTCGGAGATCTTGCGCTTCTGCGCCACGTACACCCGGACCAGCTCGTTGACGCCCGGCGCCAGCTCGTCCTCGTCGTCCCGGCTGAACACCCGGATGCCGATGACCTTGCCGTTCTCACCGTGCGGCACCTTGAGGCTGGTGTCGCGGACCTCGCGGGCCTTCTCGCCGAAGATCGCCCGGAGCAGCCGCTCCTCCGGGGTCAGCTCGGTCTCGCCCTTCGGGGTGACCTTGCCGACCAGGATGTCGCCGGGCTGCACCTCGGCGCCGATCCGGATGATGCCGCGCTCGTCGAGGTCCGCCAGGACCTCCTCGGAGACGTTCGGGATGTCCCGGGTGATCTCCTCGGCGCCGAGCTTGGTGTCCCTGGCGTCGATCTCGTGCTCCTCGATGTGGATCGAGGTGAGCACGTCGTCCTGCACCAACCGCTGGGACAGGATGATCGCGTCCTCGTAGTTGTGGCCCTCCCACGGCATGATGGCCACGAGCAGGTTCTTGCCGAGCGCCATCTCCCCGTTCTGGGTACACGGCCCGTCGGCGATGACCTGGCCCTTCTCGAGCCGCTGACCCTCTTCCACGATGGGCTTCTGGTTCTGGCAGGTGCCCTGGTTGGAACGGTGGAACTTGTGCAGCCGGTAGGTCCGCCGGGTGCCGTCGTCGGCCATCACCGTCACGTAGTCGGCGCACAGCTCCTCGACCACGCCGGCCTTCTCGGCCACCACAACGTCGCCGGCGTCGACCGCGGCACGCAGCTCCATCCCGGTGCCCACCAGCGGCGACTCGCTGCGCAGCAGCGGAACCGACTGGCGCTGCATGTTCGCGCCCATCAGCGCCCGGTTGGCGTCGTCGTGCTCAAGGAACGGGATCATCGCGGTCGCCACCGACACCATCTGGCGCGGCGAGACGTCCATGTAGTCGACCCCGCTCGGGTCGATGAACTCCACATCACTGCCCTTGGCGCGGACCAGCACCCGGTTCTCCTGGAACCGACCGTCGGCGGCCAACGGCGAGTTGGCCTGTGCCTTGACGAACCGGTCCTCCTCGTCGGCGGTCAGGTAGTCGATCTGGTCGGTGACCCGGCCTTCGACGACCTTCCGGTACGGCGTCTGGATGAAGCCGAACGGGTTGACCCGCGCGAAGCTGGACAGCGATCCGATCAGGCCGATGTTCGGGCCTTCCGGGGTCTCGATCGGACACATCCGGCCGTAGTGGCTGGTGTGCACGTCACGGACCTCGAAACCGGCCCGCTCCCGCGACAGTCCACCCGGGCCCAGCGCGGACAGCCGGCGCTTGTGGGTCAACCCGGCCAGCGGGTTGGTCTGGTCCATGAACTGGGACAGCTGGCTGGTTCCGAAGAACTCCTTGATCGCGGCCACCACCGGCCGGATGTTGATCAGAGTCTGGGGCGTGATCGCCTCGACGTCCTGAGTGGTCATCCGCTCCCGGACGACCCGCTCCATCCGGGACAGCCCGACCCGGATCTGGTTCTGGATCAGCTCGCCAACTGTGCGCAGCCGACGGTTGCCGAAGTGGTCGATGTCGTCGGTCTCGACCGGGATCTCTTTCGCGTTCTCACCGTCGCCGACCGCCATCATCGTCTCGCCCGCGTGCAGCCGCACCAGGTAGTCGATGGTGGTGATGATGTCTTCTTCGGTCAGCGTGCCGATGTTGTTGGCGGTACGCAGCCCCAGCTTCTTGTTGACCTTGTAGCGGCCCACCTTGGCCAGGTCGTAGCGCTTGTCCTTGAAGAACAGGTTCTCCAGCAGGGTCTGCGCGCTCTCCTTGGTCGGCGGCTCCCCCGGACGCAGCTTGCGGTAGATGTCGAGCAGCGCCTCGTCGGTGCCTGCGGTGTGATCCTTCTCCAGGGTGGCCAGCAGCGTCTCACTGAAGGAGAACCGCTCGCGGATCTGCTCGGTGCTCCAGCCCAGTGCCTTGAGCAGCACGGTGACCGGCTGACGGCGCTTGCGGTCGATGCGCACACCCACGGTGTCGCGCTTGTCGACGTCGAACTCCAGCCAGGCGCCCCGGCTCGGGATGATCTTGACGGAGTAGACGTCCTTGTCGGTGGCCTTGTCGACGTTGTGGTCGAAGTAGACGCCCGGGGACCGGACCAGCTGGGACACCACGACCCGCTCGGTGCCGTTGATGATGAACGTGCCCTTGTCGGTCATCACCGGGAAGTCACCCATGAACACCGTCTGGCTCTTGATCTCACCGGTACTGTTGTTGGTGAACTCCGCGGTGACGAACAACGGCGCCGCGTAGGTCATGTCCTTGTCCTTGCACTCCTCGACCGGCGCCTTGGTCTCATCGAAGCGCGGGTCGGAGAAGGACAGCGACATCGAGCCGGAGAAGTCCTCGATCGGCGAGATCTCGGCGAGGACCTCCTCCAGACCACCGACCGGCAGTTCTTCCCCGGCCTCGATCCGGCGCTCGAACCAGGCCTGGTCGCCAACCAGCCATTCGAACGACTGGGTCTGCAGGTCGAGAAGGTCAGGAACCTCCAGCGGCTCATGGATCTTGGCGAAGGAGACGCGGGTCGGGGCACCGGGGAAGCTGGAGCGAACCGCTCCGTTCCCGGTGGAACCCCCGATCGACGAGTCTGCGGTGGACGTGGTCGCGCGAGAGACAGCCAAGATGCGTCCTTCCGAGGACTACGCTGACCGCGCTACGTCTGGACCAACCGAGGAGTGACGGGTACCGTCTGGCACCTACCCAGGCGGGAGGTCCGGGCACGGTGCACGCTCATCGGCGGGCGAGACGAAGCGAAGCCACTGCTGTGTTTAGAACCACTGCTGTGTTGAAAGCACTGCGGTGTTGAAAGCACTGCTGTGTTAGAACCACTGCGGTGTTAGAACCACTGTGTGTTAGAACCACTGCTGTGTCAGCGCGCATCCGCCAAGCAGGGCATCCGAGGAGCGGAAGGCCTCGCGAAGGCCTACACAGTCGGGTGTCCTGAATGAGGGCAGCGCAAAGAGGCAGTCTAGCTGCAAACGCAGCCGCTGTCGACACGGGGGCGCACAGGCAACCATCGCAGTACTAAGAGTGACGCCCCCGGCGTCCGGAGTCAAGACGCCAATCGGCGACAAGCGGTGTCTCCGCACCGATAACCGGCAGAGCCCGGCGCATCGGCAGACATCCGTTGCTACTTCTGGTTGACGCCGGATACCTTCCAGTGACCGTCCACCCTCTGAGCCGTCACGCTAAGCCGTACCGCCGCGTTCACCGGCTCCGGTTTGTCCCCTTGGCGACCCACCTGGTCCACCATCACCAGCAGACTCGCTCTACGCTCCGTCAGCGTGATAACCCCAGCGGCCACCACCTTCGAGCTCAGCGACGCACGCTGCTGCGGCGGCAGTGCCCGTACCGCGGCGAAGTTCTGCTCGAACTCGCTGGCATACGAACCACTGATCAGCGCGAGTGCCTGGGCCTCGCTCTGGTCCAGCGACCCCGCATCGTAGGAGTAGATCGCCTCGACGGCCCGGCTCACCTGCTCGATCACCTCGGCCGTTGCGCTCTTGTCGAGCAACGCGATGTTGGTGGTCGGGTACTGCTTGGCGGCCTTGACGGCCTGGTCACGGAACACCCAGGCCGCCCCACCGCCGGCCGCCGCGATGAGCAGCAGCAACGCGACGATGAGCACCTGGGCCCGGCGACGCCCGGCAAACGGGGCATCATCGGCCTCGATCTCGGACCCGGTCTCAGACCCGGTCTCAGCCTTGGCTGCGGCTCCAGTCCCGGCATCGGCGACCGACCCGAACTCGGCCGCCGGCCCGGCCACGGCACCAACCTCGGAGCCGACCGAGGCGGTTGGTTGGGCGGCGCTGGCCGGCGCGTCGAGGTCGGCGGGGGCCGAGGCGTCGAGGTCGGCAGAGTCCGAGGCGTCGGGGCAGGCGGGGTCCGAGG
>JALYVZ010000496.1 GCA_030852965.1 Actinomycetota bacterium | reverse complement strand
ACCGGGTGCTCGGCGGCGGGCTGGTCCCCGGCGTGGTGGTGCTGCTGGCCGGCGACCCTGGCGCCGGCAAGTCCACCCTGCTGCTCGAGGTCGCCGCGCAGGTCGCCCGGTCGGGCGGGCCGGTGCTGTACGCCACCGGTGAGGAGTCGGCCGGCCAGGTGCGGCTGCGCGCCGAGCGCACGTCCGCGGTGCACTCGGAGCTCTACCTGGCCGCGGAGTCCGACCTCGGGGCGATCATCGGGCACCTCGACGTGCTCAAGCCCACATTGCTGGTCGTCGACTCGGTGCAGACGGTGTCCACGGTCGGGGTGGAGGGCTCGCCCGGCGGTGTCACCCAGGTCCGCGCGGTGACCGTCGCGTTGACCGCGCTGGCCAAGGAACGCGGGCTGCCGGTGATGCTGGTCGGGCATGTCACCAAGGACGGCTCGGTGGCCGGGCCCCGGGTGCTCGAGCACCTGGTGGACGTGGTGCTGCAGTTCGAGGGCGACCGGCACTCGACGCTGCGCATGGTGCGCGGGATCAAGAACCGGTTCGGCCCGGCCGACGAGGTCGGCTGCTTCGAGCTGCGCGACGACGGCATCGTCGGGGTGAGCGATCCCTCGGGGCTGTTCCTGGCCTCCACCGGTCGGGACCCGGTACCCGGAACGGCGGTGACCGTCGCGATGGAGGGCAAGCGCCCGCTGCTCGCCGAGGTACAGGCCCTGGTGGCCGGCACCGGGATTCCGTCGCCTCGCCGCGCGGTGAGCGGGCTGGACTCGGCCCGCGTTTCGATGGTGCTCGCGGTGCTGTCCCGGCGGGCCGGGGTGGTGCTGCACGATGCCGAGGTCTACACCGCCACCGTGGGCGGCATGCGGCTGACCGAGCCGGCCGCCGACCTGGCGATCGCGCTCGCGGTGGCCTCGGCGAAGGCCGACCGCGCGCTGCCCCCGGGGTTGGTGGTGCTCGGCGAGCTCGGGCTGACCGGTGAGATCCGCCGGGTCACCGGGCTGGACCGGCGGATCGACGAGGCCGCCCGGCTGGGCTTCACCACGGCCCTGGTGCCGGTCGGAGCGTCGCGGGCGTCCGGTTCGCACGGCTGCCCTGGACCCATCGGTCGCGCCGGGCGGGACGCCCACTCGGGTTCGAACGGCCGCGCCGGGTCCGACGGCAGCGCCGGGCCGGATGGCGGCTCTGGGTCCAGCGGTCGCACCGGGCGGGACGGCTCGATCAGGATCATCGAAGTCGCCCACCTCGGCGAGGCCCTCCCGCTGCTACAACGGTAGACGAACCCGCTGATCAGCAGTCTCTCCCCGGAGATGCTTCGAGCAACGTGCACCCGTTCCGCCTGCAGCGCACCCACAACGGGCGCGCCTTTCCGAAACACCCCCGCCAGCCAAGACCGACGACACCTGCGGCCGACGGACCCGTCCCAGTCCGAGTCGGGCGTCGACCGAGCCCGCCCTCAACACACGTTGCTACTTGACGATCGTGAACGAGGCCGGCGCGCTGCTGAGCGTGCCGAGCTTGCCGATGAGGACGTAGCTGCCCGGCCCGGCCGCCGTGCGCTCGCCGGCGCATCCCGGGTGCGAGGTCCGCCCCGCCCAGTCCAGCGGGAACACCTGCGGCGTGCCCGGCGGCAGAGTGCGTACGTCGGGGTGCTTGTCCGGGAAGCAGTCGTTGCTCGACCACAACCGTGATCTGGTGGGTCCGGTCACCACCAGGTCCTGCAGCCCGGGGTCCAGGTCGCGGGTGCACGCCGTGTTGCCGATGTTGGTCACGATCAGCTGGAAGTGCGGCTTCTGCCCCACCCGGTAACTGGCCGCGCTGGTCTTGGCCTGCAGGCTGATCTCCCGGTCCGAACAGACCGGCACCGGCGCGGCGGCGGTGTGGCTGGCCCCGGAGCTGGAGTTGACCCCCGGTGTCTCGGCAACGGATCGTCCCGCCGACGGCAGGGCCGCGGTGCTGAGACGGGCGGAGCCAGCAGGCTGGGCCGAGCGGGCCGGTTGGGTCGAGTCAGGGACCGCCAACGGCTGACCCGCCGCAGGCGCGGCACCGACAGCTGACGGGGCCCTCTGAGACGGCAGCTGACCCGCAGCGTGTGGACCGGCAGCGGTCGCCGGCGACCTGGGCAGCATGGCTGGCGACCCGGACGCGGGCAACCCGGCCGCGGGAGAGCCACCTTGCGTAGCCGTAGGCAAGCTGCCGTGCGTAGCCGCGGGAGAGCCACCCTGCGTAGCCGCGGGAGAGCTGCCGTGCGTGGCGGCCGGAGACGACGCCGGCGGCCCGGAGCCAGGC
>JALYVZ010000495.1 GCA_030852965.1 Actinomycetota bacterium | reverse complement strand
TGGCGGCAGTGTCGGGTGGTGGTCCCGGCCGCGGACCGCGAGGGCCACCTCCCGAGGCATCTCGCCGACCTGGCCCCACTGCGCGGGCACCACCCAGCCGTACAGCGCCACCTCGACGCCCCGATGGCCCGCCGGCACCCGTTGGTGTTGGCTCGGCAGGAACACCCCGCCGACCTGAGGTCCGTGCCACGCCACCTGCTCGACCAGCTCGCGGACCTCGGGTGCGGCGGCCGCGAGCAGCCGTCGCACGGTGTCCGGGTCGCTGATCGCGGCACCGATCTCGGCCACCCAGGCCGCCTTGCGCGGCAGCCCTTGCAGGCCGTACCGGGCACCGATGCGCTGCAGCTGCTCGATGGTCAGCGCGCCGAGCAGCTCACTGGCCGACCGGCCCAACGACAGCGGGTTCGGCAGCATCGCTCGCAACGAGCCGGGCATGGCCAGCCGCGCACCCGTCGGCCAGACCAGCGCCAACCGCCGCAGCCCGGCGAGCTCGTCGGTCAGCCGTTGCGCGGGCAGCACGTCCGGGCCGCCGAGCAGCTCGTGCACCTGCCGGGTGCTGGCCTTGGCGCCGACCGCGCAGATCGCCTCGACCAGCCGCACCCCGGCCTCGCTGAGCGTGGCCATCGCCTCCCGCACCGAGTACGGCGTACCCAGTCGGTCGGCCAGCTCGGTGAAGCTGGGTGGCTCGGGAGCGAGCAGAACGTCCGGCCGGGCCCGCAGCAGCTCGGTCAGTTCGCCGTTCGAGAGGCTCGTCAGCCAGCCAGCCAGGCCATCCGTGTTGCGGCCTTTCCCGGTCACGATCGGCAACGGTACTCGTCGGCTCAGATGGCGTACGACCAGCCGGTGAGGGAGTACCCGCTGAACCAGGCGGACGCCAACGTGGCCGCCACCAGCACCGCGGCCGCGGTGGTCGGCCGCCGCTTGGCCAGCGCCAACGCGACCGGGACCAGCAGCGTCACCGCCGGCATCGCCAACCGGGCCTTGGAGCTCATCAGCCCGTTCGAGCCAAGGTCCATCACCAGCACCCCGGCGGCGTACACCCACAGCGGCCACGGCACCCGGGTGCGCACACAGACCACGAGCAGCACCACGCCCCCGGCCAGCACAGCCACTGTGCCCACCTCGAGCACCGAGCGTCCGCTGGCCAGCACCTCGTGGCTGAACGCGAGCGTCGCTCGGCCGCCGTCGAACCGGGAGTGCCACCCGCGCTGCTGCACCCCGAACCAGCCACTAGGCGAACCGAGCTGCCACGCGACCCAGGCCAGGTAGCCGAGCAGCCCGAGCGGGGCGACGAGCCCACCCACCCACGGTCGCCAGCCGTCCCGCCGACGCACCGCCGCCCACAGCAGCGCCCCGCCGACCGCGAGCAACAGCGCCGCCGCTGTCGGTCGGATCGTGCCGGCCAGCGCGGTGCACATTCCGGCCAGCACCCAGTTCCGGCGCAGCACCGCCACCAGCGCCCACACCGCGCAGGCGCAGAACATGCCCTCTGAGTACGTCATCGACCAGACGATGCCCATCGGGGCGGCGGCGACCAGCGTGACCAGCAGCAACCCGGCCCGCCGTGAGCCGCCCGGGACCAGCTCACCGAGGGTGGCCAGCCCGTAGGCCAGGATCATCCCGGCCGCCAGCGACACCGCCAGCCCGGCGGACACCGCGGGGGTGCCGGTGATAAGGCGGATCAGGCCCACCGTGCCCGGGTAGCCGGGGAAGAAGGCCAGCGGGGTCTCGGCGCTGCGGTGGCCGAACGCATCCTCCAGCCCGGGCGGCACGTCGGAGTAACCGCCGCCGGCGATCCCGAGCAGCCACCTGCCGTCCCACTTCGACAGCAGGTTGTCCATCGAACGGCCCTCGACCAGGGACATCCAGTGCAGCACGGACAGGCCGACCGCCCGTACTCCGAGAAACACCGCCGCCGGCGCCACCGCGGCGGCGAACGCCGGCCACCTCTCGGTCAGCCGCGCCAGCCGGACCAGCCGGAGCCGCTTGGTGCCCGTGGCCGTGTCGGCGGTCGGGGTGGTGGTCGGGGCGGTTGCGGCGGTGGCCGTGGCGGTGGTGGGGGCCTCGGCCGGGCCGGCTTCGTCGGTGTCCGGTGCTGCGCCGGCCGCCGCAAAGGGTCCGGTATCCGTGACACGATCGTCGACCGACACGGCTCGCCGAACCCTCCACCCAGTATGTGCTCCAGCTCATCCAGGGTAGTTCAGCCCGGCGGAGGGGGGCCCGGCCGGCCATACTCGACGTTGCGGCGGGGCGCCCCGCCAGCGGTCCCCGAGTCCGGAGGTGTGT
>JALYVZ010000174.1 GCA_030852965.1 Actinomycetota bacterium | reverse complement strand
GACATCGTCTCTCAGCCGGCCGACCCCTGACCCGACCACGGCGTACGACGCCGCTGGCTGTGCGTCCTTCGACGCACTTCTGTCGGCGCCCGGATTATTCGAGTTGTGTGGCGCGCCGTCCCACGGCGCGTGGTTCAACCCCGGGGGGCCGATCCGCGCCGGGTGTGGTGAGTTAAGATCCGTACGCCTCCCCAGACCCCGGTGGCCGCACGATCTACTACTCGACTGGGGACACAGAGGCGGCCCTGCATGGACATTTCAGCACAGCACGACCCCGAGACCCTCGACCTGCTGACGGTGGCCCAGGCGGCCGCTGCGATGCGGGTGTCGAAGATGACGGTGTATCGCATGTTGCACGCCGGTGAGCTCCGTGCGATCCGGGTCGGTCATTCGTTTCGCATCCATCGCAACGACCTCGACGGCTACCTGCGGCGGGCCCAATACGGCTATCCCTCGGATCTGACCGACCCGCAGTGGGAGCTGGTGGAGTCGCGCCGAGGGGATCGAGCCACCGGCGGCGGGCCGGATCGGCCGGGTGATCGGCTCGGCGTTGCGCGCGGCCAAGCAGAGTCTGACGCTGCGGCCGCTCGGCCGGATCCCGGACGTGGTCGCGGCCCGGATACAGGCTTTGCTCGCCGAGGCCAGTGATGACCCCGCCGAGACCGACCGGGCCGCCGGGCGGGAGGTGTTCGCTTCGGTCCGATCTGATCCGGGGAACGTGAGCCTGGCGTGCGCGAGCCATGCCGAGTACCACTCCCGGCGTGTCGTTCCAGTTCACCAGACCGGGAGGTTTACAATTCCCTTGGGTGTTCGCTAACCGATGATCACTCTCGGCGCCCGGGCACGGTCGCCGATGGCTCCCCAGCACAGAGAGATCATGAACAACAACGAAGTACCGGTCGAGGTCGTCAGCCTCGACATCGACCCGTCAGGCCATGGCACGCTCCGCGCTCGGTATGCGGACCTCCCCGCCTTCAAGGCCACGGTCGCTCGGATCGACCCGGGCACCATCCTGTTCGACAGCGGCGGGCGGGCACATCATCTGCGGCTCGCCGAGTCCGAGCCGCTACCGCCGGCCACCTTCCCCGGCGAGGTCGGCATCGCGGTCGTCGAGACCGAGCCCACCGACGAAGTGCGCGAGCGGATGCTGCTCGGCAACGACTACCTCCGGGCCGCCTACTGGGTCGAGGTGATCCAGTTCGACCCGCCCGCCAAGGACAGTGGACCCGGGCTGCTGCGCGTGCAGTGCGACACTGCCGAGGACTACAAGCAGCTCCGCCGGTTCTTGGACGAGCCGCACGGAAGCGGGCTAAAGTCGCTGGGGGGCGACGTGTGGTTCGCGCACCGGATCAGCGACGACTGCCGAGTCGACCAGGCGTTCCCGCAGAAGGTCAACGTCGAGGTCGAGTGGCCGGACGCCGCCTGACGTAGCCGGGGCCGGCGTCGATGGCCGGTGAGTACCCGCCGCGCCGGAGCGCGCAGCGGATCCCGGCGTCGGCAAGCCACGACCATTGCCGGGCACCCGGAACCCGAGGTTGGTGTGGGCATGGAGGCGTTTCCCACCGCCGGGCAGCTGGCCCCGTGGGCGGGAATCTGCAACGGGTAACAACTCCTCTGGTGATAAACGCCGAGCCGGGCCGACCCGGCACGGATCGGACCGTTCATCTAGACCAAGGACGCCGACACCATGAGCAATGCTTGAAATCTGTGAATGAGCTAGATCAACGGAGGGTCGTACCCTCCCGCTCATCCTGAAGGTCAAGCAAGGTCGGCACTGGAACGCCGGTCGGGAAGGTATGACCCATGCTCACCGTAGTTGCTGGAGACGACGCTCAAAGCCACGGCTTGGACCCTGAGCGGGCCGGTTCGGTCGGCTCGGGGTTGATCGCGATCAGTGCCGCCGCCACCGCTACCCGTCACGCTGGGGAGCAGGCACACCGGCGGGCGTCTGACTCCTACAATGCCCGCCGGTGCACGACCGCGTCGTGCGTGCTGACCCGATCGGCCAGCGACGGCGGGCGGTGACCGGTCTCCATTGTCCGGCGGGGCCTAAGCATGGTCGGGTCCACGATCCGCCCCGAGCCGCAGGCGCCATGAACACCCTCGTCAACCGTCCGAGTACCGCCCTAGTCGTGATCGACGTGCAGAACGGCGTCATGGGCAGGCCCACGACCGGAACGCCGTCGACGCCAACATCGCCACCTGGTTGATGAAGCTCATGACCACCTCCGGGTCGGGCCGATCTCCGAGGCGAAATAAGCGCTGGCGGCCCGGAGCACGTCGTTGACCCGCTTGAGCTCGGCGACCTCCCGACGCAGCAACCGTCGGCGGCTGGGTTGCCGCCCCATCGTTGGTAGGGGTCGATCTCCTCGCCCTTCATGAGGAAGGAGTCGGCCTCCAGTACCGCCCCGTCGCCGATGGTGACGCCGCCACCACGGGCCATCGCGGTCAACGCCACCAGATCCGGCTAGCCCGTCAACGCCGCCGCAGCCGTGGCCGTTCACTGGCACGGACCGCGAGCTCGGTGTTTCCCAGAGGGCAGGCGATGCCCGCCGCGACGATGCACGCCTCTACCAATGCCGGCAGCGCCGCCCTCCGTGTCGCCGCGTCGCCCGTGACCACGTGGACGTGCAGCTCGGTGAGCAGCGCGCCCCCGGCCGTTCGCAGCGGCGCGGGGCGTTCGCTCGCAACGGCCATCTAGTCGCGGCTACGTTGGCCGCCGGACCTGAACCATCCGTCGCCGCCGGCGGAGTGCCACCAGCGCCCGGACGCGTGGGAAGAACGTGGGAAACACGGGTGTCTACCTGTCCAGGGATGACCATCCCTGGACACCTATGACCGGGTATGCCCACTGTTTGCGCAGCTCAGGTGCGCTCAACCCGAGAACCAGCAGATCAGTACGCTAAGCGAGAGCGTTCAGCGGAACACCGAATTCGGACACGCGTCACAGCGCCAGAGGACAGCAGGAGCTGGACGGAGGAGCCGGTATAGCTGCACTTCCGCAGAGACCTTCGGTGGCCGGACACCTGGGGTCGCCATGAGGGGCCGGGTCAGAGCGTGCGCTCCAGCCGTTGGGCCAGCATCGAGACGAACCGTACCGGATTGCTCAGCTCGCCACCCTCGGCGAGCAGCGCCATGTCGTGCAGCAGCCGCGCCATGCCGGCCAGCTCCTCGTCGTCGGGACGGTGCTCGTGCGCGGCCCGCAGGCGGGCGATCAGGGGGTGCCCGGGATTGAGCTCGAGGATCCGCTTGATCGTCGGCGGTTCTTGGCCCATCGCCCGGTACATCTTCTCCAGGGTCGGGGTCATGTCTCCGCTCTCACCGACCAGGCACGCGGGCGAGGTCGTCAGCCGTGAGGTCAGCCGGACCTCCCGCACCTCGTCGTCGAGGATGCCGTCCAGCCAGGACAGCAGGGCCTCGAACCGCTCCTTCTCCTCGTCGGGGACGCCCCCGTCGCCGTCCAGGTCCACCTGTCCCTTGCCGATCGAGGTCATCGGGGTACCGTCGAACTCCGGCACCGAGTTGATCCACACCTCGTCGATCGGGTCGGTGAGCAGCAGCACCTCGTAGCCCTTCGCCCTCGGGGCCTCCATGTGCGGGGAGTTCTCGATCGCCGTCCGCGACTCCCCCGTCAGGTAGTAGATCTGCTCCTGCCCATCGGGCATGCGCTCCTGGTAGGCGCGCAGCGTGGTCGGCGCGGACCCGTCGTCCGTGGAGTCGTGCGTGGTGGGGAACGAGCAGATCTCCAGGATCTCCGTCCGGTTCTCCGGATCCTCGAGCAGGCCCTCCTTGAGCGCCCGCCCCATCTCGTTCCAGAACGTCGCGTAGCGCTCCGGATTCTCCGACTCCAACGCCTTCACCGTCGCGAGCACCTTGCGCACCAGGCGCTTGCGGATCAGCTGGATCTGGCGATCCTGCTGGAGGATCTCCCGCGATATGTTCAGCGACAGGTCGGCCGCGTCCACGACGCCCTTGACGAAGCGCAGGTACGCCGGGACGAGCGCCTCGCAGTCCTCCATGATGAACACCCGGCGCACGTAGAGCTGTACGCCGCGGCGGCGCTCGCGCATGAACAGGTCCATCGGCGCGCGCGCGGGCAGGAACAGCAGCGCCTGGTACTCGAAGGTGCCCTCGGCCTGCAGCCGGATGGTCTCCAGCGGCTCCTGCCAATCGTGGCTGACGTGCCGGTAGAACTCGGCGTACTCGGTGTCGCTGACCTCGGCCTTGGGACGTGCCCAGAGCGCCTTCATCCGATTGAGAGTCTCCGGCTCGGCCTCCTCGGTACCGGGCGGGGTCATCCGGATCGGCCAGGTGATGAAATCGGAGTAGCGCTTGACGATGCGCCGGATCGTGCCGGGCTCGGTGTAGTCGGGCAGCTGGTCGTCGGCGTCGGCCGGCTTGAGGAACACGGTGACGCTGGTGCCCTGAGGGGCGTCCGGGGCATCCTCGATCGTGTAGGTGCCCTCCCCCGCCGACTCCCAGCGCACGCCGGCCTCGCCGCCGGCCCGGCGGGTGACCAGGGTGACGGTGTCGGCCACCATGAAACTGGCGTAGAAGCCGACGCCGAACTTGCCGATCAGCTCCTGTGCGGCGCCGCTCTGCTGCGCCGAGCCGTCCCCGGCGCCGCGCAGCGAGGCCAGCAGCTCGGCGGTGCCGGACTTCGCGATCGTGCCGATCAGCGCCACGACCTCGTCGCGGGACATCCCGACCCCGTTGTCGCGCACCGTGAGCGTGCGCTGCCCCGGATCGGCCTCGATCTCCACGTGCAGGTCCGAGACGTCGACCTGGAGGTCCTTGTCGCGGTAGGTCTCCAGCCGCAGCTTGTCCAGGGCGTCCGAGGCGTTGGAGATCAGCTCCCGCAGGAACACGTCCCTGTTCGAATAGATCGAGTGCATCATCAGCTGCAACAGCTGCCGGGCCTCGGCCTGGAACTCGATCGTCTCGGCGGTCATGTGCTGGATGTCCTTTCGCTGCGCGAGCTCGCGCGGAGACCCTACCGACAGCCGCGCCACCTCCGCGAACAACTCGACGCCCCCGACTCGGTCTCCGGCCGGTTACGGTGGGGCATGAGCTCTGATCGGGACACCCCGCCGACGTGGTGGACCTCGTGTCCGGGGGAGAAGCCGCTGGAGCCGCCCAACGAGTTGCATCGGGACATCCTCGTCGAGCAGCAATCGCATCTGCCGTCAACTCAAGCCTGAATCTTGGTGCGGTAACCGTCGACGTAGCGGGCAATAGCGACAGCCCCAAAGGCAGCAGCGGCGCTCACGGATGGGTAGAACCGCGCGACATCCTCCGCCAAGACCCCGTCATCGAGCAGGCTCGCGACCATGTCATAAGGCACCCGCGTCCCCTCGATCACAGGGTAACCGCCGCGGACATCCGGATCGATCTCCAGCCCCTGGGCGGGGCTGTGCAGCGGGACGACCTCTCGCGCATCCGGCCTGGGTCCCCGAAATGCTGCGAGAATGTCCACCATCTCGGCGATCACCTGCTGGCCAGGCTCCCCGGTCAGATCAATGGCGAGCTCGTCGCTCACCTGCCATACGACGTCCCGGCCAGTGGCGACGAGCCGGTAGGACGACAAGTGATCAAGCTCGCCCAGCTCGCGCAGGCTCCGACCGCCCGTCGAACTCGTTGCAATGACACATTCTGAGACCGAAGGTAGACGAAGGTTCGCAGGGCCACGACGTCGCGGTACGAGTAGGCCACCCGCGCACGGGGCACATGGAAAGCCGGTGCCAGCAGCGGCGCCTCAGACGACCGAGACGAGCGCCAGTACGACAGCTGACCCAACGAAGCGCCGCTCAGCGCTGCCGCGACCACCGGCCTGTACGACACCCCGCACCCCCCATTCTAGAGCGCAATCTAGCCCGTCGGGCCGACAAGTCTCGGATGCCACGCTGAATGTCGGACGGACCTATCCACCCGACGTCTGCGGTTCAACACCCGTACCGATCGGGCAGGAGACACCCGTGCCACCGATGCCGCAGTAGCCGTGCGGCACCTTGGCAAGGTACTGCTGGTGGTAGTCCTCGGCGTAGTAGAACTCGGTGAGCGCCCCGATGTCGGTGCTCATCGTGCCGCGACCGGCGTCGTTGAGTGCCCGCTGGTAGGCCTCCCGGCTGGCTTCGACGGCCGCGCGCTGGGCGTCGTCGGTGCAGTAGACCGCCGAGCGGTACTGGGTGCCGACGTCGTTGCCCTGGCGCATGCCCTGGGTCGGGTCGTGGCCCTCCCAGAACAGCTTGAGCACCATCTCCAGCGGAGTCCGGGCCGGCTCGAACACCACCAGCACCACCTCGGTGTGCCCGGTGAGCCCGGAGCAGACCTCCTCGTAGGTGGGGTTGGGAGTGGTGCCGCCGGCGTAACCGACCGCCGTCGAGTACACCCCGTCGGCCTGCCAGAACAGCCGCTCGGCGCCCCAGAAGCAGCCCATGCCGACCACCAGGCTCGCGGCGCCGTCGGGGAACGGCGGCTTGATGCGATGCCCGTTCACGAAGTGCTCGGCCGGCACCGCGAGGGGCGTCGCCCGCCCTGGCAGCACCTCGGCCGCGTCGACCATCTTGCTCTTGTCCCGCCCGAACCATGCCATGCATTCGAGGTTACGCCCGGTGGGCGCGGCCCACAGTCCACCGGATCGAACGAAACGGTGACACCGCTGTAGATCACTGAAACACCATTCCGCACATCTCCGACAACGGAGACCCGATAAAAATGAGCTGGTCATCAACCGGGCGCGGGGTCGCGCTGGCCATCGCCGCCGCCGCTGGGACGAACACCTCGATCATCTGCCGGCGGTGCCCGCCCACCAGCCGGCGCACGCCCGCTTCGACTTGGGCTCGCAAACCCTAGTTCCTTGGGCTCGCAAACCCTGTTCAGCGCGGCCAACCCCAGGTAGGTGGCCACCGACACCCCACCGCTGAGCGCCGCACCCACCACGGAATCAATCACCGTGATCGCGTCCAGCCGCTGCAGCATCCCCACACCCGCCGCGACATCACCGAACCGGCGGTGAGCGGTCTCCGGCAGCCCCGGATCACCACTCGGCCCCGCAGTCAACCGGGCGATCACCTCGTCCTCGTGCCCAGGTAGGGCAATACACCTCTCGGCCCATCCGTCGACCCGACACACCGGACAAACCCCAGCCAGTGCCACCCACGCACGACACCAAGATCGCGGCAGGGGGCCGCCGAGACCATGATCAGCGGAGACTCGGGGCTTGCAGACCATCAAGCGGAGACTCGGGCTTGCAGACCATCAACACGCGGGTTTGGTTCGTATGTGATCTTGCCGCTTCGCTCAGGCTTGTGTCCGTGAGAGTGTCACCACGGCTGTTGCATCGCGCCGAAGCAGCCGTGGTGACACTCTCACGACCTGACCTGCGCCGTCCCGGCCGCCAGCGGCGCATGAACAACCCCGCCGACCTCCCTACTACAAGAACCGGTCCGACCTCCTACCACAAGAACCGGTCCGAGTCGTGGATCGCGACGCCTTGTTCAGCGGCAGGCCCTCGGGCTATGGCTACCGTTACAGGTCGGTGGCCAGCGGGATCTCGGCCAGGGCCGGCGAGCACATCCACTTGCGCAGCGCCTGGGTGGCGTGCACGTCGTCGGCGTTGTAGCGCAGCAGCCGCTCGCGCTGCGCGGCGTCCGGCGGCGCGCCGTCCAGCCCGACCGCGTCGCGGTACCAGCGCATGGAGTTCTCGCCGCTGGCCTGCGGGTCGGCCCAGGCGAACCCGGCGACCGGGGCGATCCGCTTGAGCCCCTTGCCCTGCGCGCACAGGAACGACCGGCTGACCACGGCAAACATGTCCACCCACTGCGCCGAACCGATGAACTCCAGCACCTCGGCCCGCGCCGGCACCCCGGGCCGGCCGACGAACCGGTCGGCGGAGGCGAGCAGCCAGCGGTTCTCCGCCTGCTCGTTGTAGCAGTAGGCGGCGAAGCTATGCCCCCGCCGCGCGCACCGGCGGCGCAGCTCCGCCAGCCAGCCCCAGAACTCCGCGAACGAACGGGCCTCGTCGTCGGTGGGCAAAGGCTCCCAGGTGGCAAACGCGTGGTAGCCGGGCGGATACCCGACGTCGACCCCGGACAGCAGCGCGCCCCAGAGGTACGCACCGGACTCCCCGAAGCTCTCCATGTCCACATCCAGCTCGACGTCGGCCCGGGGCACCTCCACCCGCTCCACCCGCCGGGCCAGCGCCAGCCCCCGCAACCAGGCCCGGGCCAGCGC
>JALYVZ010000173.1 GCA_030852965.1 Actinomycetota bacterium | reverse complement strand
CCCGCGGGCCGCCCGCCGGCGCCGGCCGGCCGACCGGCCACCAGGCTTAGCCGGTGAAGGCGTTTCTGCGTTGGGCCAGGAGCTTGTAGAGGGTTTGCTGGATGGTTTCGCGGACCTGATCGGCGACGTTGAAGATCACCATCGGGTCATCGGCATCCGCCGGACTGTACTCGTCGGTGCGAATCGGCTCGCCGAACTCGATGAACCACTTCGACGGCAGCGGCACCACGCCCAGCGGGCCCAGCAGCGGGAATGTCGGCGTCACCGGGAAGTACGGGAAACCGAACAGCCGGGCCAGCGGCTTGAGGTCGGCGATCAGCGGGTAGATCTCCTCGGCACCGACGATCGAGCACGGAATGATCGGCACCCTGGTGCGGATGGCCGCGGAGACGAAACCTCCCCGGCCGAAACGCTGGAGCTTGTACCGGTCCTTCCAGGGCTTACCGACACCCTTGAAGCCCTCCGGCCACACTCCGACCAGCTCGCCGCTGTGCAGCAGCCGTTCCGCGTCCGGGTTGCAGGCCAGCGTGACGCCGACCTTGCGGGACATCGTACCGATCATCGGGGTGCGGAACACCAGGTCAGCGCCGAGAGCTCGCAGGTGGCGACCGGTCGGATGGTGGTCGCGTAGCGCGGCCATCGTCATCAGCCCGTCCATGGGCACCGTGCCGGAGTGGTTGGCCACCACCAGCGCACCGCCGGTGTCCGGCACGTTCGACATCCCGACGGTATCCACCCGGAACCACCGCTCGTAGAGCGGGCGCAGCGCGGGCATCACCACGTTGTCGGTGAAGTCGGGGTCGAAGCCGAACTCGTCGACGGAGTAGTCCCCGGTGAGCCGCCGGTGCAGGAAGTCGAACAGCTCCTCCAGCCGATCCTGCCAGCTCGCGGTGTCGGCAGCGGAGTCCGCACCGGGAGCCTGGACGACCGGCTCCGCGGCCACGGTGGTCCGGCGGCGTACCACCCGCACCTGAGCCAGCTCGGATACGTCGGTAGATACGCGCACCCGGGATTCGGCTCGGTGGGATACCGACCTGCTCTGTTCGCCGTGCAGCGGGATCACCTGTGCCTGGGGCACTCGGGGCCTCCTATCCTAGGGTCCGCGCGGCGGCCAGCACCCCGTCTCCCACGGCACGCACCCGCGCCGGGGAGATCACGGGGCGCAGTTGGCGCCCTTGCACGAAGTCGTCGAACGCCTGGACCGTGGTCCAGCGTGGGGTGAAGCCGAACACGTCCCGCAGCCGGTCGGTGTCGACCACGCGGCCGAAGTTGAGGAACCGCATCTGGTCAGGTGTGAAGTCGAGCAGCCGGGTGCCCCGGAAGAACTTGCTGGTCGGCCCGACCATCGCACTGGGCACCGCGAGCTGCACCCGACCGGCGCGCCGGATAGCCTGAGACAGCAGCAGCACGCCGGACGCACCCACGTTGAACACCCCGGGCCGGTCCAGCCGAGTAGCGAGTTCCAGCGCGGCTAGAGCATCCTCGGAGTGCAGCAACTGCATTCGAGCGTCGTAGCCGAGCACCGTCGGCACGATCAGCTGCGAGAAGTACCGGGTCAGCCCGGTGTCCACCCGAGGCCCGACGATGTTGGCCAGCCGCAGCACGGTGACCGACGCGTCCGGCCGTCGGCGGGCGAAACCACGCACGTAGCCCTCGATCTCAGCGGCGTCCTTGGCGTAACCACCCGACGGCAGCGCCTTCGGCAGCATCGACTCGGTGAAGATCGCCGGATCCTTCGGACTGGAGCCATAGACCGCTGTCGTCGACTTCAACACCAGCCGGCGAACGTGGTCCGACCGCTGGCACGCGGCCAGCAGCTGCATCGTGCCGATGACGTTCATTTCCTTCATCGCCACCCGACCGCCGGCCTGGGACGGGCTGGACGACAGCGACGTGTGCACCACGGTGTCGACCTCCGCGCCCCGGATCACCTTGGCGATCAGGGGGTTGCGGATGTCGGTCCGGACGAACTCGGCCCGGCCCATCCCGCGCAGCAGGTCTCGCACGGGTGGAACGGTGTCGACCCCGAGGACACGGTCGATCTTGGGATCAGCGGCGAGCCGGGCGGCAAGGTGGGCGCCGAGGAACCGGCTGACGCCGGTCACCAGGACAACTTGTGGCGCCACCTAAACAACTCCCCGAGATATCAAACCTGTCCACGGCCGCGCCGGCCCGTGGGTCCCCACCCACCGCGAGCCATGATGCTAGTCGCCTCGGCGGGTGGGCATACCTCTACGAGAGGGAACTCACGCAGCTCTTACCTGGGCCATGCTCGACGGCCAAGAGACAGCCAAAGACACTGCCGTGCCGATGGACACTGCCGTGCGGGTGCGGCGAGCTACTTGCCGAGCTTGCGACGCTGCACGCGGGTCTTGCGAAGCAACTTACGATGCTTCTTCTTCGACATCCGCTTGCGACGCTTCTTGATGACGGAGCCCACGCGGCGGCACCCTTCTGTTGGTCTTCAGACCGCGAGTCTACCCCGCGTCGTGGTAGGCGTTGCGCAGGTAGTCCTGTACGGCACCCCTGGGCACCCGGAAGGACCGACCGACCCGGGCGGCCGGCAGTTCACCGGAGTGCACCAGCCGGTAGACGGTCATCTTGGACACCCGCATCATGGCGGCCACCTCGGCAACGGTCAGGAACTGCACATGCTCCAGATCCGGACCATCAGTGTTCTCTGCCGCCATCTGCGCACCCGATCCCTAGACCGACACCAGTCGAGGTCCAGTCAATAGTCTTAACCCTTGAGGGGGTCATTCATCCGTGTTCTTCCGAGACTATCGTGACTCCGGGTACTTAAGCGACAGCTTGTATCCTCATTAGAGTGAATCTAGCTCAAATGGACCAAATTTACGTCAAGAATAGTCACACAGAGTGTGTGACCCGTCCCAGTTCAACAGCCCGGTCCCGCGCGGCCTCCACAGCGGCCGTCAGCGCGGCGCGCGCACCGCCCGCGTCCAGCTCACGAACCGCGGCGGCCGTGGTGCCCGCCGGTGAGGTGACCGCCTCCCGAAGCGCCACCGGGTGCGCGGCGAAGCCCTCGGACTCCCGCAGCATTCGGGCCGCACCGACCGCGGTCTGCACCACCAGCTCGGTGGCCACCGGTCGCGTCAGCCCGACAAGCACGCCGGCCTCGATCAGTACCTCGACGAGGTAGAAGAAGTAGGCGGGTCCGGTACCGGAGAGCGCCGTCACCGCGTCCTGCTGCGCCTCGGGCACCCGCAGTACCCGCCCGACCGCGCCGAGCAGCCGCTCGACCTCGGCCAGCTGCTCCTCGGTGACCAGCCGCCCGGGAGAGATCGCGCTCATCGCCTCGCCGACCACCATCGGGGTGTTCGGCATCACCCGGACCACCGCTGTGTCCGCAGGCAGCCGGGCCTCGAACAGCGCGGTCGGCAGGCCGGCGCACAACGACACCACCACGGCGCCCGGACGAGACGTCAGCTCCTCAGCAAGCTCGCCCAGCAGCGGACCGATGTCCTGCGGCTTGACCGCGACGATCAGGACGTCGGCGATGGCCGCGGCCTCGCCGACCGCCAACCGACGCAGCCCGAGCCGATCAGAGATCTCCGCTGCCCGGGCCGGATGACGCTCGGTGAAGCACAGCGAGTCGCTCGGGTGACCGGCCTTCAGCAGCCCGGCCAACAACGCCTCACCCATCTTGCCCGCACCCAGCACCGCAACGCTCGTCATGGGAACCGACCGTAGTGCCTCACGGTTCGACCCAGTGCCTCGTGGTTCAGCTCAGCGGAACGAGCGCCAGCTGTCGGGCCTGACACACCAGCCGCCCGTCGGCGTCCAGCACCGTGGCGTCCTCGTCGAACCAGCCGCCACCGACGGCCCGCGACCGGACCTCGGTCCGCAGCCAGCCCGGCGCCGGGCGAACTCGCAGCAGCGCCGTGAGCTGCACGGTCGGCGCCCACCCCGGGAGTCCGAGGTTGATCAGCACCGGCGGCAGCACGTCGCCGACGAACAGTGCGAACAGTACATCCGCCGGCTCGCCGATCGGGCGCACCCAGCCCCGCATCACCGCTGCGCGAAGTTCGGGACGGCGGAACGTGGCCGGGTCGATCCGAATGTCGCAGGAGCGGGCCAGCGGCGGCGCCTTCGGGTCGTCGGCGGCAGTCTGCACCGCGTCCGGCGGCGGCTCGGCCGCCATTGTGGGCAGCTCGAGCCACACCGGCGCCTCGGTCGGCAGGCGGCCGACGGTCACCGTGATACTCAGCACCAGGCGGCCATGCTGGTGCAGGTTGGCACGCACCACCGACACCGTGCGGCCGATCTTGATGACCTCGGTCTGGATCCGCACCACGCCCAGGCCGGGGGCGCGCAGGAACTCCGCGCTGACCGCCAGCGGATCCATCGGCTCAGCTTCGGCCCGCTCGGCAAGCCCGGCCAGCGCGGCCTTGGTGACCACCGCCAGCATCAGGCCGCCGTGGACCTTGCCGCCGGCGACGACCCAGTCGCCGGACAGCTCCGCCCGGTACTCGCCGGGGCCGGTCCGCGTACTTGCGAGCGCGGCGGAGAACGGCCGGGCGTTGGTCGGCGGCGTTGCCCGAGCCTGCGCAGTCTTCATCGGACCAGCTCCATCACCCTGGCTACCCGCAGCACCCGCTATTGGAGCGGGTCTGTGCGGCGGGTCACCCCGGTGTCGACAACTGGTATCGGCTCATCCGGAGCGCGCAGGCTGGCCGGCACCGCGACCGGAACCCGTTGCGGCGCCAGCGGCTGCAGGTGCAGCCGGGCGAACAGCAGCGACTCCGCCAGCAGCGCCGCCCGGTCGTGCCGGGTGCGAGCCCGGCGGGTACTGATCTCGATCACCACCACCCCGTCGAAACCATCTGTCACGAGGCGCTCGCAGACCTGTGCACAGGGCTGGTTGCCCCGCCCTGGCACCAGGTGCTCGTCGCGGTTTGAGCCGCTGCCGTCGGTGAGGTGGATGTGTGCCAGGCCCGCGCCCATCCGGTCCAGCAGCGCCAGCGTGTCAACCCCGGAGGTGGCGGTGTGCGAAAGATCGAGGGTGTAGTAGCGGTGTCCCACGTCGGTGGGGTCGTCGCTGGGGTGGTACGGGCAGGCACTCACCACTCCCCGGCGCACCGGGAACATGTTCTCCACCGCCAGCGCCACCTGAAAACGCTGCGCCGCCTTGTCGACCGACTCGGCGAACTGCCGGGAGTACGCGCGCTGCCAGCGGAACGGTGGATGCACCACAACGGTGCCCGCACCCAGGATGGCGGCGGCCTCGGCGCTGCGCTGCAGCCGGTGCAGCGGATCGGTGCCCCAGACCCGCTGGGTGACGACCAGACATGGCGCGTGCACCGCCAGCACCGGAACCCGGTAGCGGGCGGACAGTCGCTCGACCGCGGCGATGTCCTGCGAGACCGGGTCGGTCCACACCATCAGCTCAACCCCGTCGTAGCCCAGCTCGGCGGCCAGCAGGAAACCGACCTCGATGGACTCCGGGTAGACCGAGGCGGTCGACAACGCGACCGGTGGCGAACGGGGCGGTACGAGAGCCCTGCTCACCGGACGGCCAGTAGCAGCACAACGGGGGTGACCGTCACGACCAGCCCCACCAACACGGCAAGCATCGTGGTCTGCAGGTCGTCACTACGGCGGATCGCGCGCACCAGCAGTACGAGCCCGCCGATGGCCACCACGGCGGCGGCCCCGGCGATCACCGGGTAGCGAAACCACAGGTAGTAGAACCCCACCCACAGCAGCGCGCCGACAACCACCCCGATCACCCACTGGACGATCAGCCCGACCCAGCCCTTCACCCCGAGCCGGGGCGCCTTCTCCACATCGAGGTCGTCGTCATCGAGGTCGTCGTCATCGACGAACCCGCCACGGTCATCACGCTCGGCCAGCCCGGCCGGGGCGGCCGAGCCGCCACGATCCGGCGGGCCGTCGTCGTCGTCGTCATCGGTGAACAGGTCTTCCCGGGACACCTGTCCGGTGGGCGGCCCGTCGTCCAGCGGTGTCGCGATGCCCGGAGTCGACAGCGAGGAACCCCCGGGCCACGACATCGGCCCGGTGAGCGGCCCGGTCATCGGGCCCGCGCCCCGATCGAAACCGGTCCGATCGGAGCCACCCCGCTCCGGCTCGGAGTAGCGCGGCAGCTGCTCGGTGGGCGGGTCGGTTCGGTGGGTGGGCAACCCACGGTACGAGGTCGACGGGGCGGCGGTGCTTCCGGCGGCGGCGCTCTGGTTGATGGAGTTGATCGGTTCGCCGGTGAGTGGGTCGACCGACTGGCTGTAGCCGGTGCCAGTGGCCCATTGCCGCTCGGGCACCGAAGGCGGCGATGGTGGCGATGGTGGCGCGGCGTCGGGTTGGCCGCCGACCGGGGCATCGTCCGACTCCTCACCGGCGGCCCGACGCCGGCGGCGGGACCCGCTGCCGCGAGTCTCGCCGTACTGCTCGAGCAGCTCAGCGACGGTCCGCTGGCGCCCCGGGTCGGGGCTGTGGTTCGCTGTCATCCGATATACCGTGCCTCCCGCTCGCTCACCCGTCCAGTGCCGGCTGTTCATCCCGCACAGCAGACACTCGTTCGGAGCGAGCCGCTCCGTCCAGCCAGTCCAGCCGACGAAGGATAACGCCCTCGCGCAGTGCCCACGGACAAATCTCCAGTCGCTGCACCTCCAGTGCCCGCATGGTGGCCTGCGCGACCAGCGCACCGGCCACCAACTGGTGTGCTCTGCTCGGGCTGACGCCCTCCAGCTCGGCAAGGTCTGGGCCGGACATCCGGCTGATGAAGGCAACCAGCTGGCGCAGTCCGACGTCGGTCAGCATCCGGGGTGCCCTCGGACCGGCGCTGGACGGGGCCGCACCGGTCAGCCGGGCCAGCGAACGGAACGTCTTGGAGGTGCCGACGGCCCGGTCCGGCTGTCCGTTCGCGCGCAGCTGCTGCACCGAGGGCACCAGCACCTCGTCCAGGTGACCACGCAGCGCATCGACCTCGTGGCGGGGTGGCGGGTCGGCGCTGAACCAGCTCCGCGTCAGCCGTCCCGCGCCGAGCGGCAGTGACAGCGCCACCAACGGGTACTCGTCAATGCCGGCCGCGAGCTCGAGAGAGCCGCCCCCGATGTCCAGCGCCAGCAGTTGACCGGCCGACCAGCCGAACCAGCGGCGCACCGCAAGGAACGTGTAGCGCGCTTCGTCCTCCCCGGACAGCACCTGCAGTGTCACACCGGTCTCGGCATGCACCCGGCTGAGCACGTCCGAAGAGTTCGGCGCGTCACGCAGCGCTGAGGTGGCGAACGCCAGCAGGTCCGCGCACTCGGCCGCCGCGGCCGACTCCCGAGCCTGATGCACGACCTTGATCAGCGCGCCCGCCCCCGCCTCGGTGATGCGACCCCCGGGATCCAGGTTCTCGGCCAGCCGCAACGCGGTCTTCTCGGAGCTCATCGGGGTGGGGTGACCACCACGGAACGCGTCGACGACGAGCAGGTGCACCGTGTTGGACCCGACGTCGAGGACTCCTAGGCGCACGAGAGCTACCGTACTCGGAGTGGTGCTGGGCGGTCGGCGGTGCCGTTCGAGGAGTGGGCGGTGAACCGGCGGCGGTAGTCGCTCGGGGACGCACCCACCCGACGGCCGAAATGGTGGCGCAGCACCGCTGCCGTGCCGAACCCGGCGCCGGCCGCGACGGCGTCCATCCCGAGCTCGGTCTCCTCCAGTAGCCGGCGAGCCAACAGCACCCGTTGCGCGGTGATCCACTCGTGCGGGCTCACCCCGGTCTCGGCGAGGAACCGGCGGGCGAACGTGCGCACCGCCATGTACTCCCTGGCGGCGAGCTGCTCCACGGTCACCGGCTGGTCCAGGTGCGCCACCAACCACTCCAGCAGGGGCTCCAGGGTGGGCGCGGTGTCGGTGCGGGGCATCGGGGCCTCGATGTACTGGGCCTGGCCGCCGTCGCGGTGCGGCGGCACGACCATCCGCCGGGCCACCTTGTTGGCCACCTCCGAGCCATGCTCGCGGCGCACGATGTGCAGCCCCAGGTCGATCCCCGCCGCGGTGCCCGCGCTGGTCAGGATGTTGCCGTCGGTGATGTAGAGGGCGTCGGGGTGCACTCGGGCGGTCGGGTGCCGGCGGGCCAGCTCGGCCGCGTACTTCCAGTGCGTGGTGCACCGCCGTCCGTCCAGCAGCCCCGCCGCACCCAGCACGAACGCCCCGGTGCACACGCTGAGCAGCTCGGCACCCCGAGCGTCGGCGGCGCACAGCGCGTCCCG
>JALYVZ010000494.1 GCA_030852965.1 Actinomycetota bacterium | reverse complement strand
GCCCGGGCGAGCGCGGCGGCGGCCAGCGCATCGACCCGACCGGGGAGCCCCGCCGGCCGTATCTCGTCCACACCGATCAGCGGCTCGCCGACCGCACCGAACGCTCGGTCGGTGAGCATCCCGTCCGACACACCGACCTGGCCGGCGACCGGCTCCGCGAGAGTGACCCCGACTCGGGTGCGCGCCGGGCAACGGGCCAGCGCGGCGGCCGCAGTCGCATCGTTCACCCCGGCCACCGCCACCGCCCCGGTCAGCACCCGTTCCTTGGCGGCCAGGTAGGCAGCCATGCCGCCGTGCCAGTCCAGGTGGTCCTCGGCCACGTTGAGCAGGCACCCGGCATCCGGGCGCACCGATGGCGACCAGTGCAGCTGGAAGCTGGACAGCTCCACGGCCAGCTCCCGATGTCCGGCCCGGACCGCGTCGATCACCGGGGTGCCGATGTTTCCGCAGCCGCACGCCTCCCGCCCAGCTGACACCAGGATCCGCGCCAGCATGCCGACGGTGGTGGTTTTGCCGTTCGTGCCGGTCACCGCCCACCAGCGAGGTGCCGCGCCGGCACCGGGGCCTCCCGATTGCGTCCAACGCCAGGCAAGCTCGGGCTCGCCGATCACCTCGATGCCGGCCGAGGCGGCGGCGACCAGCAACGGGCTGTCCGGGCGCCAACCGGGGCTGGTCACGACCAGCGCGGCGGCGGGCGGCGGCCCAGCCAGGTCGTGCGCGCCAGCACATCCGTCCGGCAGCTCGGCGAGCCGCTCGATGGACGAGTCGGTGACCATCACGTGGGCGCCCAGCTCGACGAGCGCACGCGCGGCCGCCAACCCTGAGGTCGCCGCGCCGGCCACCAGCACCGACCGCCCGCGCAGCGAGGTCAGCGGATCAGCGGACATCAGGGCTCAACCCCCGGAAGCCTCGGTCAACCACTCGCTGTAGAAGATGCCCAGCCCGATCGCGCAGCAGATCGCGGCCAGCAGCCAGAAGCGAATGATCACCGTGGTCTCGGCCCACCCGGCCAGCTCGAAATGGTGGTGGAACGGGGCCATCCGGAACAACCGCCGTCGAGACGTGCGGAACACCACGATCTGCAACGCCACCGACAGCGCCTCCACCACGAACACCCCACCGATCACGACGAGCAGCAGCTCGGTGCGGGTCACCATGGAAAGCCCAGCCAACAAGCCTCCTAGTGCCAGCGAGCCGGTGTCCCCCATGAAGATCCGGGCCGGGGCGGCGTTCCACCACAGGAACCCGATGCAGCCGCCGGCAGCCGCGGCCGCCACCAGCGCCACGTCCAGCGGGTCGCGCACCTGGTAACAACCGGCCGCGTTGGTCAGGGCGCAGCTGTTGCGGAACTGCCAGAAGCCGATGATCACGTAGGTGAACAGCACCATCGCCGAGGTGCCGGCGGCCAGCCCGTCCAAGCCGTCGGTCAGGTTCACCGCGTTCGACCAGGCACTGACCAGCAGGTAGCAGAACAACACGAACCCGACCGCGCCGAAGGACAACACCAGGATGTCGCGCACGAAGGACGGCCGCACCGAGACCGGAGTCAGGTTCTGGGCGTTGGCGAACCGCAGCGCGAGCACCGCGAAGATCACTGCGGTGATCAGCTGGCCGGTCAGCTTGGAGGTCTTGCTCAGCCCCAGGTTGCGCTGCCGGCGCAGCTTGATCAGGTCATCCAGGAATCCGACCGCTCCGAGCGCGGTCGTCAGCAGCAACACCAGCCACGCCGACGCGGTCAGCGAGCCCCCCGACTCACCGGTGCTCACATGCGCGACCAGGTAGCCCAGCCAGATCGCGATGATGATCGCCACGCCGCCCATCGTCGGGGTGCCGCGCTTGGCCTGGTGGGTGGCCGGACCGTCGGTGCGGATCTCCTGGCCGAAGCCCTGCCGGGCGAAGAACCGGATCAGGTACGGGGTGAGCAGAATGGACACCGTCAGGGCGACCCCAGCGGCGATCAGGATGCCTCTCACCGGCAGCACTCACCCACTCCGTCACCCGGTCCCGGTTCGCCGAGCAAGCCCGTCGCGACCCGCTCCAACCCGGCCGACCGGGATGCCTTGACCAGCACCACGTCGTCCGGCCGCAGCCACGTCCGCAGCAGATCCAGCGCCGCCGTGACGTCCGGCACCACCATGGAGTTCCATCCCCTGCCCACCGCGGAGCCCTCTTCGTACCCGGCCGAGTAGCTCGAGGTACCCACCCCGAGCAGGCACTGCACCCCCAACGCGCCGGCCAGCGCCCCGACCTCGGCATGCGCCGCGTCGCTCACGCCGCCCAGCTCGGCCATCGGACCGAGCACCGCCCAGCGC
>JALYVZ010000172.1 GCA_030852965.1 Actinomycetota bacterium | reverse complement strand
GGATCGGGCCGTCGCGGCGGCGGTGGAGGCGTTGGGCATCGTGGTGGAGACCGGCAGCGCGCACACCATCGCCGACCTGCGCCGAGCCCGGCGCGCCCTGGACCGGTGGGCCGACGGCCCGGCGGTCGCGGAGTTCGATGCCGCGCTCACCGCCGCGGCCACGTGGCGAAGGTGAGTCCCGGTGAAACGCCGGAGACGACCCGCCAAGCGAGGACTTCATGGGCAAGGTAGCCGGGTTGAACGAGGCGGCGCGGCACACCGCGAAGGCGACCGTGCTCCGAGAGTTCCTGCCGGAGGCCGAGTCAGAGGCTGGCGCTCAGTAGCGCGGCTGGCCGATCGACAGGCACGCCCGGTGTGCTCGCCGCCATCTCGCAGGGCGTGGACAGCCCGACCATACGGGACGCAACGACCGTGGAAACGCAGAATCGATGTGCTACCGCCCCCGCGCACTACGGCTCGGCGTCGGGCACCACGACCACCCCGAGCAGACCGGGCCCGGTGTGTGCCCCGAGCACCGCCCCGACCTCAGACACCACGCAGGGCCGCGCCGCCGGCAGCCGCGCTGTGAGCGCCGCGGCGAGCTCCTGTGCCCGGTCGGCCGCCGCCAGGTGGTGTACCGCGACGTCGATCGCACCGGGACCCGCAGCGGCAACAGCAAGCTCAACCATCCGAGCCGCCGCCCGGGTCGCGGTCCGTACCTTCTCCAGCGGCACGATCCGCCCGTCCAGGACGTGCAGCAGCGGCTTGACCGCCAGCCTGGTGCCGATCCAGGCCGCCGTCGCGCTCACCCGGCCCCCCCGGCGCAGGTGGTCGAGGGTGTCCACGCAGAAGAACACCCGGCTGCGGGTGGCCACGTCGACCGCGGCGGCCTCGACCTTGTCGCCCGTCAGCCCATCGGCGGCCGCGCGCGCGGCGGCCAGCGCAGCGAAGCCGAGGCCCATGGCCGTGGAGCGGGAGTCGACCACCCAGACCCGTTCGGGGTCCACCTCGTCGGCCGCGATCCGAGCCGCCTCCCAGGTCCCCGACAGCTCCCGGGACAGGTGCACCGAGACCACCCCATCGGCGCCGCCGGCAAGTAGCGACCGGTATCTGGCGGCAAACTCGGCCGGGGCCGGGCGGGAGGTCCCCACCGGCGTTTCCGGGTCGTCCAGAGCGGCCGTGACCTCGCCCGCGCACACATCCACGGTGTCCCGACCGACTCGACGGCCCAGGGTGACCCGTAGCGGCACGACCTCGATGTCATGCGCCCGAGCCAACCCCTCGGGCAAGTATCCGGTGGAGTCGGTGACCACCACAACGGTCACGGGTGTGCCCCCGGCCGGTCGTTCTGCTCCAGCCGCGCCAGCGCGGCGGCAAGCAGGCACCCCAGCGCCTGTCCAACCGCCTGGTGCGCGTCCCAGCCGTAATGGATACCGTCCGGGTTCCCTTTGCCTGCGTGAATGTGATCAATGACAAGCGGTCTGACCTCAAGGGTCAGCACGCCCGCCGACGCCGACCACTCCCGGTATGCAGCGTCGGCGGGTGCCCGACCGACGTCGACGTAACCGTAGGCCGGCGCCCAGTGCGCCCCGGGCAGCAGCAACACCACCGGGATGTCCGGCCGGATCGTGGTGACCGCCCGCCGGCAGGACTCCAGGTAGCGTACGCTCAACCTCGGCGGCAGTGACATCGGACCGCCGCCGGGCAGCATCCGCTCAAACGCCGTGGCCACCCACGGCAGCGATCTCCAATATGCGGCACGGGCGGCCCGCCGCAACCCGTCCGGCCGCAGCACCGGGATCAGCTCGCGCAGGGCGGTGGGCAGCGGAGAGGGCAACGTGTCCATCCCACCCACGCCCAGCACCAGGGCGTCGACGGTCGGCATGGCCGCCCACAGCCGGGGGTCGTGGGTGAGCGCGTACCAGGCGTGCCGGGCCGTCCAACCGAAGCCGGCCGCCAGCTCGACACGTCCGCCCACTGCGGCCGCCGCGATGTTCGGCCACAGTCGGGGTTCGTTCGCCGGCTCGGCGCGCTCCGGACCGTGGAAAGCCAACGAGTCGGCCAGCATCAACAACACAGGTCCACTCACGGCAACGGCTCGCAGCCGACGTTGTGGCTGGCCAGCCGCCAGTTCGGGACGCGGCGGCGGAGCACCGTCCAGCGGCAGTTTCCGGGCCCGGACAACGCCGTCCAGGTCGGCGCGGGCAATCCCATCAGCGCGCAGGTCAACGACGCGATCAGACCGCCATGGGTGAATAACAACACGGTGCGGGACGACCCCTCGGCAAGCTCCTCGACCAGCTCGTCGACCAGCGGCAGCACCCGGGCCGCGACGGCGACTCGGGACTCGCCACCTGGCGGCGCCCACTCCGGGTCGGCACGCCACGAGGCCAGCAGCCCTGGCCAGCCCTGCTCCACGTCGTCCAACGTCAGACCCTGCCAGGCACCGAGGTGGGTCTCGCGGAGCCGAGGATCGAGCTTCACCGGCAACCCGCAGGTCTCCCCCACGTGTTCGGCGGTCCGGGCGGCCCGGCTCAGGTCGGAGCTGACCAGACGGACCGGGTCGTAGCCGGCGAGCACCGGGGCAGCCATCCGAATCTGCGCCTTGCCGAGCTCGGTGAGCTCGGAATCCAGGTGCCCCTGCATCCGGCCCTCAGCGTTGAAGTCGGTCTCGCCGTGGCGTACCAGAACCAGGCGGGCCAGGCTCACCGGAGCTCGTCCGCCAGTGGGTCCGCCCTGGCCTCCGGGAACTCCAGCCGTGGGCAGTCCTTCCACAGCCGTTCGAGTCCGAACTCGCCGCGCACCTCAGAGAGCTGGACGTGCACGACCACGTCCCGGAAGTTCAGCAGCACCCAGCGGCCCTCCCGGATGCCTTCCCGGTGGGCCGGCTTGCTGCCCGCCAGCCGCATCCGCTGCTCGATCTCGTCGGAGATCGCCTGCACCTGGCGCTCGTTCGCCCCGGACACGATGACGAAGCAGTCGGTCTGGTCGGTGCGCTCCGAGACGTCGAGCACCACGATGTCCTGGGCCAACTTGTCGGACGCGGCCATCGCCGCCACCTTCGCCAGCTCCACTGCCTGCGCGGTCGCGCTCACCGGGCTCCTCCCCGTCACCGACGGCTCATTCGACGCGCGCGAGTCGCCTCGTCGGGGTCTGAGCCTACTGAGCGGCCGGCCAGCCGGCTCACGGACGTCGCGGCCCCGATGTGCTTGCGGTCCGCGCCGATCCATAAACGATCGTATGGCGGCCGGGAATCCGGCTGACCGTGCTGAAACTGCCGTTCGATGCCCTACGCAGGGCCCGGAAGCTGACCTACGAGAACCTGCACGACGCGGAGCATCTCGACGTCGAGTCGTGCAGACGTACACTCAGAGTTGGCTGAACGACGAGCTGCTGGATGTGTTGATCCGTCCAGCCGCAAAGAGCCTCGCCGCCACGCCGACAAGTGAGATCTCGAACGTCGACCTGCTGTTCTCGCTGAGGCAGTTCATGGTGATTGGCGCCAAGTGATGGTCGCTGCGCAACGGCACCGGCTCCCATGCAGCCCTGCTGAGCAAACACCACGACGTCACGCTCGGCGTGGTTGTTCATGCTCCGCTGGCGGGCGGGGACTGCGTAGTCCCCGCCCGAGCGA
This sequence comes from Actinomycetota bacterium, assembly GCA_030852965.1. Taxonomy (GTDB): domain Bacteria; phylum Actinomycetota; class Actinomycetes; order Mycobacteriales; family Pseudonocardiaceae; genus Pseudonocardia. Next base: position 4,661 of record JALYVZ010000172.1, on the reverse strand, counting down.
GGTGAAGCCGAAGCTGCTAGATCAGGTACGAACCAAACCGCGCGCGTTAATAATCTTCAGCCATGACCTCGTAACGATCATGCAACACTAGTTACCGTGGTTGTACCGGTTGATCTTTGCAACCTGTTCATGCTGCTCAGCGGGCCGAGTCCTGGTAGAGGCCGCGTTTGGAGATGTACTGGACCACCCCGTCCGGCACCAGATACCAGACCGGACGCCCGGCCCGCACCCGCTCCCGGCAGTCGGTGGAGGAGATGGCCATCGCTGGGACCACGACCAGGGTCACCGCGCCGTCCGGCAGATGCTCGTCTGCCAGCTCGTAGCCCGGTCTGGTGACCCCCACGAAGTGGGCCAGCTCGAAGAGATCCTCGACATTGTGCCAGGACAAGATCTGGTCCAGCGCGTCAGCGCCGGTGATGAAGAACAGGTCGGCGTCCGGGTGGCGTTCCCGCAGCTCCCGCAGGGTGTCCACGGTGTAGGTGGGTCCCGGCCGATCGATGTCGGCGCGATCCACCGAGAACCGGGGGTTGGACGCGGTGGCCACCACGGTCATCAGGTAGCGGTCCTCGGCCGGGCTGACCTCCCGCTTGCCCTTTTGCCAAGGCTCACCGGTCGGCACGAACACCACCTCGTCCAGCCCGAACCGGCCGGCCACCTCGCTGGCCGCCACCAAGTGGCCGTGGTGGATGGGGTCGAACGTGCCACCCATCACCCCGAGCCGGCGTCTATCCATCGGCGCAGGATATAGCCCCGAACGATCACTCCGCACGCCTACGTCGCTGCCCGCCCGGATGCTCCGTCTGTAGCTGGCGGCGAGGAGCGCGGCCCGCCGATGACCTCGGGTGCACAACGCTGGCCGACTACGTGATCCGCAGCTTCGCGATCGCCCTACCTCGTGTCAGGACCTGCGGGGCTGGACCAGTCCCGCGTCGTAGGCGAGCACGACGGCGTGCACCCGGTCACGCACACCCAGTTTACGGAGGATCGCCGAGACGTGGGTCTTCACGGTCGCCTCCGTCACCACCAGCTCGGCCGCGATCTCGGCGTTTGACGCCGCGCGCGCCACGAGGCCGAGCACCTCGAGCTCGCGGGCGGTCAGTTCCCCGACGCGCTCCGGACGGGGACCCTCGCGTGGGAGCGCCTGGACGAACTTGTCGAGCAGGCGCTTGGTGACGGTCGGGGCGAGCAGCGCCTCACCGCGTGCCACGATCCGCACCGCCTCGACCAGATCGGTCGGACGCACATCCTTGAGCAGGAACCCGCTCGCCCCGGCACGCAGCGCGGCATAGAGGGGTTCGTCCAGGTCGTAAGTGGTCAGGATGATCACCTTCACCGGCTGGCCCGACGAGACCAGCTGGCGCGTGGCGGTGATCCCGTCGACGCGCGGCATCCGCACGTCCATCAGGACTACGTCGGGGGTCAGTTCGCGCGCCAGCCGCACGGCCTGCTCGCCGTCGGCGGCCTCGCCGACCACCTCCAGATCGGCGCGCGTCTCGAGGATCATGCGGAAGCCGGCGCGGACCAGCTCCTGGTCGTCGGCGATGAGCACCCTGATCGGTGTCACGACGATGTCTCCAACGGAATGCGCGCTGACACCCGGAATCCCCCATCCGGTTCGGCCCCGGCGTGCAGTGTGCCACCCAGCAGCTCCGCCCGTTCACGCATGCCGAGGATGCCCTGCCCGCCGCCGTCGCCGTGGGGACGCCGTCCGGGACGTCCCCGTCCGTCGTCGCGGATGTCGACGATCATCTGGTCTCCGACGACCCGCACGGACACCTCCACCTTCGCCGCGTGGGCGTGGCGCAGCGTGTTGGTCAGCGATTCCTGCACGATCCGGTACGCCGACAGTTGTACTCCCGCGGCGAGCGGAAAGCCGGCTCCGTCGTCGACCTGAATCGCGACGTCAAGTCCCGCTCGCGACACCGATCGCCCGAGCCGGTCCAGATCAGCGAGCCCGGGTTGCGGCTCGACGTCCGAGCCGGCGTCCGGCCGCACGGTCCGTAGGAACCTACGCAGCTCCGCCTGCGCCTGCCGCCCGGACGACTCGATGGCCCGCACCGCCGCACGCGCCCGCTCCGGGCTGACGTCGAACACGTCGCCGGCCGCGCTGGCCTGCACCACCATCACCGACACGGTGTGCGCGAGCACGTCATGCAACTCCCGCCCGATGCGGGCCCGCTCCTCGAGGATCGCCCTGCGGGTCTCGGCGTGGCGCCGCGCCGACCGGGCGCGCCCCAGCTCGCCCCACGACCACGCCAGCAGCGCCCCCGCCACCCACAACAGCGCCTCGAACCAGGTCGCCGTCAACAACCAGTTCAGCGCAGACAGCACGACCACGCCGCCGAGTGCCCACAGCGACACCCTCGGCGGGCGCAGCCATGCGAGCGTGGACAACGCGACCAGCGCGAACCCGGTTCCGACCACGGGGCTGAGCAGTTGGATACCCGCACCGGCGACGATCGCTGCCGCGGCGGCGCGCTCGGGGTAGGGGCTCATCCACCACATCGCCGTCGCCTGGGCCAGCACGAGCACGACGAGGACGATGCGGCCCACCAGCGGCGCGCCCCACAACGGGTCTTGGAGTACAACGATGGGGGTCAGCACCCCGACGCATGCTGCCGCCAGCAGCATCCGCGCACGGAACGGAGGACCTGTCTCGACACCCTCCGGTACACCCACGCCCCACCCCCGTCCGGATCTCCGAACTGCACTGATCCAGGCGTTCCTCATCCTGAAGTCGTAGGTAGAAGACCGGTCTGCGGACGGAGCCGCGCTGGCGGCCCCGCTCGTACCCTCACAATCATGACGAACGAGATTTCCAGCGAACGAGCAGGCCCCAGCGATGGCCTCGACGGAGACAGCGGCACGCCCGGGTTCGGCGAGACACTTCCTGGCGGTCTCTATCTGATCGCCTACGACCCGAGAAAGCATCGACTCACGGCCCGTTTCGAACTGGGCTTCGCGCTGCGCGCCGCCGCACTCGTGGATCTCCAGCTTCGCGGCCACGTCCGGGACGATGCCGGATACGTGCGCACCGAGCCGGGTGCCCGCGCCGCGGACCCGCTGCTGGAGGCCGTCCGAATGGAGATCGCCGAGGCACCTCCACGAGCCTGGCTGCACTGGGTTCGAACGGGGCACCGGAACATGCCGCGCGCCGTGGCCGAGCACCTGCATGCCATCGGCGAGCTCGCGCGCGAGGATCGCCGCATCCTCGGGATGGTCACGACCGCACACTTGACCCCGACCGACCCTGCCGCGGCCGCCCGGCTTGTCGACGGTGCGGCGCAGGTCCTGCGCAGCGATCGATCGGTGCTGCCGGCCGACCCCCGCATCGTGGCGTTGGCCGTCCTCGCGGCGACGGCGGAGCTTCCCACGGTGGTCGGCAGGTCCGAGCGACGTAGCCGGCGGCAGCAGATCGCGCAGCTCGGCGAGGTGTGCGGCCCTGCCGTTCCGGCCCTGCGCCGCGCGATCCGTGGCATGCGCGCGGCAGCTTCAGGCGGCTCCTGATCATACCCGGTCGACGCATCCATGTACCGGTGCTGCACGGCGCCGGCGTCCGCCTGTTCGACGACCCTTCGGCCGGACGGATCGACCTCGCGCGGATCAGTTCCGCCGGGTCGGCGGGCAACTGACCACCCGGAGGGATCCTGCATGACCAGTCCAACGAGATACGCCGCAGCCGGTCGGTGCAATATGGTTGATACTTCTGCGGTACGTCCCGAGAGCCTGCATCGATTGTGGCAATTCGCTGTGGTTTGCCTGGCCCTGACCTGGGTGCCGTGGGCTGTTCTGGGAGCGCTCGGTCTGGATGTCAATCACGGTGTGGCGCAGGTCGTCTTCGCGCTGGCCGCAAGCGGGCCTTCATCTGCCGCCCTCGTCATGTGGCTCAACTACCGACGTGATGGCGCACGTACACGTATCCCTGTTCGGATCTCGTGGTCGTGGCCACTCGATTCGGTCATCCTGGGTGCCGCTCCGACTGTTCTCGCGGCGCTCTGTCTGCACGCAACAGACGTGTCGACCATACCTCGGCACGCGGCGTCGGTGGTCGCGAGCGTCGGTGGACCGATTGCGGTGCTTGGTTACTTGCTGATCTCTGGTCCACTGTCGGAAGAGTTCGGATGGCGAGGGTATGTCCAGCCACGGCTCCGGCAGCGCTTCGGGCGGATCCGCACCTCGGTGGTGCTCGGTTCGGGGTGGGCTCTGTGGCACGTGCCACTGTTCCTACTCAATGGTACCGGTCAACACGAGATCGGTTTGTTCACCACCGAAGGCGTGCTGTTCTTTATCACGTTGATCCCACTCAGCTACACAATTCTGTTGGTATCGGAGCATCTTCGGGGTGGGGTATGGGCCGCAGTGATCACTGAGGGTTATTCAGGACGCGCGTACGGTTTTGTATCGCTGCAGGTCAGGGCAGCGTTCCTCAAGATCATATTGCCTCCTGAATAATCCTCACTCATGCCTCATTCAACGGCGCCGATGCCCTCATCCCACCCCTGGCAGGGGTCGGCGCATACCTCGAGACAGCAATGAGGGTTATTCACAGAGGTCCCGACAAATGCAAAAAACTATCCACGGCGCGCCTACGTGAACGACGGTCCGTTTCTTGAAAGAATTGGGTTCCGATACTCAATTCACAGAAACGGACCGTCGAACAT
>JALYVZ010000493.1 GCA_030852965.1 Actinomycetota bacterium | reverse complement strand
GGCCGCAACCGGGCGGCGATGACCGCGTGGGCCATTGGCGCCGGGGTGTTCGCGGTGCTGCTGGCGCTGCCGGGGATCCCGCTGGCGGCGTGTGTCGCCGCCCAGGTGACCGCTCCGGCCGTGGTCACCGCCCTGATGCTGCGAGTGCTGAAGCGGAGCTGTCAGACACACACCGCTGTGACACACACCGCTGTGACACACACCGCTGTGACACACACCGCTGTGACACACACCGATCAGGCGTACACCGCGACGACCAGCAGCGCCAGCCACGACGCCGCCAGCACCTGAAGCACCCGGTCGCCGAGGGCGATCTCCTCGGGCTCGCCGCCGTTGCCGCCGTCGACGTCCACCGCGTAGCGCAGCACCGCCACCACGAACGGCACGATCGAGATGGCCGTCCACGCCGAGTTGTGGTGCGCCGCGCGGATCTCGAACGCCCACAGCCCGTACGTGGTGATCAGCACCGTCGCCGACAGCGTCCAGACGAACCGCAGGTAGGACGCCGAGTAACCCTCCAGCGACCGGCGGATCTTCGCCCCGGTGCGCTCGGCCAGCACAAACTCGGCATACCGCTTGCCGGCGACCATGAACAGCGAGCCGAAGCCGGCGCACAGCAGGAACCACTGGGACAGCACTATCCCCGTCGCCGCGCCACCGGCGATCGCCCGGATCAGGAATCCGGACGCCACGATGCAGATGTCGATCACCGGCTGGCGCTTGAGCCCGAAGCAGTAGCCCAGCTGCACCGCGATGTAGACCGCGACCACGATCAGCAGTGGCACCGACGCCGCCGTGGCCACCGCGAGCGCCGCCAGGAAGAACACCACGGCCACGCCGTAGGCCAGCCCGACCGGCACCACGCCGGCCGCGATCGGACGGTTGCGCTTGACCGGGTGCACCCGGTCCTCGGCGACGTCCTTGGCGTCGTTGACCAGGTACACCCCGGAGGCGGCTAGACAGAACGCCGCGAACGCAAGCCCGATCTTACCCAGCACCGAGGAGTGCGCGAGGTCGGCGCTGGCCAACGGGGCGGCCAGCACCAGCACGTTCTTCACCCACTGGCGGGGCCGGGCGGCCTTGAGCAGCCCGACGCCGACGCCCAGCGGGGTGCGGGCCATCGGCGAAGGCGTCGGCGGCGCCGAACGGTCGGTGGTCGTCATCGCGCTCCCTGCTTGGCCAGTTTCGCCACGGCCGCCCCCAACACGGAGCCGGCGAGTACGTCGGTCGGGAAATGCACCCCGAGCACCAGCCGGGACAACAGCATCGGCGGCACCAGCACCGGGCTCAACCGCCACCCCAGCAGCCCGCCGAACGCCACCGCGGCCGCCGTCGTGGAGCAGGCGTGCGAGGACGGGAAGCTCAACCGGCTGGGGGTGCCCACCCGTACCTTGATGGAGTCATCGTCCGGGCGCGGTCGACGGACCACCCGCTTGACGCCGATCGAGACGCCGTGCGCGAGCGCCACCGCACCCGAGGCCCGCAGCCACTCCCGTCGACGCGGACGGTCGACCGCCGCGCCCAGCACCCCGAGCGCCAGCCAGCCGCCGGCGTGTTCGCCGAAATGCGACATGCCTCGGGCCGCGCTCACGAGACAAGGGTGTCTCAGCCGGCGCTGCAGCTGGCCGAGGACCGCGGTCTCGGCGGCGCGGGTGGGGTCCGATGCGCGCCGCGATGCGGCGTCCTGGAGAAACATGACGGGAGGCGATGCTACGCGGTCAGAACCAGCGTTCCAGGACCAGGGCCACTCCGTCGTCGAGGTTGGAGGCGGTGACCTCGTCGGCGGCGACCAGCACGGCCGGGTGCGCATTGGCCACCGCCACGCCGTGGCCGGCCCAGTGCAGCATGGCGACGTCGTTGGGCATGTCCCCGAACGCGATCACCTCTGCCGGCCCAACGCCGTGGTCGGCGGCGAGCTCGGCCAGGCAACTGGCCTTGGTAACCCCGTACGGAGCAGCCTCCACCAGGCCGTTCGAGCTGGAGAACGTCAGGCTGATGTCGGTGCCCACGAACGGGGCCAGCGCGGCGACCATGGCATCGGAGGTCATCTCCGGGTCCCGGGCCAGCAGCTTGATCGCCGGCCGGTCGAACAGCGCCTCGCGGCGCACCGAGGAGTGGTCCGGGCTGGCCCAGGTGTGCCGGTAGTCGACCTCGCAGAGAAACTGGGTGTGCGCGTCCTCGAACGCGCTGGCGCCCACCCGTTCGACCCCCAGCCAGGCGTTCGGCAACGCCCTCGCGCACGCGTGCTCCAGCCCGCGCAGCGTCTCCGGTGCGAGCGTGGCGGGTGGGTGCACCCGGTCGGCGTGGATGTCGTAG
>JALYVZ010000171.1 GCA_030852965.1 Actinomycetota bacterium | reverse complement strand
CCTCCGGGCTGCGGGTGATCGCGGTGGCCCGGCGGACCGTGCCGACGGTCGAGCTGCGGCTGCGGATCCCGTTCGCCGGCGCCGAGCGCACCCGGGCCGCCCGGGCCGAGCTGCTGGCCGCCACGCTGCTGTCCGGTACAGCCGGCCGGGACCGGGTGCGGATCGACGACGAGTTGGCCGCGATCGGTGGTGACCTCGGTGCCGGAGTGGACCCGGACCGGCTGATGATCTCTGGTAGCGCACTGGCCGTCGGGCTGCCGACGCTGCTCGAGGTGCTGGCCGACGTGCTCATCTCGGCGGCGTACCCGGACGAGGAGTGTGCCCGCGAGCGCGAGCGGCTGATGGAGCGGATCGCGGTGGCCCGCGCGCAGCCGCGCACGGTGGCCAGGGAGGCGCTGCAGCGGCGCCGGTACGGCGACCACCCGACCACCCGGGAGCTGCCGGAAGGCCCCGATGTTGCCGCCGTGGCTCCACCTGACCTGCGGGAACTGCATGCGGCCGCAGTCCTGCCGACTGGCTCGACATTGGTGCTGGTCGGCGACATCGACCCGGAGCGGGCGATCGCGGTGGTCGGGGAGGCACTCGGTGGCTGGTCTTCGGTCGGTATCGCGACCGAGATGCCACCGCTGCCGGCGTTGAGCGGCGCTGACCTGCTGCTGGTGCACCGGCCGGGCGCGGTGCAGTCGCAGCTGCGGCTCTCGGCCGAGGCGGTACCGCGTACCGATCCGCGCTACCCGGCGTTGCAGCTGGCCAACCTGGTGCTCGGCGGGTACTTCTCCTCGCGGCTGGTGGAGAACCTGCGCGAGGACAAGGGCTACACCTACTCCGCGCACTCGATGCTGGAGTTCTCGCCGTCCGGGGCGGCGTTGCTGGTGGAGACCGATGTGACCACCGATGTCACGGCGGCCGCTGTGCTCGAGACCCGCTACGAGCTGGCCAGGCTGTCCGCGGTGCCACCGACCGACGCCGAGATCCAGTCCGCCCGAAACTATGCCATCGGTTCGCTGCTGATCTCGCTGGACAGCCAACCAGGGCTGGCCGGCACGCTCTGCGCGCTGGCCGGGGTCGGCCTCGACGCGGTCTGGTTGCGCGGGCACCCTGGGCGGCTGGAGTCGGTGACCCCGGACCAGGTGGCCGAGGCGGCGGCGGAGTTCTTCACCCCGTCCGCGTTCACCGGGGTGGTGGTCGGGGACGCCGACGTGGTGGGCGGGCGGCTGCGCGCGCTGGGCGGGATCGAGCTCGAGTGAACGAGCCCTGTCTGCCAGGGTCGAGTCACGAGCACTTCGAGATTGTCGATCCGCCGCGGCTGGCCCGCTCGGTGGTGAACCGCGTCGAGTCGCTGCGGTCGGACACCGCGCGGCTGGCCGAGGGCTGGCCGAAGGCCAAGGTCGTGGTGGTGGACGAAGGTGGTCGGACGCCGATGCGGCTGGGTGCTGGTGGGGAGTGGGAGGTGCTGCCCAAGACGGCCACCGACATCGGGGCTACGCCGCCGGACGAGGTGGTTTTGCTGGGCGAGCATGACCGGGTCGCCTACTGGACGGTGCGTGGGAGTCCGTCGCTGATCGATGGTGACGACCCCTCGCAGTGGTATGACCTGCGGACCCGCGGTGGCGACCTGGATGCGATCAGCGCGGGACTGGTCACCACCGCCGTCGCGGTGCTGGGCTGGCATGAGATTGCGGCGTTCTGCGCGAACTGCGGCACGGCGACGGCGCGGCGGCACTCGGGCTGGATGCGGCACTGCCCGAACTGTGAGCGGGAGGAGTACCCGCGAACCGACCCTGCGGTGATCTGTCTGGTGCACGACGGCGGTTCCGGCGGCTCAGCCAGGGTCCTGTTGGCCCGCCAGCCGGTATGGCCGCCGGGGCGTTACTCGGTGCTGGCCGGCTTCGTGGAGGCCGGCGAGTCGCTTGAGGCCTGCGTGTTGCGGGAGATCGAGGAGGAGGTCGGGCTCGTCGTTTTCGACATCCGCTACCTGAGTAGCCAGGCGTGGCCGTTCCCGCGCTCGCTGATGATCGGGTTCTCGGCGGTGTCCGACGCCTCGCTGCCGCTGCACCCGGCCGACGGTGAGATCGCCGAGGCGTTCTGGGTCACCCGGGACGAGCTGCGCGCCAGCGCCTGGTCCACTGTCGGCTGGGAAGCGGCCACCGGGCCGGGCGCCCAGCTCCTCCTGCCGCCGCCGGTGTCGATCGCGCGTTCCATGCTCGACGCCTGGCTTGCCGTCGGCTGACCGACCGGCCGGCGCACAACGCCGCACACCCAGCCTGCCGCACACCCCGCCGCCGTACACCCCCTGCGGTACGCGGTACGCGTTGGGACAATGAGGTATGCGTCGGGAGCGGGGGGACGACGGCGCGCGGTTCAGGCGGATCGTGCTACGCCGCCAGCGCGGAGCGAACCTCCCGGAACGACGGGTTGGTGATGACCCGGCCGTCCGGGAACACCACCGTGGGCACGGTCTGGTTGCCGCCGTTGGCCTGTTCGACGAAGCCGGCCGCCGCTGGGTCGTGCTCGATATCGACTTCCCGGTACGCGATGCCGGCCTCGTCGAGCTGCAGCTTCAGTCGACGGCAGTAGCCGCACCACGAGGTCGAGTACACGGTCAGTTCGCTCATGCCGATTACAACGATCGGGCGATGCGCCGCCTTCCACCCCTCCAGTGACCTTCATCACCCGCCACCGCTACCGGCCGCTCAACCGCCGGCCAGCCCCGCCGCCCGAGTCGAGCGGTTGATCGGCGATCGTGGCGGTTCGCCCGCGAAAATCCCAGCGAGACCGCCAGAATCGCCGATCACGAGGGACGGCTGATCACGAGGGACGGCGGGTTTCGGGCGGTGGCCCCGGGCGAGCCAGCCTGCGGTGGGCCCCCTGGGCGGCCACCCTGCGGTGGGCGTCGGGGAGGGTTGCGACAATGTCCCGGTGCGCGAGCCGACCACCGATCTGGACGATGAGCAGCGGGCGGCTGTCACGGCGCCGCGCGGCCCGGTGTGTGTGTTGGCCGGCGCCGGTACCGGCAAGACCCGCACCATCACCCGCCGCATCGCACACCTGGTCCGCGCCGGGCACGTGGCACCCGGCCAGGTACTCGCGGTCACCTTCACCGCGCGCGCCGCCGGTGAGCTGCGCACCCGGTTGCGGGTGCTCGGGGTGGGCGGCGTGCAGGCTCGTACCTTCCATGCCGCCGCGCTGCGCCAGCTGCGCTACTTCTGGCCAAGAGTCGTCGGCGATGTCGGGTGGGAGCTGCTTGAGGCCAAGCTGCGCGTGGTGGGTCAGGCGGCGCACCGGGCCGGCGCCGACACCAACTCCGAGTCGCTGCGCGACCTGGCCGGTGAGATCGAGTGGGCCAAGGCCAGCCTGGTCGCGCCGGCCGACTATCCGAGCGAGGTGGCTCGGCTGCGCCGTGAGACGCCGGCCGCCGCCGAGCTGGTCGCGGCGGTTTACGCCGGCTACGAGCAGGTCAAAGTGGCGTCTCGACTGCTGGATTTTGATGACCTGTTGTTGCACACCGCCGCCGCGCTGGAGACCCACGCGGAGGTCGGGGCGGAGTTTCACGAGCGCTATCGCTGCTTCGTGGTCGACGAGTACCAGGACGTGACGCCGTTGCAGCAGCGGCTGCTGAATGCGTGGCTCGGCAAGCGTGACGACCTGACCGTGGTCGGTGACGCCAACCAGACGATCTACACTTTCGCCGGCGCCACCCCGCGTTACCTGCTGGACTTCTCCCGGCGGTTCCCGGAGGCAGCAGTGGTGCGGCTGCAACGCGACTACCGTTCCACCCCGCAGGTGGTGTCCTGCGCCAACAAGGTGATCTCGGCGGCCCGCGGCCAGACCGCCGGCGCGCGGCTTCGGCTGGTCGGCCAGCTCGACGGCGGCCCCGAGCCGACGTACACCGAGTACGACGACGAACCCGCTGAGGCCAACGCAGTGGCAAGCTCCATCAAGCGGATGATCCACGACGGCACTCCGGCCAGCGAGATCGCGGTGCTGTTCCGGGTCAACGCGCAGTCCGAGGTGTACGAGCGCGCGCTGGACGAGGCGGGGGTGTCGTTCCAGGTGCGCGGCGGTGAACGATTCTTCGCCCGCCCGGAGGTGCGGCAGGCGATGATGGCGCTGAGGTCCGCCCCGGCCACCGCGCCGGGGGCCAACCTGGTGGAATCAGTACGGGCGGTGCTCGCGCCGCTCGGGCTCACCGATGAGCCGGCCGCCGGGACCGCCGCGCGGCAGCGCTGGGAGTCGCTGCGGGCGTTGGTGCGGCTCAGCGAGGAAATGGCCGAGCAGGACGCGGACACTCCTCTGCCCCGGTTCGCCGCCGAGCTGGCCACCCGCGCCGACGCGTCGCACCCACCCACCGTGCAGGGCGCCACGCTCGCCTCCCTGCACGCCGCCAAGGGGCTGGAGTGGGACTCGGTGTTCCTGGTCGGCCTGGTCGACGGCACGCTGCCGATCCAGCACGCGGACGGTGACGACGCCAAGATCGAGGAGGAGCGCCGGCTGCTCTATGTCGGGGTGACCAGGGCGCGCCGGCAGCTGGCGCTTTCCTGGGCACTGTCCCGAGCCAGCGGCGGACGGCGGCACCGGCGGCGCAGCCGGTTCCTGTACGGGCTCATCCCGGACGATCACCCCGTAGCCCGGGCACCCGCGGGGCGGGGCGCGGCGAAGCCTAGATGCCGGATCTGTGGCTCACCCCTGATCGGAGTGGACGCGCTCAAGCTGCGGCGCTGCTCGAGTTGCCCGTCCGACCTCGACGTCGACCTGTTGGAACGGCTGAAGTCCTGGCGCAGCGCCACCGCCAAACAGCAGCAGGTGCCGACATACGTGGTGTTCACCGATGCCACCCTCACCGCGATCGCCGAGCATCGTCCCGCTGACGTTGCTGCCCTGGTGGACATCCCCGGCATCGGCGCGCGCAAACTCGACCGCTACGGCGAAGCCGTCCTAGCCCTGCTACTAACAACCCCCCCCGACTAACCCACCCCCCGCACCCCAAACCCCACCCCCCGCCCCAGGCTCACGCAGCCCGTGTCGTGCTCACGCAGCCGCTCGGGCCGCTGCGTGGAGCCACTGACGCTGCGTGAGTGGGCAGGTGTCGGGTGTGGGGGAGTGGTCGCCCGATTGGGTGGTGTTGGAAACTCACTTGCCTGGTGTGCGGGGCGCTTCTAGTGTTGTTCGTGCGCCGGGCGGTTCCCGCCTGGCCTCGACTCTGACGAAGGCCCGGAGGGGGTGGCTCGAATGACGATCATGACGATCATGTCGATCAACGGCGGCTTCGGGCATCCGGCCACCGGCATCCCGGTTCCCGGGAATCCGGCCACCGGCATCCCGGTTCCCGGGTTCGTCGGGTCCTACGCGTGGCGAGTGCGGCCGAGCCAGGGGACCAAGACTGTCCTCAGCGGCCTGCTCGTGACCGATGTCCCGGCGAACAAGCCCCCGCACGCGTCCGCGTCGGAGCGATGCCCTTGACCTGTCAAGGACGCTCACTCGGTTCTTTTCGAAGGCCGCGGACCCGTAACGGGACTGCGGCCTTCGTGTATTTCCGGCCCCGGTCAGCGGCTCAGGAGAGTTCAGCACCACCAGTAAGCCCGCACATCGAACAAGGAGGTACCACCGTGTTTGTGGGATGCGTTCCACTGGACGGCGGAGCGGTGTCATCGATACCGGACGGCGATCCCGTTGTCGGGCTCGATGAGTTGCTCTACGCGGCACCCCGCGCCGGGTCAGCTCTGCCCTGCCGCGAGGCGGGCGACGCCGATCTGTGGTTCGCCGACTCACCGGCGGATCTGGAGAAGGCCAAGGCGCTCTGCGACGGGTGTCCGGTCAAGGCTGCTTGCCTGGCCGGGGCATTGCGTCGGGGAGAGCCCTGGGGAGTATGGGGCGGCGAAATCTTCGAGCGGGGCAGCGTGATCGCACGCAAGCGTCCGCGCGGCCGTCCGAGCAAGGCGGCGCTGGCGCGCGATCGGAAGCTGGCCGCCGCCGGAGCGCAGCTGTAACGCCTGGGCCAGCGATCGCTGGCTGATGCATCAGCAAGTACACGTCGGACGTCGAGAGGAGCAGACAGATGGGAACCGCAAGCGAGGTACGACCGATCAGCGCAGCTCAAGGGGGACCACAGATGTGGATGTACGAAGCACTGAGCCGAGCCCGAATACAGGAGACCGAGCAGGAGGCTCGGCGGCGCCGGATGGTCCGTGAGCTGACAGCCGGTCGTCGCTGGAACCAGCTCGCCCGGTTCGCCAGCCGGCGAGCCGAACGTGCCCGCGGCCGGGCGTGACATGGCGGATATGACGGGGCGGGCGTGACGTGGCGGGCGTGAAGCCCCGGCCGGGTGCCGGAGACGGTGCTCAGGCCGGGGTCTCGCCGACGGCCGGGCTGCCCTGCAGGATGGACGGCTGCCAACGCCCGACGATCTTGCGAAGCGGTACCTCGGCGCCGAGCTGACAGAGGACAGCGAGGCTGCCGAAGGTGACCCGGTGGATGAGCAGGTGCTCTGGGGGCAGGTTGAGCGCACGTCCGGTACGGAAGTCCGGACCGCGAAGGTCACCCACCCGCTCCGCCTGGTGCTGCAGCCATCGCCGGCTGAACTGGAACGTACGGGTGCGCAGTGGCTCGGCGAACGGGGTCAGATAGGCCAGCACGTCCTCGGGGGCCAGCCGCGTGCCGGGGCGGATGAAGCCCTCGACGCGCATCCGCTCGACCAGCGCCTCGGACTCGCCCCGCAGTGCCATCGCGGTCATGTCCTCCAGCACCTTGGGGGTGCCGTCGGGAAGCCTGGCCACCGCGCCGAAGTCGATCACGATCAACCGGCCGTCCGCCGTCAGCTGGAAGTTGCCCGGATGCGGGTCGGCATGGAGCAGGCCGCAGCGAGGTGGGGCCGCGTAGTGGAACTCCGCGAGCAGCCGGCCGACCTCGTTGCGCGTGGGCTGGTCACCTTCGCGGATGAGCTGGGACAACGGGGTGCCGGTCACCCACTCGCTGACGATCGTCTTGGGTGATGAGGCCACGACCCGGGGGATCAGGATCTCCGGGTCACCGGCGAACGCCTTGGCGAAAGCGCGCTGGTTGTCCGCCTCGTCGCGGTAGTCCAGCTCCTCGGTCATCCGCTCCCGCAGCTCGGCGATCAGCGGTTTGACCTCCAACCCCGGCACCAGCGGTTGGATCAGCCGGCTGAACCGGCTGAGCTGGCGCAGGTCGGCACGCAGCGCTTCGTCGGCCCCCGGGTACTGGACCTTGACCGCCACCTCCCGCCCGTCGCGCCAGACCGCCTTGTGCACCTGGCCGATGCTGGCGGCCGCCGCCGGTTGGTCGTCGAAGTCGGCGAAACGCTCGCGCCAACCGCGCCCGAGCTGCTCGGCGAGCACCCGGTGCACCTCGCGGGAGGGCATCGGCGGCGCCGAGCTCTGCAGCTTGGTCAGCGCGTCGCGGTAGGGCCCGGCCAGCTCGGATGGGATCGCCGCCTCGAAGATGCTCAGGGCCTGGCCGAACTTCATCGCGCCGCCCTTGAGTTCCCCGAGCACCGCGAACAGCTGCTCGGCACTCTTCGCGGCCAGCTGGGCGGAGATCTGCTCGCTGTCACCGCCGGTCAGCCGCCGGCCCCAGCCCGCTGCCGCCCGCCCAGCCACGCCGAGGGGAAGGCTCGCCAACTTCGCGGTGCGCTGCATGCCGCCGCGGGGGATCTCGCTCACGACGCCGATTCTCTACTGCTGGCCGGCTCGGCGCACACCCCGTCCGCCTTCACCCCGGTGTCACCTGCCCAGCTGTGCTCGAGATGCTGGTCGCAGGCTCGGCCGGGCAGGTGTGACCCGCGCGGCACGAGCAGCGAGGATGCGGTGGCCAGTGTTGGCGACGCAGTGTGCCGCGCCGCGCATCGAGCTCGAGTACACCATCCAGGGTTGGTGGCGGGGGACCGGCCGCGACCACGGCGTCTACCGCGGCGAGCGCCTGCTCGGCGGCGAGCGCGGCGGTGGCGGCCATGGCAGCCGGGCTGGCCGAGCCCACCCTTCCGACCAGATCCGCGGCGACGGTCGGCCAGCAGGGGTCGCGCGCGGCCAGGTGGAGATCCACACAGCGCAGACATGCCGTGCGCCCGGGCAGTACTAGCGGGCCGACCAGCCCGAGCCCGTCGGCCAGCCGCACCAGCAGATGTGGCAGGTCGACGGGGTGATGGTCCGGGTGCAGCTGGTCGGTGAGGACGACGAGATCCGCCCGGCCGCGCGGGGTCCGGGCCTCGCAGCGGACGTCGGGGGCCACCCGGTGCACCGCCCGAACCGCCGCCGCCCCACGCGGGCGT
>JALYVZ010000492.1 GCA_030852965.1 Actinomycetota bacterium | reverse complement strand
GCCTCGTGTGCTGGTTCATCCGTCGGTCGATGGCATGAACGGTGCCCGGATGACGGTGTCTCGGGTGTGGTGTCCTGCAACACCGTTGCGTGGTCCTCCGGAATGGGTGCACTGACAGGCGTCGACGTCTGTCGACGAGGTGCCGAGGCGTTCGGGACGCCCGGCCTCGGCCGTGAGTTGGCGTTGCTTGACCTTTGCGACCCTCAACGAGGGGTCGTGACCCATGTTGTCGATGTACCCACACTGAGGACTTTTCTTATGTCGAGTTCCCTTTCCCGGCGCCTGCTGGCTGCCGGTGTTGTCACTGCCGGCCTGGTGCTGGTGCCGTTGTCCGCGGCCGATGCTCACGTCACGGTCAGAAGCGACACTGCCGTGACCGGCAGGTACGCCGAGCTGACGTTCAAGGTCCCCAACGAGGAGGCCACCGCGACGACCACGAAGGTCGTGGTCACCTTGCCGGACAAGACCCCGCTGGTCGACGTGTCGGTCCGGCCCACCCCGGGGTGGACCGTGACCGTCACCGACGCCAAACTGGCAACCCCGGTGGTGGTGGAGGGGACAACGCTCACCACCGCACCACACCAGGTCACCTGGACCGCGACCGGTGACGCGGCGATCGCGCCGGGGCAGTACCAGACGTTCGCGATCTCGGGTGGTCCGTTGCCGGCACCAGGTGTGCTGATGTTTCCGGCCGACCAGACGTACTCCGACGGGATGGTCGTCTCGTGGTCCGAGCCGACGGTCTCGGGTCAGCCCGAGCCGGAGCACCCCGCCCCGACGGTCACCGTGGTCGCTGAACCGGTGATTGAGCTCGCCGCATCGTCCTCGGATGCTGTGGCTCGGTGGCTGGCTGGCGCGGCGCTGGTTGTTGCGGCTGCGGCGTTGGGGCTGCTGCTGGTGAGACGCGGCTCCGGAGCCCCCGCGGGTCCTGGGAACGACCAGGGACCCGGGAAATCTTGAGCACCCCGGTGACCTTCCGGCTTTCGCTGACCCGGTGGGGTCGATGGGTTGCGGTGCTTCTGGTCAGCGTCGGCGTGCTCATCGCGCCGGCGCTGACCGCGCCCACCGCGTCCGCTCACAACGATCTCGAGTCCACAGATCCGGCAGCTGGTGCGGTGCTGGCACAGGTGCCCGCGACCGTGACGTTGACGTTCGACCAGCCCGCACTCGGCGTCGGCAGCGAGGTGGTCATCACCGGACCGAATGGTCAGGTGCAGGCGGGCGGCCCACGCCTGGTCGACCGGACCGTCGCCGAGGACATCACCGCCGGTGCGCCCGCGGGGCAGTACCGGGTGTTGTGGCGTGTCACCTCCGCCGACGGGCACCCGGTCAGCGGCCAGTTCACCTTCACCGCCAACGAACCGGGAGGAGGCACCCAACCCGGCCCCACAGCCAAAGGTCCGAGCCAAGGCGGATCGCCGGACAGCGCATTGCCCACGAAAGGCGGCTCAACGGCCAGCCAGACACCCTGGTCTGTATGGCGTGCACTGGCCCTGGCCGTAGTTCTCGCAGTCGCTGCCTTCGCCGTCGTCAGGCTTCGTGTTCGGCGTCGACGGACACGATGACTATGAGGCGCTCTGACCCGGCTTCAGTGCCTTCAGGATGAGGTGTCTCGGAGGTGCGCGGGTCAGGTGGGGGCGTGGCAGGTAGCGCAGATTCCGGCCAGCTCGACGGTGTGGGTGACCTCGACGTAGCCGCGTTCTTTGGCGACGGCGGCGGCCCACCGCTCCACGGCTTTGGAGTCGACCTCTTCGGCCCGCCCACAGACCCGGCAGACGAGGTGGTGGTGGTGTCGCCCGTCGGTGGACGGTCCGCAGTAGCGGTAGGTCGCTTCTCCGTCGTTGGTGCGCACCACGTCGAGCAGCCCGTCGTCGGCCATCGCCTGCAGCCGCCGGTACACGGTCGACAGGCCCACGCGATGTCCGGCCCCGCGCAGGCTGGCCCACACGTCTTGGGCGCTGCAGAAGCCACCGGACTCCCGCAGCTGCTGCATCACGGCCTCGCCTTGGCTGGTGCTCCGTGAGGAGGTACTGGCAGTCACGAGCGGAGTGTATTCGATAACGGTTATCGAGGTAGATGGGAGGGGCCTATGCTGCCGCTATGGGTGAGAACGCTTATCGGTCTCGATACTGGAGCGGCGCGGCCGGCAATATCGGTCCGGGGCGCTCGTCGAGGTCGACCGGCCGCGTCGGGCTACGGTGACCCGCGCGACCGCGCCTGCGACGTCGTCGGCCAGCACCGCCGAGCGCGGCGGTGAGCGCCCTGCGGCAATGCTCGAGCTGGACGACGCAGCCTTGTCCTACGGTGCCCGGTCTTTGTGGCAGG
>JALYVZ010000491.1 GCA_030852965.1 Actinomycetota bacterium | reverse complement strand
CCTATGCAAGGTGCACATCCGACGGAGTCCCACCCCAGTGCGGAAGCACGCGTCTAGCGCCGCCCCGTGGGGACCATCGTGACCCGCGGCCTCACCCCCCTAAGAACGACGGAGACGAGCTGCATGTTCTCCACCCGCCGGCACCTCGAACAAGCCGTACCTTCCCCAAACTCGAGGTGCGGTCGAAGGTTGATCCGCTGACGCTTACGGTCACTGCGGCGGTGGTGAGGGTTGTCAAAGTTGGGTGGGGTATCGGTTACTGTTTGGCCCACTGTTGGGATCGTTGAGGCGTGCTGTGGTAGCCGCATAAGGGGAGTCATGACTGAGAACACCGCTGTGCCTGAGGGGCCGCCCGCAGAGGTGGCCGCACCGGCAGTTACTGAGGCGCCTAGCGCTGTTGAGGTGCCGCCGTCCGGGGGGGTGGAGGACGACCGGTCCGCCGCCCCCGCCGCGTCCGCGACCCCCGCTGCCGCACCCTCAACGCAGTCGAGCCTGGCCGCGCCGCGGGGTCTTAGCTATGCCGTGGACATTGTCTTTTGTATCGACGTGACCGGAAGCATGGACCCGATCATTGACGCGGTGAAGGCCCACGCGCTCGGTTTCTACGACGACGTGCAGTCGAACCTGACGGAGAAGGGCAAGAACGTGGCTCAGCTTCGGGTTCGGGTGGTCGCGTTCCGCGACTTCACTGCCGATGGTGACGGCGCTGTGGAGGAGTCACCGTTCTTCACGTTGCCGGGTGACCGGGCGGGTTTCTCGGAGTTCGTGAACGGGCTGGTGGCCCAGGGTGGTGGTGATGCTCCGGAGTCGGGTCTGGAGGCGGTGGCGTTGGCGATCAACTCACCGTGGACCACCACCGGCGACCGGCGTCGCCAGGTGATTGTGGTCTGGACGGACCAGCCGGCTCACCCACTTGACCCCTCCGTGCTACCGGCTGAGCTGTTGTCGCGGGTGCCGGCCGACTTCAGCGCCCTGACCGACGTGTGGGAGGACGAGCAGGGTTCGATGGGGTCAAGTGCCAAGCGGTTGATCCTGTTTGCCCCGGACGGCCCGGGATGGAGCGACATTTCGGCGGTGTGGGAGAACGTCGTGCATAACCCGTCACAGGCCGGTGGCGGGCTTTCAGATGTCGACTACGGCACGATTATCGACTCGATCGGTAACTCGGTGTGAGCGAAGCTCAGCCGTTAACAAACCGTGACGGTGCGTCATCTGGGCCTACCGTCTCGTTCGGTTTCAACCTCGGCAAGATCGCCGACCACGGTGAGGACTCCGACCCCATCGTGCGGGACGGTCCGGATCTGGCGTTGCTGGCGGTCTTCGACGGGATGGGCGGCGCGGGGGGCACCGTCTACGAGACCGAGGACGGCCCGCGTAGCGGCGCGTACCTGGCCTCGCGTATCGCCCGTGACGTGGTCGAGGAGCGGATGCTGGAGCTGCTGGTTCCGGACTGGAACCTTAACGGTGAAGCAGCGGCTGAGGATCTGCGCAGGGCCCTCCAGGGAGCCCTCGTACGGCGGCTGGCAGAGCTGAAGGCACCCCCGAGCCGGTTGCGCTCGAAGCTGCTGCGAGGGTTACCGACCACGATGACCGTGCTGGCTCTCCAACGCGCGAACCGCACCGGGTCGACCTGGTTGTGCCACGTCTTCTGGGCCGGCGACTCCCGCGGAT
Organism: Actinomycetota bacterium; assembly: GCA_030852965.1. Classification (GTDB taxonomy): domain Bacteria; phylum Actinomycetota; class Actinomycetes; order Mycobacteriales; family Pseudonocardiaceae; genus Pseudonocardia. Next base: position 655 of record JALYVZ010000491.1, on the reverse strand, counting down.
ATGTGTTCCAGCCGGACGGGGCACACCAGCTCACCGTCGACGACCTGCGCGACGCCAATGACGCGATGGCGAACCTGCGCAGCGACTCTGTCGTCAGCAACGCGGTGTCAGCGGACACCGAGTTCCACATCAACTACCGACGGGTGCAGCTGCGCGCGCCCTTCTTCTTGCTGTGTGCCACCGACGGCTGCTTCGGCTACCTGCCGTCGCCGATGCATTTCGAGCGCCTGGTGCTCCGCCCGCTGACCGAGGCTCGCACCAGGGACGCCTGGTCCCGCGCCATCCAAACCGAGGTGGCCGCCGTCACCGGTGACGACGCGGCCATGTCGGTGGTCAGCGTGGGCGCGGGCATGAAAGAGCTGCACCGGCTGTACGCGCCCCGGTTGGCCGAGCTCGAGGACCAGTTCACCGCCCCCATCGACGACCTGACCCGGTCGGTGCAACGGGCCGAGGACGAGCTGACCGCGCAGCGTCAGCGTCAGCTTGACCAGACCCAGGCGCTGTGGGCGCGGTATCAGCCCGGTTACGAGCGCCATCTACGCACCGTGGAGGCTGCGCCTGACGAAGCCGAGTCCGACGACCCGGAGTTGATCTCAGCTGACGGGGACGATCGTGACCAGGCCGGAAGGGTTGACGGCCACGCGGACGGTCGGTC
>JALYVZ010000170.1 GCA_030852965.1 Actinomycetota bacterium | reverse complement strand
CTCGGCGGCCTGCGCGGCGACCGTCCCGGGTCGCCGGCGGGCCACCCAGCCCTCGATGATGCGCTGGTCACCGGCCGACACCGCGAGCGCGCCGGGTGGCACGTCGGTTCTGATCACCGCGCCCGCGCCGGTGTACGCGCCGTCGCCGATGGTGACCGGCGCCACCAGCGTGTTGTCCGAACCGATGCGGGCATGTGAGCCGACCACGGTGCGTCGCTTGGTGACACCGTCATAATTGACGAACACCGAAGAACAGCCGATGTTCGCGTGTTCGCCGATGGTGGCGTCGCCGACATAGGTCAGGTGCGGGACTTTGGTGTCGGCCCCGATCTCGGCGTTCTTGACCTCGACGAAGGTGCCGATCTTGCCGCGGTCGCCTAGTCTGGTTCCCGGCCGCAGGTAGCTGAACGGGCCGACGGTGGCCCCTGGGCCGATCGATGCATCGATGCCGTGGGTGCGCACCACCCGGGCACCGGCGCCTATCGCGCAGTCGGTCAAGGTGGTGTCCGGGCCGATCTCGGCGCCGGCGGCCACCATGGTGGTGCCGTGCAGCTGGCAGCCGGGGTGCAGCACGACGTCAGGTTCGAGCAGCACCCCCACGTCCACCCAGGTGGTCGCCGGGTCGATCACCGTCACCCCAGACCGCATCCACCCGTCCAGCAACCGGCTGTTCAACTCGGCTCGCACAGCCGCCAGCTGGACCCGGTCGTTGATGCCGCTGACCAGCCAGGGGTCCGAGCAGCGCAACGTGCCGACGCGGTGGCCGTCCGTGCGCGCCAGGCCGACCAGGTCGGTCAGGTACAGTTCGCCCTGCGCGTTCTCCGGCGCCAGCCGGGGCAGACCGGTTCTGAGCGCGTCCGCGTCGAAGACGTACACCCCGGAGTTGACCTCCCGGATCGCGCGCTGCTCTTGGGTGGCGTCGTGTTGCTCGACGATGGCCGTCACCGCGTTCGACCCGTCGCGCACGATCCGTCCGTAGCCTCCTGGCTCGGGTATCTCCGCGGTCAGCACGGTCACCGCGTTGCCGCCCCTGGTGTGCTCGGCGAGCAGGGAGCGCAGGGTGTCGGCGTCCAGTAGCGGAGTGTCGCTCGCGGTCACCACCACCGGCCCGGACAGCGCCGGCAGCGAGTCCAGTGCGCACGCCACCGCGTGGCCGGTGCCGAGCTGCTGGTGCTGGACGGCCACCGCGACCGTCCGCCGCAGCGCTTCGGCGAGTCCGGCGAGGTACTGACCGACCTGCTCACGGCCATGGCCGGTGACGACAACCAGATACCGAGGGACCAACTCGGCGGCCGCGTGCACGGCGTGTCCCAGTAGTGCCCGTCCGCCGATCTCGTGCAGCACCTTCGGTCGCATCGAGCGCATTCGTTTGCCCTCGCCAGCGGCGAGTACCACGACGGCGGCCGGCCTCTGCACGTGTGGGTGAGGCGCAGGTGGGTTAACTGACCTCGGCTGAACTCGTGGTTCACCGTGGCCGGCCTCGTGCATCGCGGTCTCCTGCCTCGCATCACGCCGGGCTCGGCTGTGCTCACCTGCGCACCGGGCCTGGACTTGGATACCCCAGACCTGCTCGATCGTAGGCCCGAGGCCAGCCACACCCGTGACTGCGGGCCGGGTTGGGATTTCCCGCCAGGTGTGCATGCGGCCGGCAACGGTGTGCATCACGGACCGCGCCTGGCCCGTGAGCAGGAGTTACCGACCGTCACCTTGGCGACACCCGGTAGGGCGGGGGTCGCGCCTCGTCAGATTGGCTCACGCGATATTCTCTACCCGCTCGCTCCCCAGATCCTCCGGTCGATGTCTGTCCGATCGGACCCCAGCGCCGAGGGCTCCCCTTGTCGTGAAAGGACCGTGCATGCCTCAGTTCCGGGCTCGTCGACGGCGGCCCTCGTTTCGACTGGTGGCCGTGTCCGCCACGGTTGCGCTGCTCCTCGGCCTTTCACTGGTCGGCGTGGCGTACGCCCAGGACTACCGCGGCCGCGACGGCGACTCCGGACGGTCCGCCCACCGCCACCCGACCAGCTTCGTCCCGATCGGTGGGGACCAGGTCGGTCGGGGTTCGGCCGATCGGGGTCAGGCCGGCCGGGACCAGGTCCGCCGAGACCAGACAGATCGGGACCAGACAGATCGGGACCGGGCCGACCCCGGCCAGCCCGACCCCGGCCAGCCCGACCCGACTGACTCCCAGCAGATCGAACCCCTCGATCCCAATGTGAAGCTCCAGCCGCCCGACCCGCCGGACAGTCTTGTGCCGGGCACTCCGTGCACCAAGACGACGCATGCCTGCGTCTCGCTGGGGCAGAAGAGGTCCTGGCTGTTCAAGAAGGACCCGGACAGCGGCGAGACGGTGATCGACCACGGACCCGTGCCGGTGAACATCGGTGGCCCCGGCAAGGAGACTCCACTGGGCGACTTCAAGGTCGAGTGGAAGGACAAGAACCACAAGAGCAGCGAGTACTTCGTGCCGCACGGTTGTGTGGAGGGCTCCCCTGGGTGCGAGGGTGCGCCGATGAACTGGGCGGTGTTCTTCGCCGAGGGCGGTATCGCGTTCCACGAGGGCACCCTGGCCATCCGGTCGTCGGGGTGCGTGCGGCTGTCCGCCAAGGATGCCGAGTTCTACTACACCTCCCTGCAGATCGGCGACAAGGTCGAGATCCGGAACTAGGGGCGGCGGGCGCTAGGGTCGGCTCATGCTCGAGCGTGACCTGATCGACCAGATGTTCCCCGCCGACCTGCCGGAACCTTCGTACTGGGAGCGGCTCTACCCACCACGTCAGCTGCCCGAGGGTGCCCAGATCACCAGGTTCGGGCCATCTCCGACTGGCTACGTGCACGTCGGCAACATCTACGTAGCCATGATCGACCAGAACATCTCCAATCGCACTGGCGGTGCTTACCTGGTTCGCATTGAGGACACCGACCAGTCCCGTGCTGTTAGTGGCGCTGTGGAACAACTCCAGGGCGCGTTCGAGTTCTTCGGTATCCGCGCCGACGAGGACGACACCAACGGCGCCTACGGTCCCTACTTGCAGTCCGCCCGGGAGCGGATCTACCTCAGCTACGTAGGCCAGCTGATGCGCACCGGCCAGGCCTACCCGTGCTTCGCCACCCACGAGGAGCTGGCCGAGATCACCCGCCGCCAGCAGGCCACCAAGCTGCCCACCGGCTACTACGGCTCCTGGGCGATCTGGCGGGACGCCGACCCGGGTGAGGTGGCGGCCCGGCTGGCGGCCGGGGATCCGTACGTGGTGCGCTTCCGCTCGCCCGGTGTGGAGGGTCGGGTCAGCTTCGAGGACGCCATCCGGGGCCGGCTGGAGCACGAGGTGAACCGCAACGATGTGGTCATCCTGAAGTCCTCGACGCAGAGCCCTCGGCTGCCCACGTACCATCTCGCACACGCCGTCGACGATCACCTCATGCGGGTCAACCTGGTCATCCGCGGCGAAGAGTGGATCTCCTCGGTGCCGCTGCACCTGCAGCTGTTCACCGCGCTCGGGTTCGAGCCTCCCACCTACGCGCACATCGCGCCGCTGATGAAGATCGAGGGCGGCAACAAGCGCAAGCTGTCCAAGCGCAAGGACCCGGAGGCCTCCGTCGACTTCTACCTCGACACCGGCTATCCGGCGGCGGCGGTCCTGTACTACCTGCGGGGCCTGGCCAACGGGCGGCTGGCCGAGCTGCCGCTGGCCCAGGCACTCGAGGAGCCCATCCGGTTGGCCGACTGCGGGGTGGCCGGACCGCTGGTGGACATGGTGAAGCTGGCCGACATAAGCGGCGACCACCTCGCCACCCTCTCCGGGCCGGCGATCCTGGATGCGGTGTGCGAGTGGGCCGCCGAGCGCGACCCGGAGCTGGTATCGGTGATCGGTGACAATCGGGAGCTTGCCGAACGGGTCATCGACGTGGAGCGGGTCGGGGTGGACAACCCGCGCAAGGACCTGGTGCGCTGGTCGGACTTCCGGGCGCTGTACGGGTTCTTCTTCCCGTCGTTGTTCACGCCGGTCACCGACCCGTCTGACCAGCGGCTTGGCGGCCTGGACGCCGGACTGGTGCGCAAGCTGACCGCCGACTTCGCTGACCACTACACCTGGAGTGAGAAACAGCCGGAGTGGTTCGCCCAGGTCCGCGAGCTGGCCGCCCGGCACGGGTTTGCGCCGAACCCCAAGGCGTACAAGAAGGATCCCGACGCCTACCCCGGCATGCTTCGCGACGCGGCCAACGTCATCCGGGTGGCGATCACCGGGTCGAGCCGCAGCCCTGATCTGCACCAGGTGTGCGGGGCGCTGGGCGCCGACGAGGTCACCCGCAGGGTGCGAGCACTGGCCGGCTGAGCGCACCGCCGCCGCCGTTGCTCCGCCGCCAGGGTTCGAACCTGGACCATCAGAACCAAAATCCAATCCGGCCCGTCCGGCATCGTCCGGGTATGTCTGTGGCCTCGGTAGTGCCGGTAGATGCGTGCAGGCTCGACGCCCTGGACCTGAGGTCGTTGCTGTCAGAGGCCGCTGTCAGATGTACGGATGGACGTGGGCTGACGGTGATCCCGGTGACCTGCTCGATGCGAACTCGCGGCGGTGGTCTTGCAAGGGCGCGTCATCCGCGTTGTTGATCTGTAAGCAGCTCCACGATGCTGCTGGCGAGCTGCCGAGGATTCAGAGTACAACTCGAAGTACAGCAACGCCTAACCAGCCAGGGAACCGGTAACCGAGATATGTGAGATTCTGGCATCATGACTGCACAGGCTGTCGACTTAAAGCAAGCTCCAGATCCAACTAGTTTTCTGAGCACCGCCACTGTGTTGGTGGGAATTCTGGTCACAATAATTGGTGCCGCAATCTTGCAGGTTGTTCTAGAGTCGAAACAGGATTCTTCGTTGCCAGACCTCCAGCTGAGGAGACTTCGCTTTATCGGTCTTGTTGTTGCGTTAGCGGTTAATATTTGGGGCGTCGGGTTTCCGTTCTGGGCGTTGTACAAAACAACGATTGGGACGGTCTCGGAGTCACTAGTAACTGCCGTTATGTGGTCGACGGCCGCGGTCGTCATTGCGAATTTAGTCGTACCGCTGTATATCATTGACGTGTACAAGACTTATTCGCACTGGCTATATTCAGTTCGGCTCATGCGAAATGCTGGAAATGAGCAAGATGGTGCCGTGCGTGAACTTCTCGTCGAAGGAGGATATATTACTGAGTACAAATTCGAAAAGATGACCAAAAAGAGTACAAGTCGGTTGAGCGATCAATTAGCCACCGAGTTGTTGGTGGCCATGAGCAGGGCCTTTTTTGTTGGGACACCAGAGGGTGTAAGGCCGAGAAGTATCAACGGCCTTGTATTGCACTTTGCAACAATTCCCATAATACGCTGGCTAGTTAAGCATGGTTCAATTGGTTACGAGAAAACGTATAAGACCGAAACGGGAGCTACAGTTTCAGGGATATTCCTTAGTTCGCTTCCTTCCGATATGTTGCCGCTACAACAACCGTCCCCTACTGCTGAGTTCGTGCGGAAGAAACCAACTGCTGAGGACACGGAGCCGTCAGCAGGATGAATAGTTATCTGCAGGTGGATGTGGTTTCTGGCCGCCGGCCGCGCCCAAGCCGGAGGTAGACGTGAGCCGAGGTGTTCGAACGCCTGTCCCTCATCCCCGCGATCCTGGCCGGCACTTTGCGTGGACGGTCGGGGTCAACCCGGAACCCCCGATCCCGCCTCGGTGACCCACGACGCGACCGCCGGGCGAGCTGCTGACGTGTCCAGGTGGCGGGATCGGGGCGCGCGCAGCGCGGGGTTGACGCCGTCCGGCCACGTGAAGACGATCTGTGGCCAGCGGGGATGAACCTTCTACCGTCTGCACACCGTGCTCCAGGCGCGCAGCCGGCGGCCCATAGGTGCTCGCGGGTGGCGCCCACGGCGCCACCTCTACCTCTTCCTGTAGCGAAGCGGGGGAAGAGGCGCGGGCTTGCCGAACCGGCCGTGCCGTCCCGCGCCCTTGGGGCGCGGCTTGAAGACGTATAGAAAGTTCTCACCGACTCAACCTGACTGTCGTGGCCCAAGGGTAAGGTGGATGCATGGCTGACGATCCGAGCAAGTGGACGATTCACGAGGAGCGGGTGATTGACGACACGCGCAAAACAACGTTCAGCATCGCAAAGGTCGAATTGCCTGATGGTGTAGTGTTTGAGCAGTACGTTCTTCGGATGCCAAAAGCCGCCATGACTGTCGTCTTGGACGATGCTCGGGCGCACGTACTGATGATCTGGCGTCACCGATTCGTCCCAGACCGCTACACGTGGGAACTGCCTGGGGGCTACGTCGATCCAGATGAGGATGACCCCGCAGTGGCCGCCGCTCGTGAGGTTGAGGAAGAGACCGGCTGGAAGCCGCGCAGTATGCGCTTGGTGTCGACATTTCAACCGTTGGCCGGAACAGCCGACTTCGAAAATCTGGTGTTCGTGGCTGACGGTGCTGAAGATACGGGAAAGAAGCCGGACATCAACGAGACATCGCGCGTCGAGTGGGTCGAACTCAGTACGATCCGCGACCGGATGGCTAAGGGTGACGTAATCGGGGCAGGTGCACAGATTGGACTACTGTCTGTGCTGTCTGATCGGGCTTCGACTATTTAGCGAAACTAAATAGTCCGTGTCCGTACTCCTGCACCTCTCATCGAGCGGTACAGGCTCTGCACTGACTCTTTGTCCTTGTACGGCAACAGTCGGTTATAGACATCGGTCAGGTACATGGTCGTTCGGCCTGAACGCATGGTACCGCTCATCTGAACCGCCAGAGTGGCGTGCTGAACGGACTCTTCAACCTTTCCTTGATCCGCGAGTACACCGGCTAGAAGTGCGGTGTTGAAGAGCCGTCCGCGCTCGTACCCCTCGGTCATCTGGAGCGAGGCACGCGCGAACCGTTCAGCCTCGGATGGCCTTCTTAGGTCGCGGAGCGCATGGCCAAACTTCGCCGACAAGTATGCTTCGTCGAAGTACCTGAGCCACTCAGGTGAGCTTCCCGTATCGCCAGAAAAGTATCTCTCTGCCTGCTGAAGTGCCTGGATACAGCTCCGATGGTCCCCCCGAAGGGCAAGCCCATGTGCTTCCATGACGGATGCTTCGGCTTGCAGTCGAGGGACTCCGGCTCGTCGTGCTGCATATCCCGCCGCTGACGCGAGTTGAACGGCGGAGTCTGCTTGTCGGTTGAACGACGCCTGATGACTCATTCCGGCTAACATCTCGGCAGCTAAGGCATCGTTTCGTACTTCCTTGCATAGATTGAGCGCAGTATTTAGGTGACGACCGCCATTAGAGTGGTCACCTGTGTCGTACGCCATCCAACCGGCAAGCTGATATAGCTCAACGGCTGCGGAGAGCAACTCTGAGCGGAGCGCTTCGCTATACCGACGGAACTTTATGGTCGGCTCTACGTGGGTGGCGATGTAGTTCTCAACCACAGAGTAGGCGTGACCTCCACCGAAGCGGTTGTCCAGTCGCCGGAAGTTGGTGGTCATTTCTCGCATGACTGCGATGTCCTGCTTGTCGAGTGGATACCTGGACAGGAGTGTCCCTGTCACTCGACTGTCTTTGTCTACTGGGTCGGTCAGGAAAGTAGCTCCCAGCCCAACAGACTTAAGTAGGGTCCTGCGCTGCACGTTCTCGTCCTCCATTTGGTCTGCGTCCATTATAGGACTCTTTGCAGGCGAAGAACACTCATCGGATTCGAAAGTGAACCATAGATGGCTCGGTGGCACGTGGAGCAACATCACCCACGTGGACAGTTTGGTAAGATCTCTGATGGGGGTGCTTGAGCGTTCGATGCGGCTTATCTGACCCTGGGTTAGACCCAGCCAGTGTGCAACGGTTTCCTGTTTAAGCGTAGGTACGTGTGCACAACGGTATGCCTTGAGCAATTGTCCGAAATGGCGAGATTTGAAGGCGTCCTGCAATGCCTCGTCCTCCCAGAAGCTCGGAGGAAGCACAGAAGCGGCCGTCATCGCCTCAGCGGCGACCGGTACGAGGTTCGTGCTGTCAAGGGAGACCTGCGAGTCAGTCATTGGAGCTGCCCTCCTAGCTGTCCGTGCTTAGATTCTAGCGGACTGCCTGCCATGTGACCAGGAAATATGCGGCCGATGCATACGCCGATCCTCCGTATGCACGCGTATTTCGCGTGCTACACGACTCCCGCTGTTTGATGTCGTCAGCACGTCCGACCGGGCGGGCTCATCTGCAAGGTGACTCTGAGGAGTTTGGCAGTGATGAAGCTGAAGCTGGATGTCAAGGAGATTGAGTTCCAGGCGTGTGGGGCGTTTGCGCCGCGCACTGACAAGG
>JALYVZ010000169.1 GCA_030852965.1 Actinomycetota bacterium | reverse complement strand
GTTCGCGGGCGTCGCCCGCGAACACCTCCACCCTGCTGTCCTACAGCGCTGTCCTACAGCGGACATAACTCAGTGGCCTCGCTGGCCCGCTACGCGCGGGTCTCCCCGGAGTCGCTCGGGTGTGGCTGAAGCGAGTTAGCGCATGGCGGCGGCCACGTCGTCAGCTCAGGCCTCTGGCCTGCAAGAGCTGGTGCACTAGTGGCGGCAGTTGGTCCCGGGCGGCGTCAACCGCCTCCGTCGCAGCTGCCTTGGTGACAGCCTCCATCAAGCGTTGCCGGATGGAGGTCAGCAACGTCCTGATTTTGCTCGGGTCGGCGTCCTGTTTGACGACCTCGGCCTCGATCTCGGCCACTTGGCCGTGGAGGACGGTCTGATCGTCCTCGGCGAGTCCTTGAGCTTCGGACAGGAGCTGTCGGAGCTGTTGGGCGCCCTGCAGGATCGTCTGGGTGTCCAGGCCGTTGTTGACCGTTTGGGAGTAGTTGGTGCCGTTCCAGGACATCGGCCCTGAGGGGTTGAAGACGTTGTAGTTGTGCACTACCGCGCCGGGCTTGCCGGGCGCTGGTTGGGCGGTGGACGGCGGCCGGGACCGTTGCGCCTCCCGTACGCCTGCGGCTGTGAGCCGGACGGCGAGCGGCCCGAAGCCGCCGAGACCAGCGCAGCACCGCCGCGGTGATCGCCTCGGGTGGGCCGCGGTAGAAGCCGGCGCATCCTGCGCGGTGTCGTGTGTATCAGTCCGGCCCGCAGTTGCTCTTCAGGGGGTGAACGCATGCGTGAAAGCGGCGCGACATCGTGCCGACACGTCCGCTGCCTAGCGTCGGTCGCGTCCGAGGGTCGCAGCGGCGCGTCCCGAGGACGGTTCATCGATTGGTTCATGGCTAAGGAGGGATCCACTTGCACGTCGCTAAACGGCTCGCGACCGAGTACGATCTGACATCGGATGAGCGCGACGAGACCACCGCGCTGGCCGAGCAGATGACACGCCACCTGGTCGCCGAGCCCGCGACGCTCCACGGCCTCACCACGAACACCCCGACCGGCCTCGCCGCCGCGATCCGCACTTTCGCGACGACTTCCAACACGGAGGGATACCTGCTGCTGCGCAGTTTCGACATCGGCACGCTGCCGCCGACTCCCAACACCCACATGGACATGAGCCTGGAGGCGCACGTCACGACCGGGCTGCTCGCGCTCGTCGCGGAGAACCTCGGCTCGCTGCTCGGCTACGCCGACGAGAAGCACGGCGCGCTGATCCACGACGTGCTGCCGGTGCGGGGCGAGGAGACCCGCATCGAGAACAGCGGCTCGGTCTCGTTCGACTTCCACACCGAGAACGTCCACCACCCGCTGCGTCCTGACTACCTGGCGCTGCTGTGCTTGCGGCAGGACCACGACGGCGTCGGCGCGACGCGCGTCGCGTCCGTCCGCAACGCGCGTCGCATGCTCGACGACGCACAGATGGAGGTGTTGCGGCGCCCCGAGTTCCGCGGCCTCTACCCCACCTCGTTCACCAGGGGCCAGCAGAGCGAGCGGCCTCGCTCGCAGCCGCACCCCGTCGTCTTCGGTCCCGCCGACGCGCCGTTCATGCGGTTCAACTCGCACAACACCGAGGCGGCGACGCCGGAGGGCGCACGGGCGCTGCGGCTGCTCACCGAGGCACTGGAGCACGTGTGCCACGAGGTCGTGCTGCTGCCCGGCGAGATGGTGATCGTGGACAACCACGTCGCCGCGCACGGCAGGTCGGCGTTCACGCCGCGCTACGACGGCCACGACCGCTGGCTGCGCCGCTGCTACGCGACGAACTCGCTGCCGCACTGGGTCGGCACCATGATGCCGGCACCCAAGGTGCTGCCCGCGCTAACCGAGCTGCACGGCATCTTCTGATCAGCCGTCAAGTTCGGATCGGGTTCCGGCACCTCGAAGAAGATGAGAGTTCCACGTGGAGTTTGCTGATGTCTTGCCGTTGTTGGCCGTCGCGCTCGCGGCGGGGTGGGTGGACGCGGTCGTCGGTGGCGGCGGCCTGATCCAGATCCCGATGCTGATGCTGCTCTTCCCCAGTGTCCCGGTCGCGCACGCGCTCGGGACGAACAAGCTGGCCGGGGTGGCGGGCACGTCGGCGGCGGCGATCACGTTCGTCCGCAGGACCAAGGTCGATCGCAAGCTCGTGGCCACCGCCGGGGTGCTGGCAGTCGTCTTCTCCGGGCTCGGAGCGGCGGTGGCCTCCAGCGTGCCTGCACACGTGTTTCGGCCGATCGTCATGTGCCTGCTCGTCGGGGTGGCCGCGTTCGTCGCGTTCCGCCCGATGTTCGGCCAGGTGAGCAGGGACCAGGAGGTGAGTGGCAGCCGGTTCACCGCCGTCGTGGGGCTCGCGGGTGTGGTGATCGCGTTCTACGACGGGGTGCTCGGGCCCGGCACCGGCACGTTCCTGATCATCTCGTTCGTCCTGGTGCTGGGCATGGACTTCGTGCACAGCTCCGCGACGGCCAAAGTGGTCAACGCGGGCACGAACCTGGGCGCGCTCGCCGTGTTCGCGTGGCAGGGACATGTGATGTGGACGATCGGCGCGATGATGGCCGTCGCCAACATCGCGGGTGCCTCGATCGGCGCGCGCACCGCACTCACCTGCGGTGCGAAGTTCGTCCGGGTTGTCCTGCTCGTGGTGGTCACCGCACTCGTCGCGAAGCTGGCGGTGGATCAGTTCTCGTAAACCCGCCGTTGGCGAAGTGGATCGCCAGCTTCCCGGACAAACGTCGTCGCGGGCCGTCCCCGCGCGTCCGCGGTACTGCTGCTCAACGACTACGCGACCGGTTACCCGATCGCGTGCCTGGAGTCCGCGGGTATCAGCGCCGCCCGCACCGCGGCTCCGGGCCGGGTGGCCCGGGTGATCGGCTCGGCGTTACAGCCGGCCGAGAGTGTCTTGAACTGCGACTGGCGAGAACGGGTTGTCGTTGGAGACGTGCGGTCGGGAGTGGGACTGGGTGACGCCGAGGTCAGCGAGCAGGAACGCGACCGGTTTCGAGGTCATCGAGGAGCCCCGGTCGGCGTGCAGGGTCAGCTGGCCGCGTGCGATGCCCTGCTTGGTGGTGGTGTCGGCGATCAGTTTCTCGGCCAGGATCGCGGACTCGCGGGTGGCCAGCATCCACCCGACGACGTAGCGGGAGTAGATGTCCAAGATCACGTAAAGGTAGAAGTAGGTCCACTTCGCCGGGCCGAGCAGCTTGGTGATGTCCCAGGAGTAGACCTGGTTCGGGGGCCGGTGGCCACCAGCTCGGGCTTGACCGCCGCCGGTGCCCCCAGTGCCGGGGGGTGGCGAACAACTGGGCGGACTCGACGCGGGCCTGGTAGCAGTCGGCCAACACCGGGATCGCCCCGACCCGCACCGGCCAGCACACCCGCGCGGACCCGCCATGCTGGTTGACCGTGAGGTTGCCCCCGACGGTGTACATGTCGTGGCCGACCGAGACATGGGTGAACTGCGCGGACAGCCCGGGGGTGGTGCCCTGGTCGTGCGCGGCAGGGACGGGCCCGCCTACCGCCGCGAAGGGTCCGGCGGATCCACCGTGGTTCTTCCGGCGCGGATAGGGGTGTCGTGAAGGTTGCTGCTACCAGCCCCAAACGAGCGCGTTCCCTACAGTGAGCGCATGCCCAGAGTGTCCCCGGCGCAAGCACTCCTTACCGAGAGCGAGCTTCATCAACAGCGAAAGGTAGCGGAGTCGTTCGGCGCGGACGCCGAACGCTACGACCGGACCCGGCCCCGCTACCCCGACGCCATGGTGGAGCGCATCGTCGCCGTCTGCCCCGGCCGCGAGGTCCTCGATGTCGGCACTGGTACCGGAATCGCCGCCCGGCAGCTCCAAGCGGCCGGCTGCCAGGTGCTCGGGGTCGAACCCGACGCGCGGATGGCCGACCTGGCGCGACAGTTCGGGCTCGAGGTCGAGGTGGCGAAGTTCGAAGACTGGGACCCCGCCGGCCGAGCATTCGACGCGGTCATCGCCGCACAGGCCTGGCACTGGATAGACCCGATCACCGGCGCCGCCAAGGCGGCTCAGGCGCTGCGTCCCGGCGGGCGGCTGGCCGTGTTCTGGAACGCCTTCCAGCCCCCTCCCGAGGTGGACGAAGCCTTCTCCGCGGTCTATCGCCGAGTGATGCCCGACTCGCCGATCTATCAGCTCGGGATGGCCGGCCCGGACAGTTGGTCGGCGTGGTTGACCAAGGCGGCCGACGCGATACAGCAGGCGGGCGCGTTCGGCGACCCGGAGCAGTGGCGATTCGGCTGGGACCGGCCCTACACCCGCGACGAGTGGCTGGACCAGGTGCCCACCTTCGGCGGCCACAGCCAGGTCCCGCCGGCCACCCTGCAGGAGCTCCTAACCGGTATCGGCGCCGCCATCGACGCGATGGGGGGCAGCTTCACGATGCATTACACCGCGTTGGTGCTCACCGCGGCGCGAACAAGCACCCCTGCCTGACCCGCACACCGCCCTGATGTTGTCGCCCCACGGAATCCAGCTGGAGTTTGTAGCTGGTTTGGGCGTCGGTGAGGGCGAGGTACGCGGCGCCATCGCTTCGCAAGAAGCTTGTCAGTTCCATTGGACGGCAAAGGCAAAGGCAAGGAGAGCTCTCTCCTTGCCACTCTCAACGTATAGCGCGCTGGGGGGCTTGCCGCAAGACCCGGGTCACGGCGCAGAATCGTCGGCCGATGCCACAACCTGCGGAAATGGGGGCACGACGTGCGTGTGTTGTCGTCGACGTATGGGGGCCGCGGTGACGTCGAACCAGTGGTGGGACCGGCAGTGCAAGTTGCGGGTGCTCGGCACGGAGGTGCGGGGGTGCGCGCCGCCCGAATGGGCGGAGCTGCCGGCCGACTCGTCAGAGGGAAGGCAACCAGGGATGAGGACGTGCTCGACGAGAGCACAGAGTTGGAGGCGCCGGTGATTCGATCGGCCACCGCAGTGCAACGGAGCACGGCCGCCTCGGAGGTATCGCAATGATTGAGCAGTACGTGTTGGATCTTCAAGAGGTTGACGAGATGCAGGTCGCGGTCGTTGGCGGCAAGGGCGCACACCTGAGCGGGCTGTCGCGGACCGAAGGCATCCGCGTGCCGAGTGGCTTTTGCGTGACGACGGACGCCTTCCGGCGGATCATGGCGGAAGTGCCCAGCCACCACCGATGACCCGCATCGTCGAGCGGAGCGCACTTCGCCAGGAACCGCTCCCCGGTGTCGTGGTCGCACGGCAGTTCGCTGCTCCCGACGTGGGCGCGACGTGGGCGGTCAGGCTCAGACCTCCGGAAGTCGCTGAGCGGCGCCCCGGTTGACCAGGCAGTTTGCGTCGCTTCCGGTTCCCGAAACAGATGAGGTCTGCACGTGGCCAGGTCGTCAGCGGGAGCCCGGCCCTGCTCGCGCCACCGGGCGCTACCAGCCCGACACCCTCCCCGCGTCCTGAATGATCATCGACCGATCGCGCCGGGGACGCCGGACCGACTCAACTGTGGCCCTGACGCTGATTCCGGAGGTCTGAGGCTCGACGTCCTCCGAGACGGCCAGCCCATCCCATAGCGTCGGCTCTCTCGTCACGTTGGCCATTGTGCCGCTCAGTGAAGTTCCGTCAGATGTTTCCGCAGCAGCCATATCCGGGCTCGCCCCACTGATGGACGGCGCCCCCGTTATTACGCAGACAGACGAACATTCGTCGACGTCACGTCGATGTGGAACTCCAGGCCAAGGCGCTGGGCGAGCCGCGCCAAGGTGGTCAGCGACGGCGAGTGGTCACCGCCCTCCAACCGAGCGACGTAGGGCTGCGATACGCCGAGCTTGGCCCCCAGGTCCGCCTGCGAGAGCTCATGCTCAACGCGGTAACGCACGACCCGGATGGCTACCTCTCGCGCTACAGCGGTGCGGTCCCACTCCGCCCGTACTGCAGGGTTCGTGAGTGACTCCGCCTTGACCTGCTCAGCGGTAGGCAGATCGGAGAGTTTCATGTCAGTTCTCCTCGATGAGGCCGAGACGAGCTTCGGCTGCGGATACCGCTCGGATAAACCCTCGCTTGTCGGCCTGCGCTTCAGGGCCGATGGCCGCGATGATGAAGACCTCCCCCACACGCCGGTACAGACCTCGCCAGGAGCTCCGGCCTGCTCGCAGACGCAACTCGCGCAGGCGATCTGCACCCTGGACCGCGCTGGAGTGCGGGTAGGGAAGGTTCGGACCTGCCGCAGCGAGTTTGTCGACTGCGTGGCTCATAGCTGTTTGCTCCCGGTGGGAAAGCTGGTTGAACTCCTGCCGTGCCTCGACGGTGTAGACGACGTGCCAGTGCATCCCCATCTTATAACAGAACGGTTATAACTGGACGGTTCGGGGACGCATCACCCCACCTTGACGCCGCCGCCGTGCTCTCGCAAGGACGGCGTGGCGATCACCGAGAACGACAACCCCGACCTGAGCGTCACCCCCCACTGACACCGCCGCCGAGGCTAGCGCGCCGAGGCCAGGTCGGCGGGACTGTTGGAAATCCAGGCCGGGTGGGCCACCATGATCCCGGACTCCGATCAGCTCACCACCGACCCGCGGCTGCCACACCCTTGGAGGATCAGTCATGGCCACCACCCCCGGAACCGACGCCGGCAAAAGCCACCACGTCCAGAACGACCTGGTCAAGCTCAAGGGCATCGGCCCGAAGTACGCCGAGCTACTCAAGTCCATCGGGGTGGACTCGATCAAAGAGTTGCGTCACCGCAACCCCGCCCACCTCAAAGAGATGATCGAAACCCGCCACGGCAAAGTCGTGGGCCTGTCCGAGGCCGAGTGCGCAACCTGGGTGACCGAAGCGAAAGCCCACACCGAATAAGCGACAAAACGCACAACTCGGCCACGATGGCGACCAGCACCAGGACGTCTTTGCTGGTCGCGGCGGCCAGCAAGGACCGTTTCTCTGACTCGGTCTTGGCCTGCTCGACCACCCCGGTGGCGTTACGCAAGTGCGACGTGTTGAACGCGGCGAAACTGGGCACGGCGCCGACCCCTAGTGGCCGCGCGGTGGAGTCGTTAGAGCCGAGACGGCTGACGGCCCGGGGGTGATGTTGACGAAGTCAGGGCCGGGGAACATCAGCTTCTGGGTGGTCGGTCACCTACCTGGGCCTTCATCAGCTGGTCACCGGCCTTCGATGTGGGGCTGCCCGGGCTCGTCGCCGGTGGCGAGGTGTCGGTACAGGGTGCCGCGGCTGACCCCGACGATGCCCGCGATCTCGCTGATGGTGCGCTGCTCGCCCAGCAGCATCCGCGCGGTGGTCAGCTTCTGCGGAGTCATCACCGGCGGTCGGCCACCGACGCGGCCCCGCGCCCGGGCGGCGGCCAATCCCTCTCGTGTTCGTTCGGCGATGCGGTCGCGTTCGAACGCGGCGAGGCTGGCGAAGATCCCGAAGATCAGCTTTCCGGCCGGGCTGGTGGTGTCGATGGCCTCGGCCAAGCTGTGGAACCCGACGCCTTGGCGGGCGAGGTCGGTGACGGTCTCGGTCAGGTGCAGGGAGTCTCGGCCGAGCCGATCCAGCTTGGTCACCACCAGCACATCGCCAGGCAGCAGGAGCTCCCGTAGCCGCGCGAGTGCGGGGCGGTCGGCGCGGGTGCCGGAGGCGCGGTCGGTGAAGATCCGCACGCACCCGGCGGCATGGAGCGCGTCGAGTTGGGCGTCGAGGGATTGCTCGCGGGTGGAGACGCGGGCGTAGCCGTAGCGGTGACCAGTCACGGTTGGTGAGTGTCGCGGAAACCCCCGACGGCGCGTGGACACCCCGCAGGTTGTGGACACGAGTTGTGGACACCCGCCTCTTGGCGTGTCGTGATCTTGGTCGGAATGTCCGGAAGGGATCGTTTCTGGGGACGTCTCGGCCCGCGGATGCGGGTTTACCCGTCGGGCCAGCCCCCGGCCCAACGCCTCTGTCGGGCGTCCTCGTTCTCGTCGGTGGTGGCGCGGTCAAGGGCGGGGCATCACCCGATGACCCCGGTCTGGCCGACTACTGGGCGCACCGTCGCCGAAAGGTCAAACCCCCATGGGATTCCTACACCGTGCGCCTGCTCACCAGGCAGGACGGACGGTGCAGCCTGTGTGCGGGGAGAACCTGCTGACACCCGACCAGCCACCCCAGTCCCCAGCAGCGGCAAGACGCGCCGGCACCGGCTCAACCGCGGCGGCGACCGGGCCGCCAACAACGCCCTCTACACCGTCGTGTTGACCCGGCTACGCCTCGATGAGCGGACCCGCCGCTGTTCGCCGGTATCCGCTACTTGTCCGTGGGTGAGCTCGGCGGTTTGCCACGCTGGGCCCGCCTGGAACAGACGACCGCCGCCGTGCCGAGTATGACGAACCACGTGGCGGTGGCGATCGTCAGACTCGTGTCAGCGTCCAGG
>JALYVZ010000490.1 GCA_030852965.1 Actinomycetota bacterium | reverse complement strand
AAGCGACATGACACGTCCATTCCGCGGCCGGGAACGGGACAAGACCAACCGCAGTCAAGATCATGCCGACCAAAAAGATCAACACCGTGGAGATCGACAGCCGTGTCGCAGATTAGCCAACAGGGTCCGTCCTGCGGACGCCAGCTACGTGTGGTGGCGACCCGGTGGGCATGCGAGGAGTGCGGTCTGACCCGGCCAGACCCCGGTTGGTGGCTCGACACCACCGACGCTGGCATTCGTGTTGGTGGGGGTACCGCGCACGGTCTGGGCTCGTCGACGCGGCTGAGGTTGGGTCTGCCAGGTCAGGTCAACTTCGGCAACGCGGTGATGGCGCTGGCCGTCGCGGTGAGCGCGGGGGTACCCGCCGCCACCGCGGCCGTCGAGATCGGCGCTGGACAGCGTCGCCGGGCGCTACGCTCAAATCAGACATGGCCGCCACACCCTGCGGGTGCTACTGGCCAAGAACCCGGCCGGCTGGTCGGCCACCATGTCCGTGCTCGCCGCCGCCCGACCGGTAGTGATCGTGGTCAACGCCCGCGAGGCCGACGGCCGTGACACCTCGTGGCTCTGGGACGTCGAGTTCGAACACATTGCCGGTCGGCTGGTCGCCGCCAGCGGGGAACGGGCCGCCGACCTCGGTGTACGCCTGAGCTATGCCGACATCGCTCACCACACCGCGCCCGACCCGCTCGACGCACTGGCGCGGATGCCCGACGGGGACGTCGACGTCGTGGCCAACTACACCGCTTTCCACACCCTGCTCCGATGCCTCGGCACCGGGGGTTGAGCACGGATGCAGGGTACAGCTTGCGCCCGGTTCGGCGGCCGACGCGGACCTCGCCAGTTCGCGGTCATCGAGGAAGAAGAACCGCTGCAACGCCTCCCCATCCGGTACCTCCACCCCGTAGCGGCCAAACGCCGCAGCTTCCACATTCGTCAAGAACGTTGCCGCCATGAACGATCAACCTACGGCGAGCCCGATCCCGGCAGCCTCGGCTTAACGCCGGATGTCCGCGCGTTGGTCCTCATGTCCCGGGCCGCACTCAGTGCCGCGCTCGGGGCGCGCTCAGTCCGTGGACGTCGTCCGTTGGACCGTCGGGTCCTTCCGGCCGCCCCGGCCGGTGATCCAGGACAGCAGCTCGCCCAGGGCACCGTCCAGCGGCGAACGCCCCTGGCGCACCGAGTCCTTGCCGGCCACCCAGGACACCAGCCCTCCCAGCGCGGAGTTCACCGCGGACGAGGGACGGCTGTTGGGGTTGTCGGTCACGGCGGGCCTCCAGGACGATAGAGTGTGTTTGATTGTCAAACATAGAGCGAGCGTGCTTGATTGTCAAACATCGTGGAGGTCGCCGTGGACCGGGAGACGCTCCGGGACGAAATCGCGGCCGAACTCGCGGAGCTGCAGGCGGCCTACGACGACAGCGACCGGGCGCTGGCCCGCCGACTGGGCATCGGGCGCACCGATCTGCGCTGCCTCGACCTGATCATCCGGACCGGCCCGCGGAACGCCGGGCAGGTAGCCGCCACGCTGGGCCTGACCAGGGGATCGGTCACCACCCTGATCGACCGGCTGGAACGGGCGGGCTACGCCAGCCGGCAACCGGACCCGACCCACGGCAAACGCGTGCTGGTCGCCCCCACCCCGAGCCTGATCGAACGGATCATCCCGCTGGTCGAGCCGAGGGCGCGGGCCGGGCAGGCGCAACTGGCCGACTACACCGCCGAGGAGCTGACCCTCATCCGGACCTTCCTGCGGGACACCCGCGAGCGGCACGCCGGCTACGCCCGCGAGCTGCGCGCGTACCCCGACGGCTGAGCCCGGATACCGCGGCGGGCACGGCATAGCAACCCCAACTTGTCCCGCTCTCCAGCTACACCGTCGGGCAAGGTCAGGAACTGGGTCGACGTGAACAGCCCGGTCGGGGGGTGTCCGTCCCTGCCCAGCACCGTCCTGAGCGGGTGGGCCGGCCTGTCGGCGTTGTTCGCGTTCGGCCCGCCGGCGCTGCGCACGTCCCATCAGACCCACTCGTTGGAAGACGGGGCGTTCAAGTCCGACCACATTTCGATCGGCTCGGGTAGCACGCTGGCTACCCACGCCTTCGTGAACTACGGCGTGACCATGGGCGAGTCGTCGGTGCTGGCACCCGACTCGTTCCTGATGAAGGGCGAGGTGATCGCCCCTGGGGACAGCTGGCTGGGCAACCCGGCCAGACCAGCGAACCAGCCCGCCGAACAGCACGACCCCGAGGGCAACACCTATCTCGGCGAGCTCATTCGTCGGGTGTCCGCCCTTGAGGGAAAAATCGACGAGCTGGCCTGGACCGCGGCTCGGGCCGGCCGCCGCGGCAGGGCCGGCGC
>JALYVZ010000036.1:9999-21088 GCA_030852965.1 Actinomycetota bacterium | reverse complement strand
GGTTCGGGCCGCGTCCCGACCCGCCGCCGAACCCGTCCGTGCGGCCGGTGCGGGTTCGCCGGGCGAACCCGCCCGTGCGGCCGGCCGAAAGACCGCGCCGGGCAAGCCGGACGCCGATCAATCGGCGTCAGATCGCGGCTCCCACCACCTCTGGTCGCGAGGCGATAATCCGTCTCCTCCGAGGTCGGGTCTGCTGGGCGGCCCGCTACACGGACTGCTCGACTGATATGTGGGCTGGTTTGTCAAGTGGGCAGGGTGAAGCGGTGTGACGCCCGACCAGCTCCGCGCTCTCGGCCGGTAGGCTGCCGGTGTGTCCAACCCCTCCGATGTCGAAGCCCGGCCGTCCGCGCTGGAGGCCCGCATGGAGGAGGTGGCCGCTGATGCGGCGGCCGCGCGACACCTGGCCGCGGCACGCGACCGCGACCTGTCCGACCTCGCGGCCAAGGTCGACACGAACCGGTCGGTCATCAACTCCCCGGACTGCATCGCGGCCTCGTTCGACGTGATTGACGAGTTGACCGCCGAGCACGGCGTTGTGACCAGTGAAATGGTGCCGTCGCTGACCGCCACCACCGAGGAGCCGGCCCCTACCGGGCGGCTGGCCCGCCACTGGTTCTGAACGAGGGGAGACCGCCCGAACTCTGCGCTACCTCGTGCGGACGGCGAAGATGCTGCAGAACGGGCGCCTTGATGCCTACCTGACCTACATGCTGCTCGCCGTCATCGCCGTGCTCGCTGTCGCCGCGGGACTGACCTGACCGGCTCCCGCAGGCGACGACGGGTAAGTGATCCGGTTACCTGCGCCGCGAAAGTCTCCTTCCCGGCGGTGGAGTTCGTTCGGCCCGAGGAGGATGTGGTGGCGGATCGCCGTGAGCTCGGCGCGGTGTTCGTCGGGGGCGCGTGCGGCGGGCTGGCGCGAGCCGGGCTCAGCCAGGCTTTCCCGTGGTCGCCGGGGCACTGGCCGTGGCCGACCTTCGCGGTCAACATCCTCGGCTGCGTCCTGCTGGGCTACTTCACCACCCGCCTGCAGGAGCGGCTGCCGCTCTCGGCGTACCGGCGTCCGCTGCTGGGCACCGGGCTGTGCGGCGGGCTCACCACATTCTCCACCATGCAGATCGAGCTGCTGAGGATGCTCACCGCCGTGAGTACGTGCTCGCGGGCGGATACGCGGTCGTCAGCGTGGTGGTCGGCGTCATCGCGGTGCAACTGCTCACTGCCGCGGTCCGGCGGGTTCGGGTTCGATGTGACCGCGGCGTTGCTGTGGTTGGGAGTCGCGCTGAGCGGCGGCGTAGGCGTCGTGCTGCGCTTCCTGGTCGACGGCCGGGTGTCCGAGCGCACCGGGCGGGCATTCCCGTACGGCACGCTGGTGGTGAACCTGTCCGGTGCTGTGCTGCTCGGCCTGATCACCGGGCTGGCGCTGAACCCGCAGGCGGCGCTGGTGGTTGGTACCGGTGCCGTGGGCGCGTACACCACCTTCTCCACCTGGATGTTCGAGACCCAGCGGCTGGGTGAGGATCGACAGCTCACCCGGTTGGCGGCCAACCTCGCGGTGAGCCTGGTCGCGGGCCTTGCCGCGGCCGCGGCCGGCGAGGCGCTCGGTGGTGTGCTGTGACGGTGGATCGCCCGACCCCCTACAGAGGGCGTCGAGTGTTGGTCGACTCAGACCGGTGGGAGCGAGCGGCTCGCCACAGGCTCCACGGCAGCAAGACCGCCACGGCTGCCGGCAGCACCCACCATGCCGGCGCCCCGGTCGTGCTGATGGCATAGGTCAGGACCAACGCCACGATGACGCCGACGGCCACGCGCCAGTCGTCGCCGACAACAAAGTCGTACCAGAACGCGAAGAACGCGTGGATCCGTTTCACGATGTGACCGCCGCATTCGCCGAGGACGTGGTGGTCGGCCGGCGGTGGGCGAGTTGGCGCAGTGCGGCAACGAGCGCGAGGGCGAACAGCGCGACTGCCGGGGCCACGACCAGCAGCGCGGTGTCGGCACCGGGCCAGTGGGCACCCGCCCCTTCGGCGCCCCAGAAGATGCCGAACGAGCACAGCATGATCCCGACGATGAACTTCATGGTGTTCTCGGGCACCCGCGCCAGCGGGGCACGCACCGCGATCCCGGCGACGGTGACCACGACGATTGCGGCGAGGGCGGCGATCGCGGCTAGCGGAATGTTGTGCTGGTTGGCTCCGAAGGTGAGTGCGATGAACGCCACCTCGAGCCCTTCGAGGACCACACCTTTGAACGAGAGCGTGAAGGAGTACCAGTCGGCGATCACGCCTCGCCCGGCGCTCTGGGCGGACTGCGCGGCGGCGAGCTCGCTGGCGAAGATCGCCTCCTCGTCGTGCAGCGCCTTGAACCCGCTCGCGCGCAGGATTGCCTTACGCAGCCACTGCAGCCCGAAAATCAACAGCAGCCCGCCGACGACCAGGCGCAGCCCACCCAACGGAATCAGCGTCAAGGCCGGTCCGAGCACCGCGACGATCACGGCCAGGACCGCTACTCCGGCCAGAACACCGGTGATCGCGGAGCGCCAGTCACGGCTTGTTCCGGCGGCCAACACGATGGTCAGTGCCTCGACCGCCTCGACCATGCAGGCCAGAAACACCGCTACGAACAGTGCGCCGCTACTCACCGCTCGCCCCGTTCCCGACTGCTTGCGCTTACCGTTAGTCTTACTGTATCAGGCTGTATCAGGCTGTATCAGGAAACTAACCGTCGTTACGTTTCAGTTGTCACCCTGGGTGCTCGGCTTGCACACTATCTCCCGTGCGCACCTTGCCGGGCGGGCTGCCGTGGCTCCGCGCCCTCGGCCGGCTAGATCAACGTATTGTGCTCCAGGACGGCGGGTCGGTGATCAATTCGTGGAACCGGAGTCCCCAGTGATGGCTGAATCCGCGGCCCGGGGTCAGCGCCCGGTCTTCTGCCCGGCCGCGTCGCGATGAGCATGCGGCTCTGCGTGGCGTGGCCGGGCACGGGTGGCCACCCCCGGGCCGCAGCGGCTGTGGCCGGGATCGCCGTTGCACTGTGGTTGGTGCTTGCACTGTGGTTGGCGCTGCTGGTCCGGGCCGGTGCCCAGGTGCATCCGCCGGGTGTGGATCTACTGGGGCACCGGCTGGTACACGGCAGCACCGATGGGATGTGGACTCAGGTTGCACGCGGGGTGAGCATCGCCGGGTCCTCGCCGGTGCTGTACCCGGTGACGGGGGTCATCGCGGCGCTGATCAGTCTCCAAAGAGGGGCGGCGCGGCTGCTCGATGCGCTGCTCGTGCTGGTCGCGCTCGGGATCGGCTCGGCGGCGCGGGTTGGGGTATCCGTGGTGATCGGGCGAGCTCGGCCTCCGGTTGCCGACTGGCTCTATCACGCCAACGGGTTCGCCTTTCCTTCCGGGCACACCACGAACACCACGATCGCGGTCGGGCTGTTGGTGCTGCTGTATCGACAGACCGGACCGCTACGCTGGCGGTGCAGCATTGCCTGGGCACTTGCGGTGGTGGCGGCTGCCTCAGTGGGCTGGTCGCGGGTGTATCTGGGAGTGCACTGGCCTAGCGATGTGGCCGGGGGTTGGTTGTTCGGCGTGGGATGGGTGGCCCTGGTCGCGCTGGTCGGCGATCGACGCCCAGTCAACCGGTGAGAGCTTGGGGCGTCGCCACGTCGACCCCGTCCCGCACAACACGACTCGCAGATGGCCGTACCGTCGTGAGCCGCGGGCCGCGGGCCGCGCAGGGATGGGAGGGGTCTGTTCGGTAGCGTCGAGAGGCCGGCCGAGAGGAGCGCACGCGTGGGTGGGTGGGCTGTGGCCTTTGATCACCACCACGCCACTCCCGTCCACGCCGGTACCGACCGCAGCTCGACTCGGGTGCACCGGACGTGAGTACCCCGGACACCGAAGCGCAGGGCGAGGATCACCCTCGGGCGGGACGGGGTTGGCTGCTGCTGGTCTACCGCGTGCCACCCGAACCGACCCGGTTGCGCGCCACCGTGTGGCGCCGGCTCAAGAGCCTGGGCGCGATCTACCTGCAAAACTCGGCTGCCACTCTGCCGGCCAGCTCCGTCCGGGAGCGTGCGTTGCGGAAACTGCGCCACGACATCGTCGGCATGGGCGGCACGGCGGTGCTGCTCTCGTGTGGTGCGTTGGCCGGCGAACACGACATCCTTGCCGCTTGGCAGGCGGCCCGGGACGACGAATACGAAGAGATCGTCGACAAGTGTCAGGATTTCCTCGCCGAGATCGAGAAGGAAACCACCACCGCGCACTTCACGTACGCTGAGCTGGAGGAAAACGAAGAGGACCTGATCAAGCTGCGCAACTGGTTCGCCAAGATCACCGATCGCGACGTGTTCGAGGCCCCTGCTCGCGCGGCTACGCTCGAAGCCCTGGACCACTGCGAACACGCCCTGGAGACCTACGCCGCCCAGGTCTACGCTGCTGACGCCGACGGACGCTGATTCCAAGCGGCCGCTCCCACTGCGGCGCGAAGCCCCGCCGATCGCGCAAACAGAGCCAAGCGGTGTTGCGGTCGGTAGTGCGCGCGACATGAACGTGGACACGGACGTCCGTAAGTGCGGGACCTGGCGCCGCACCTCGGTACCACATGGCGATATACCCGCGCGGAGCTGGTGGTGCACCACGGTGCCGAACTGGACGCCGGACAACGCCCGCGACAGCGCGTCCGGGTCAATCCCGCTGGTGTGTCCCCACTCCGATGGCCAGCGGGTGGCCGAGCTGCTGGACCCGTACCGCACCGGTGAGTCGATGATCGGCCGGGCGTGGCGTTTCCTGGTCGACGGCGCCACCACCGGAGTGGTGTCCGAGGTCTTCCTGAACTTCACGATCACCCCGATGCGTGACTGCGACGGAATCATCACCGCCGAGGTTGCGGCCCGGGAGGCCGCCAGGGCCCGCACCGGTGCGGCCGAGCAGCGCTAGCGGGCCGCCCATGACGTGGTGCTCGCCCTGCAGGGCAGCCTGCTGCCGGAGGAACTGCTGGTGCTGCCGGGGGTGCAGCTGGGTGCGTACTACCTGGTGGCCGGGGACGAACAGGTACGCCGGCGACGCGCTCGTGCGTGGGTCCCGGGACATGATGGCCGGCGCCGCCGTCGACCGGGTGTGCCGGCTGAGCCTGGAGCGGATGACCCGCGAGGGCTACCACGACGACATCTCGTTGATCGCCGCCCAGCGGATCACCCCCGCTCCGGGTTTCCGGGCCGAGGTGGCCGCGCAAACCGGTGTGCTCGCCGGACTACGCGATGATCTCAGCCGCTGGCTGGACACCCTTGGCGCGAGCGAGCGGGATGTCCAGGCCATCCAGCTCGCGGTCGGTGAGGCGATGACCAACGCCGTGGAGCACGCCTACCCGGCCGGTCAGCCGGGGACCGTCCTGGTGGATGGATACCACGACGTGAGTGGCCGGGCCTGCCTGACGGTGAGCGACCGGGGGCGAATCGCGGATCACTGGCGGCACTAGGAGGCCGCTGAATAAGTCAGTTCTGAGCCTCGATGCAAGCCGCTGACCTGCAGTTTTATTCGCCGATCGAGGCCGAAGACGGGTTTTCAGCGGCCTCCTAGGCACCGTGGTCGATCCGGTCGGCTACTCCGCAATGGGGGCGCGGATGGCTCAGGCTGGAGGACCAGCGGCGAGCTGGGCGATACGGGTCGGGGTGGGCCAGCGGACCTGGTGTACCCAGCCGAGCCGTTCGAATACCCAGATCACCCGGGCGGACATGTCGAGCTGGCCATGCCCCACGCCGTGGCGGGCGCAGGTGGGGTCGGCGTGGTGCAGGTTGTGCCAGGACTCGCCCATGGACAGGATTGCCAGCGGCCAGACGTTGGTGGCCTTGCCGCGTGCGGTGAACGGGCGCTTGCCGATCATGTGGCAGATGGAGTTGATCGACCAGGTGACGTGGTGCAGCAGCGCCACCCGGACCAGGCCGGCCCAGAAGAACGCGGTGAGCGCGCCCCACCAGGACATGCTGATCAGTCCGCCGAGGGCGGCCGGCGCGAGCAGGCTCACGACCGTCCAGAGCGGGAACTGGCGGCTGACCCGGCGGATGTCGCGGTCGGCGAGCAGGTCCGGGATGAAGCGGGCCGCGTTGGTGCGGTCCCGGCCGAACAACCAGCCCATGTGGGCGTGGGCGAACCCCTTGACCAGCGCGACCGGCGTGGTCCCGTAGAGCCACGGGGAGTGCGGGTCGCCGGGTCTGTCCGCGTAGGCGTGGTGGCGGCGGTGGTCGGCCACCCAGGTGAGCACGTCGCCCTGGAGCGCCATGCTGCCGGCGATCGCGAGCATGTTGCGCAGGACCCGGTGCGCGGTGAACGCGCGGTGGGTGAGGTAGCGGTGGAACCCGATCGTCACACCCAGTCCAGACAGGAAGTAGAACCCGATGGACAGGCTGACGTCGAGCCAGCTCAGACCCCATCCCCAGGCCAGCGGGACGGCGGCGGCCAGGGCGAGCATCGGGATCACGGTGAACCCGCCCACCAGCAGTTGCTCGGCGCGGGGGCGCTGCCCGTCGAGCATCGGTTGGCTGTCGGCAGTGGGCGCGGCGCGCGGGGACGGTGTGCTGGTGCTGGTGGACCTGGTCATGGCTGGCTCCCAGATTCTTTACGGCGGCGGTCCTTACGGCGGCGGTCCCTACGGCGGGACGGCCAGGTCAGTGTCTCTGGCGAGGCCTCGGGTCAGGGTTGGCTGGCCGAGCTCGGTGAGCTCGTGGTTCGCGCAGCGCAGCAGGTCGGCCACCGCGCTGATGCGGGTCGGGTCGTAGCCGGGCGCGGTGCACCAGGCCCGCAGGTAGGCCCGTAGGGTGACCTGTTCAGCGGTCACCTCGTCGGTGACCTTCCGGACCAGTCCGTAGATCAGGGCCGAGGTGCGGTCGTACAACGAGGCGAAGGCAGCGGAGTCCCCTCGACCGGCGCTGACCAGCAGGTCGTCGACCAACCGGGATCCCACCGGAGGCCGGTGCGGTCGGCTGAGCATGGCGACGTCTCCTCGGTGCGGCTCATCGAGAGCGCTGCTGAGAGCTAGGAGCGTCAGGGTCTGGGACGCCGGGTGCGGAGCTACATTCCCGGGGGCGACGAGTGTCGTTGTCGCCGGTCGGCGGTGCGGACCGCCGACCTCATCGTACGTGACCGGCCTCCAGCGTGCCCGGTGAGCCAAACAGGTGCCGGTTACGGCGTGGCAGTGGCACCGACGCGCCGCAGGTAGCGCAGCACCGTGGCGTACGAGCCGAACAGGCTGGACTCGTGGTAGGTGAGGTCGTGGTTGGCGCAGAAGGCCCGCACCAACGGCACGGCCTGGCGCAGGGTGTGGTTGGGCATACTGGGGAACAGGTGATGCTCGATCTGCAGGTTGAGCCCGCCCATGGCCAGGTCGAGCCATCGGCCACCGAGGATGTTGCGGGAGGTGTACACCTGCCGCTCCAGGAACCCGAGCTGCTCGCCGGGCTCCATCAGGGGCATCCCCTTGTGGCTGGGTGCGAAGGTGCAGCCCAGGTACACACCGAGCAGGCCCTGGTGTACGGCGATGAACGCCACCGCCTGGGGAGCAGGCAGCACCAGGAACACCGCGGCGAGGTACCCGCCGATGTGCCCGGCCAGCAACACCGACTCCACCCACCAGCCACGGATGCGTTCGGCTCGGCGGCCGACCAGCGCGCGGGCGCTGGACAGGTGCAGGTCGAACCCCTCCAGCAGCAGCATCGGGAAGAACAGCGCGCCCTGGTGGCGGGCCAGCCAACGACCGGGGCGGCTGTGCCGGGCAGCGGCCTGGGCCGGGGTGAAGGCGATGCCCGCGCCGGCGATGTCGGGGTCGGCGTCAACCTGGTTGGGGTGGGCGTGGTGGCGGTTGTGCTTGTCGACCCACCAGCCGAAGCTCAGGCCGATCAGCAGGTTCCCGCACACCAGGCCCAGGAGCTCGTTTGCCCGGCGGGAGGTGTAGACCTGCCGGTGCCCCGCTTCGTGGCCGAGAAAACCGAGCTGGGCGAACGCGGCCGCGAGCCAGACCGCCACCGCCAGCTGCCACCAGGACGCGCCCACAAGAGCGAACACGACCCACCCCGCAGCCCATGATCCGACGGTCATGCCGATCCGCCAGCGGTAGTAACCGCGTGCGCGGTCGAGCAGACCGGCGGCTTTGACCTGTCGGAGGAGTTGGGCGTAGTCGCTGCCGCGGTCGGTGCTTGCTCCGACGCTCACGTGGCGCCGGATCCCGAGTTCGAACGGTTCGCGCGCAGCTGGAATGGATGTCCTGACGGGCGGCCGAGCATGGGACGTCTCCTTGGTGCGGCTCATCAAGCGCGCTGTTGAGAGGTAGGACGTCAGGGTCTGGGACGCCAGCGTGCGGTGCATCTTCGTGGCCGACGACTTGCTGACCTCGCCGGCCGTAGGCGTGGGGAACACCTGTCCGGCTTCAGCGACCAGGCCTCCCAGTGCATCACTGTTGTACGCGGGAGACAACCCCGGCGGGACAACAGCTCGCTCCTGGTGACCGTCCCCGGGCCGTCCGGGTTGCGGATGTCCCGGGGACGACGGCGGATCTCCTTGGCGCCGAGCGGCGTCGCGCGGTAGACCAGATCGCTGCCGTCGCCCGCAAACCGGTGTAGCGCTGGGTCCGGGTCCGCCGGACGCTCAGCGGTATGCGTTTCAGGAACGTGCTCCCGGATTGCATGCAGCGCACCCACTTCGGGCGCCCGCATGCGGGGTATCTCCCGCGACAGACTGTTCAGCGGAACACCGCCGTGCGGCGTACCCGCAGCGCCCACAGGATCAGCGGAATCTGCATCGGCAGCCGGGCGTAGGCCACCAGCTGCTCGGGCAGCGACCGGTCCGACCAGTCGATCGCCATCTTGATGTTTCCCGGCAACACCGCGAGGAGCAGCACAACCGCCGCGCCGCCACCGAACCTCCGGGTGCGCGGCGCCGCGATGGCGACCGCGACCGCGAGCTCGGCCATGCCGGAGGCCAGCGTCCAGAACCTCGGACCGCCGGGCAACGCCGCCGGTACCAGCGCATCGAACACCCCGGGTACGACGAAGTGCAGGGTCGCGGTGATGGTGAAAAGCGCCGCCAGTACCGGCCCTGCCCATCGGTACCACCATCGGGTCCCCGAGCACGTCGAGGACGGATCGGTGCACCCCATCGGTCACCCCCCCGCACGGCGTGTTCGACCTGCTGTCCCAAGGACTGCCACCCTGCTGGCCGGCTCCAGGTCGAGGTCATGACCGCCCCCTGGGTCGAGGGCGCGGTACGCAGGGGCCAACAAGCCGCCGCCCGCGGGTGGAGTTCCCTGACCAGCGCCTGAGCCTGAGCCGCGCAGCCCGGGCACGCTGCGGTCGCCGAGATCCGCCCCAGCGTTGTCGGGCCGTGATCAAACCACGCTCACGCGGATCTCGGCGTCTACTCACCGGTTTCAGGGCGGCGGGCGTGAGCACCGCGATTCGGTTGGTGGGGCTGTCCGGCCGGGCCGCCCGCGGCGTGATCTCGGCCGAGTCGACTCGTTACTACATCCTCGCGATGTCGCGGTAGCGGATGATCTCGTGGCGGGACTGAATGGTCAAGGTGGCGGCGCCGACGGTCATGGCCGCCAACACGAAGAGTAAAGACTTGCGGATCATCAAGTTGCTCCTTCAGATTACGAGCATGGATGTCAAGCAGATTACGAGCATGGATGTCAAGGCAATAATCGCGCGACGTTGAGTTTCACGGGCAGCGGATTGCGTCTGGCGTGTAGTAGGAGTGCCCACATTCGCGCTCGCGCAAACCCGCAAGCCGAGTGGACCGAAATCGGCCATCACGAGCCGGCGCCGAGGCCACGCGCCGCCATCCGGGTCATCGCAGCGAGCAGCTGGTCGTGCTCGCCCGGGCCGTCAGCCCGGCCGGCTCTCGCTCGGTCTGAACGCGCGAGTTGGTCGCAGGGGCGGAACACTGCGCACATGAACCGGTTCTCCGCGACCAACTCCTCCGAAGCCGTGTTGGCCGTCGACCGCGCCGACATCTGGGCGGTGCTCACCGACCCGGTGCTGCTGACCAAGCTCACCCCGCTGCTGACTGGCATCGACGCCGACGGAGACATCTGGCGCTGGCACCTGATCAGGCTCTCGGTGCTCGGTGTCGGTGTCGGTTCGGACTTCACCGAGCGGATGACGTCCGAGGAGGGCCGCCGGATCGACTACGTCCACGCGCCGCCACCCGGCGTCACCGAGCGCATCGGCGCCGAAGGCTGGTACGAACTGTCCGACGTCGAGGGAGGCACGAAGCTGTCGATCAGCCTGACGGTGCACGTCGAGCTGCCGCTGCCACCGGTGACGGGTGCGATTGTGCAGCGGGTGATGGCGGAGACCATGCAACGCACCGGCGAGCGGTTCTCCACCAACCTGCTGCGCCACCTCGGGGTGCGGAAGTCGGCGACCTGATGAGCCTGACCCGTGCGGCACGCTGACACCCTGGACGGGCTGCGCACGCTGCTGGCCGAGGTGGGTGCTGCGGCCGTGCGTTCCGGTTTGGTGCTGGCCAGCGGTGGCAACCTGTCGGCCCGGCTGTCCGGCGCCGACGAGTTCGTGGTCACCGGCGCCGGCACCTGGCTCGACCGGCTCACCCCCGACGACTTCGCCACCCTGGCTGTCACCGATGGAGGGCTGCTCGGCGGCGCGCCGATCCCGTCGACCGAATGGAAGCTGCACTGGCGGACCTACCAGGCGCGCACCGACGTCAACGCGATTGTGCACCTGCACCCCCAGCACACGGTGCTGGTGGACGCGCTCGGCGAGGAGATCCGGCTGATCACCCTGGACCAGGCGGTGTACGTGCGCTCGGTTGGCCGGGTGCCGTACCGCCCCAACGGTTCCGATGCGCTGGCCGATCTCGCCGCCGAACAGGCCACCGCCGGGTTCGACGCGATGGTGCTGGCCCATCACGGGTGCTCCGCACTGGGCGCCGACGTGGGGATGGCCTACCGACGGGCGATGAACCTCGAGGAGGCGGCGGTGGCGACCTACCGGCTGCTGCTGCTCGGTAACCGCACGCTGCGCTTCCCAGGATCTGCTGACCACGGCTGAACGTGAGGGCGGACGGCACCCAGAGGCAAGTCTTGGG
>JALYVZ010000036.1:0-9989 GCA_030852965.1 Actinomycetota bacterium | reverse complement strand
CCCCCCGGCAGGAACGAGGTCCGGTGACCAAGCGTGCACAGTTCGCCGTACTGAATGGTCTCGGCGGCAACCCACGCCGGCCGTGGACTGCCGCAGACCGACGGCGTCACCCGCGTCGCGGAGTGCGTGGCGTAGGTACCGGGTCGTCCTGCAAGGAACTTCACCGGGGGGACCGAGGCTTCTCCACCGCCGCGACCGAGGCCCGCCGAACTTCCGTACGACTATTACTACTCCGCCGCCGCCCGATCCGATATAGACCGAACGGAGCGGATTTGTCCCACTATCCGGGCGTTGTGTCCGTGCTGAACCAGGAGTATCCCGGGGCCGGGGAGGACCCACCGTGAGCAGCGGCAGCGGCAGATGCACCAGCCGGTGGGTGTCCGAGTGCGCGGTTGGCGGTAGAGTCCCGGCCGTGCCGCGCTACGAGTTCCGCTGCCGGGAGTGCTCTGACACGTTCGAGGTCAACCGGCCGATGAGTGCGTCCGGTGACCCTGCGTGCTGCCCCGCAGGCCACGCCGACACCGTCAAGTTGCTGTCCACGGTCGCGCTGGCCGGGTCGGCTCGGGGCGGTGGCTCGATGCCCGCCATGCCCCAGGGTGGCGGCGGGTGCTGTGGTGGGGGCTGCGGCTGCGGCTGACCCGGTTGGAACGCGCGGACGCCCGCACCGCGTGACCGCCGGACACGTGCCGGTCAACCCCGCTGTTCACCCAGGTCACTCGTGCGGGAGGCGCAGCTCCGCGGCGCGCAGCCGCATGGTCAACACCTGCATGGCCTCGCGAACGTCGGCGATCTCCGCGCTCGTCATACCGGTCGCGCGAGCAATGTGAGCAGGCACCTCGAGCGTCTGTGCACGGAGCGCTCGACCGGCGCTCGTCACACTCACCTCGACGACCCGGAAGTCTCCGGGACGTCGGCGGCGGGTGATCAGCCCGGCCCAGGACAGCCGACCCAACAACGGCGAGAGCGTCCCGGAGGCCAATTGTAGGCGATCGCCCAACTCGCCGACCGTGACCACCTGCTGTTCCCACAGGACGAGCATGACCAGGTACTGAGTGTGTGTCAGGCCCAGCGGGGCGAGGAGCGGACGATAGCAGGAGGCTATCGCTCGCGCGGCCGCGTACAGGGCGAACCCGAACTGCTCGCTGTCGGACGACACGCTCGCAGATTCGTTCATCGGGAACCCCTGCGTTCGATGAACAACGCTGCGCGGCGCCGGCGGAGCCGTGGTCATCGGAACGAGGCCACAGCGGCGTCCAGCGCGAGGAGACCGGGGACTCTCTCGGCCTCGTCAACCAGCCGGAAGATCTCACACGGCCAGGCAATTGCGTGCGCCGACGCATTGGCCGGTTCTTGGGCACCCGCGGCGGCGCAGCCGACACAGTTCCCGGCTCTGTCGGGAAGGTGCTCGTCCACCGCGGACTGCGACAAGGCGCGCAGCTTCGCGACAATGGTTTTGGTGCTCAAGTGAGACATGTAGCCGTAACCCTTCGCCATCAACGGTCTTGAAGGTGTCGATTTTGTCGATCCAGGGATTAACGCCGGGCTAAGAGGGTGTTGTATCGGTCCTAAATGAGCGTTCACCGCACCGCTTCACCCACTCCCGAGGTCCGGTGCCGCATCAGGCGCACGGGGCATCGGCAGTCGGGGCGCAGTACGGTGACAGAGTGTCGCTGTCCGCCGATTCACAGATCGACGACATCAGGCATCACAGCCTCGGGCTCGCCGCTGCTGCGCCCGCCCGACACCGAGCTCACCCCCACCCGGTGATCATCAGGACACCGGCGCTGGTTTTGCCCCCCTGAGAATCGCGCTGGTGCCCTGATGATCGACGGTGGGGGTCTGAGTTGTCGCCGGTGCTGGGTGCGGGCAGATTGGAGTCATGAATGCACTGAGCACACGCCGGCTGGGCGCCAAGGGACCCGAGACCGCATCCATCGGGTTGGGCTGCATGGGGATGTCCGGGATGTACGGCCCATCCGACCGGGCCGAGATCATCGCCACCATCCACGCCGCGTTGGAGGCCGGTGGCACCCTGCTGGACACCGGCGACTTCTACGGGATGGGCCACAACGAGCTGATCATCTGCGAGGCGCTGCGAGGTGTCGATCGCGATCGGGTGCTGCTCAGCGTGAAGTTCGGCGCCCAGCGCGACCCGGCCGGCCAATGGCTCGGCTACGACACGAGGCCGGCAGCGGTGAAGAACGCCCTGGCGCACACCCTGACCCGGCTCGACACCGACCACGTCGATGTCTACCGGCCGGCCCGGCTGGACCCTGCGGTGCCGATCGAGGACACCATCGGCGCGATCGCGGAGCTCAGGGCGCGAACCTCCGACACAACATGACGCCTGGTGGATGCGCTGCGATCGGTCGCGGAGCAGTGCGGTGCGACACCGGCCCAGGTGGCCATCTGGTGGGTGCTGAGCCAGGGCGAGGACATCGTGCCGGTGATCGGGGCTCGTCGCCGCGACTGGCTGGCCGAGGCACTGGGCGCCACTGAGCTGACCCTGACCGCCGACGACCTGGCCGCGATCGAGCGGGCTGTGCCGTCGGGCGCGGCGGCCGGGGACCGCTACGCCGCCGCGCAGATAGCCGTGCTGGACAGTGAGCGCTGAGACCGGCGGAGGAGACGCTCAGGCGGCTCCCTGGCGGGCCTCCACGCTGCGCCGCAACGCCTCCAGCAGGTCGGTGACCTCGGTGGCTTCCGGTACGCGGTCGGCGGCCACCACCTCGTTGCCGGCCAGCTTGGCCTCGATCAGCTCTTTGACCTGGTCGGTGTAGGTGTCCCGGTAGTCCATCGGGCGCCATGGCGCGCTCATCGACTCGATCAGCATGCGAGCCATGTCGAGCTCTCTGCTGTTCGCGCCCTCGGGTTTGAAGCGCTCCGGCAGGTGGTCCAGGGTCTCGGCCGGGTCGCGCACCTCGTCGGCGTAGTTCAGCGTCTCCAGGGCGAGCGCCCGGCCGTCGTCCTGGGAGCGCACGGCGGCCAGATACTGCTTGCCGCGCATCACGAAGCTGGCCACCGCCACCCGGTTGGTGGCCGCCATCGCGCTGGCCAACAGGGCGTACACCTTGGCGTTCTCCTCCTTGGCCGGGGCCAGCCAGTAGGTCTTCTGGAAGTAGATCGGGTCGATCTCGTCCAGGTCTACGAACGCCAGCACGTCGATCGAGCGTGAACGCCCGGGCGCGATCTCCTCCAGCTCACCGGGCTCCACCAGGACCACCTGGCCGTCGTCCGCGTCGAAACCCTTGACGATGTCGCTGTAGGCCACCTCCTCGCCGGTGCGCTCGTTCACCCGCCGCTGGCGGATCCGGTCGCTGGTGCCGCGCTGGTACTGGTGGAACTGCACCGAATGGTCCTCGGTCGCGCTGAACAGCCCAACCGGGACAGTGACCAGCCCGAACGTGATGGAGCCGGTCCAGATCGCACGTGCCATGAGCTCATCCTGCCTCAGGACAACTCTCCGGTCAGGGCGGTGAACCGCTGGACTGCCACCTCGCGGCGGCGCCGGGTGTCCCGCAGCACCCGTTCGGCGTCCTCGCGTTCGCGGCGGGCTTTGCGCGCGAGGTCGCGGCTGCGGTGTTCGTGCCGCTCGGCCACGGTGAGCTCGGCGCGCAGGGCCGCAACGCGTGCGTGGGCGCCGGTCTCGGCCTCGGCGGCGACGTTGAGCACGTGTTGGGCATCGGCGGCCGCGGTTTCGGTTTGGTGGAGGGCGGTGGTCAGTCGGTCCAGCTCGGCCCGTGCTCGAGTGATGGTTGGATCTGGCGGGCTCGGCCGCGGCCGGGTTGGCGGGGACGGGGCGGGTTGCGGCCGGGTTGGCGGGGACGGGGCGGGTTGCGGCCGGGTTGCCGGATCGGTCTCCGGCCAGCTCAGCGCGGACGCTTCGGTCACGCCCTTCGCCGAGCTGAGGTGCCCGCTGGCAACCGCACGGGCCTCGTTCGCGGTGGCCAGGGCGGCGGTGAAGATCTCCTCCAGCTCCCGCGCCACCGCGTCGCTGACCGGGTGCCCGGCGTCCCGGCCGAGATCACGGCTCGCCGCCAGCAGCTCGTTGATCAGTGTCTGGCGGCGTGTGGACAGCTCGCGCAGGGCGGCGCCATCCAGGTCGTGGTGGGCTGCTCGCAGCGCGGCGCCCAGCTCAGCCAGGCCCGCCAGCGACGCGGGTTGTTCGCGGGCCAGCCGGTTGACCAGCCAAGCGGCCGCCGTTGGACGTCGCAGCCGGCCGATCGCGGCGGCCAGCTCACGGTCGCCGGCGGTACGCGCGGACTTGACCCGCTCGTCGCGGGCCGCGATGAACTCCGCCCGAGGCAAGCCGTACAACGCCTTGGTGACTTCGGCCAGCTCCACGCCCGGTCAGGCCCCCGATCCACGCCGCCCGGTCAGCCCTGGGCGGCCGCGCCCTGTCGCTCGGTCGGCATCGCGGGCCCACCCGGCAGCTGGTCGTTGCCGGTGAAGGCCCGAGCAGCGGGGTCGGCGGGCGCGTCCAGCCGCAGCGTCGGCTTGCCGCCCACCCAGTGCAGCCCGACCACGTACATCGAACGTTGCCCTGGCCGGGCGTAGCCATGGAAGACCAGGTAGTCCTGCTTGGTGCCGGGAACCACGTCCTGGCCACCGGGATTGGTGAACCCGCCACCCAGGCTGCTCTTGTTCAGCAGCGCGCCAGGGCTCTTCGCGAACGGACCGGCCAGCGAGCTCGCGGTGGC
Source organism: Actinomycetota bacterium (assembly GCA_030852965.1). Taxonomy (GTDB): domain Bacteria; phylum Actinomycetota; class Actinomycetes; order Mycobacteriales; family Pseudonocardiaceae; genus Pseudonocardia. The sequence goes on along the minus strand of JALYVZ010000036.1, from coordinate 5,289 downwards.
GTAGTTGGCGAAGTAGGCGCCGCTGTTGTACCGGTTCGCCGAGTAGAACAGCACGTACTTGCCGCCGCGGCGGACCAGCGTCGGCGCCTCGACGACTCCTGCCTCCTCGGGACGGTCGGCGGTGAGCAGCGCGCGGCGCTCGCCGACCGGAGTCAACCCGTCCTTGGTCACCTGCTGCGCCCAGATGGTGGACTTGCCCCGGCCGCTGGTGTAGAGCAGGTACTGCTTGCCGTCGGCGTCGGAGAACGCGCTGGGGTCGATGCTGTCGACATCGTCGGGCCGGCACACCAAGGGCTTGTCCGACACCGCGTGGAACGGACCCTTCGGCGAGCTGGCCAAGGCCGCGCCGATGCACTGGACGTTCTGCGGCGCCTTGGCTCGCCCGGTGAAGTAGAGCAGGTAGCTGCCGTCGCTGCGAGCCGAGACGTCTGGTGCCCAGATGCTGCCACCCCGCACGGAGTCCACCCAGCTGGGCAGCGCCGGCATGGCGTCCCCGCCGTCGCTCCACGGGCCGTGCAGCCCGATGGCGCGGGAGATCGGGACATGGCGAACCGCGCTGCCGTATCCGCTGGCCGTGGAGTACGCCCAGTAGGAGCTGCCGACGGCGAGCACCGAAGGGTCGGGGAAATCGCGACTGATCACCGGCGCCGGGACGGGCGTCGCCGAGGGGGCGGCGGCGGAAGCGGTGGCCGCCGTGATGGTCGGCGTAGTGGCCAGCACGACGACCGCGATCGCGAGGGCTCGCTGCGCGTGCTTGAACGGCGGTCGCCGTCCGCCACGGTTGAGGGAGATCATCGGGACTGAGGGTAGCCTGCTCGGCCGCAAGTTCGACGACTCCCTTACCCGAACGTGGCGTGTTGCGGCGAATGGTCACATAGAGGCGTCAGCCGAGGAGTGCACTGGCGCCTGCACGTCTTTCGTCGGAGGATGCTCGCGCGCCGGCCGGAACCGGTCCGGGCGTCCTAGACTCACCCAAGTCGTTCCGAGGAGGAAGATCGATGGCAACCCAGAGTCGTGGTGCGGTGATCCGGAAGGCCCCTGGCACCTATGAGGTGGTGAACCTGCAGGTCGACGACCCGAGGCAGGGTGAGCTGCGGGTCAAGATGGTCGCCAGCGGGCTGTGCCACTCCGACGACCATGTCGCCACCGGGGACCTGCCGGTCGGCATCTACCCGTTCGCCGGCGGCCACGAGGGCGGCGGCATTGTGGAGTCGGTCGGCCCGCACACCGCCGGCTTCGAGGTCGGCGACAAGGTGATCTTCTCGTTCCTGCCGTCGTGTGGGAGGTGTCGCTGGTGCGCGACCGGCCATTCGAACCTGTGTGACCTGGGTGCGCTGGCGCTGGTCGGGTCGCGGTGGAGCGACCCGACCGACTTCCGGCTGCACCTCGACGACGGCAGCCCGGTCGGCCAGATGTGCGGTCTCTCCACGTTCTCGGAGTACACCTGTGTCGCGGTGGACTCGGTGATCAAGGTTCCCGAGGACACCCCGCTGGAGCGGGCCTGCCTGCTCGGCTGCGGCGTGAGCACCGGGTGGGGTTCGGCGGTCCACACCGGCGAGGTGCACCCGGGTGACACGGTGATCGTGATGGGAGTCGGCGGCATCGGGATCAACGCGGTGCAGGGCGCGGTGCACGCCGGCGCGTCGAACGTCATCGCGGTCGACCCGGTGGCGTTCAAGCGGGAGACCGCCGAGTCACTCGGCGCCACCCACAGCGTGGACAACATGGCCGAGGCCACCGCGATCGCGCAGAGCTTCACCAACGGCCAGGGCGCGGACGTCGCGATCGTCACCGTTGGGGTCACCACCGGTGGGCACGTGGCGGAGGCGTTCTTCGCGGTGCGCAAGCAGGGCACCGTCGTGGTCACCGGGCTTGGGGATCTCACCGAGGTCGGGCTGCCGATCCCGATCAGCCAGCTGACCCTGTTCGAGAAGAAGCTCAAGGGCTCGTTGTTCGGCTCGTGCAACCCGAACGCCGACATCTCTCGGCTGCTGGACATGTACCGCGCCGGGCACCTCAAGCTCGACGAGCTGGTCACCACCGAGTACGCCCTGGACGACATCGCGCGGGGTTACGAGGACATGCACGCCGGCAAGAACATCCGAGGCGTCATCCGCTTCTAACCGAGGTCCGGCTGGGCTCCGTGAGAGTGCCGCCACTGCTGTTTTCGGCCCGCCGAAACAGCCGTGGAGACACTCTCACGACGCGCCGTGGCCGCGTCGCCACCGCGAACCCGCCGGCCAGCAAGACCTCTCCGCAGGCATCTTTCGCCGAAACGTGCACCCGTTGTGGGGCGTCGGCGCCGGCCTCAGCGGGTCTTGGGCGCCCGCAGCCGCTTCGGATGCTCGGGGTCGAGCTTGACGAAGACCAGGAAGTAGGAGTGGTTCTTGCGGGCGTGTTCCTGGCGGAGCAGCCGGGCCACCACCGGGCGGTTCGGCCGCACCACCACGAACAGGTCCTTGCAGTAGAAGCCGTCGCTGGCGAAGGCGTTGATCAGCTCCACGTGGGTCAGCCGCTGCCGGTTGGCCGACACCTCGTCCTGGCACTTGACGATGCACACGCCGTGGTTGCGCAGCACCCTCCTGGCCTCGATGCCGGCCTGCAGGTACAGCTCCAGCACCGCGTCGTGCCAACGCGGCGTGCCGGCGTCGGACGCAGTCGCCTCGCCGGACGAGTACCGGCCGCGGAACGCCGCATGGCTGCCCGAGCCGGCCAGCTGCGTGGTGTCCCGACGGAACAGCCCCTCCATGTATGGCGGGTCGAGCACCACGGCGTCAAGCTCACCATCGGGGTACGGCAGGTCCCGGCAGTCGACCCCGGTCTGCAGGTCGGTGGCCAGTACCTGGTAGTGCTCGGCGGGTACCTGTCGCCAGAACGCCCCCTTGCCCCAGGTGACGTCGGCGACCCGACTGCCGAGCGGCACATGCAGCGCCAGGAGCTGGGCAAACACTGCCGCGTTCGTTGCGACGTGGGCGCTGAGCGTAACGTCGGTGGTGGCCACGCCGGCGGGTCGGCGTCGGGCCGACTCGGTCATGACCGACCTCCGGTTACCCTTGAATGGATCACGCGCGTGGGCGAGTAGGTTAGCAGTGTCTTAACAGAGTTCAGGTGGTGTGCGAATGTCCTCTCGACCAGCGCTCGGCATGGATAACCTGCCGCTGTGACCCCCGCAATCCGGGTGCTGACGATCGCCAACCTCAAGGGCGGCAGCGCCAAGACGACTACGGCGGCTTTCCTTTCCCACGCACTGCACGAGCGGGGGCGCCGGGTGGTGTTGGTGGACGCCGACCCGCAGGGTTCGGCGATGCGCTGGCACGGGCTGGCGGACTGGCCGGTGCCGGTGCTGGGGCTGGCGTCCACGGCGCTGCACCGGCAGCTGTGGGGGATCATCGACCCCGAGCGGTGGGACACCGTGGTCATCGACACCCCGCCGCTCGAGGAGCGCGACGGCATCGTCGCGGCAGCCTTGCGGGTGGCCACCGACGTGCTGGTGCCCATCGCGCCGACCATGATGGAGCTCGACCGCGTCGGCCCGGTGTTCAAGGCCATGGAGGACGCCGCCGGTCATCGTGACGAAGATCCGTCGGTGGCGGTACTGCTGACCCGTACGGTGGCGCACGCGACCAGTACCGAGACGGTGCGCGAGATCCTGGAGGGGCACGGCCGCCGGGTGCTGTACGCGACGGTGCCGAGGCTGGAGCGCTACGCGCAGGCGTTCGGTGCCGGCATCCCGGCGCACGACGTGTCCTACGGCACTGCGGCCGAGGAGCTGCTCGGAGGCTGGGGCCCATGACGCCGGCCAGCCGGCGGGCCGAGTTGGCAGCCAGGGCCGCGACGGTGGCCGCGGTGCCGGGGTCGGGTGACCACGATCCGCCGGCCGAGTTGCCGGCGGACGAGCCGAGGGTGCCGAGGACCAGGCCGGTCCGGGTCACCGTTGAGCTGTCGCCGATGGAGCACAAACAGCTGCGTCGCTGGTGCGCTGAGACGTCCGCCGACCTCGACCTGCCGGTGGTGGCCGGCGCCGAGGTGTTCCGCGCACTGCTCAGCCTCATGCGCGAGCACCCAGAGGTCGCCGAGCAGGTACGCGCCGAGCTGGCCCGCACCGGCGGCAGTCGCCGCCGGCACTAGCCGCCGTGTCCTCCGGGCAGGCAGCCGGGCGCTGGGTGCTGCACCTGGACCTGGACGCGTTCTTCGCCTCCGTCGAGCAGCTCACCCGCCCGACGCTGGCCGGCCGGGCGGTGTTGGTCGGCGGTACCGGCCCGCGCGGGGTGGTGGCCGGCGCCAGCTACGAGTCCCGGGTGCACGGGGCGCACTCGGCGATGCCGACGTCCCGGGCCCGACGCCTGGTGCCCGGCGCGGTGGTGTTGCCGCCAAGGCTGGCGGTGTACCGGGTGCTCAGCGAACGGGTGTTCGCGATCGTTCGTGAGCTGGACGGGGTGATCGAGCAGATCGCGCTGGACGAGGCGTTCGTGGAGCCGGCGACGCTGGCCGGAGCGGCCCCGGACGAGGTGAGCAGAGTGGCCGAGGAGCTGCGCACGGCGATCCGGGAGGCCACCGGGCTGACCGGCTCGGTCGGTGCCGGGTCCGGCAAGCAGCTGGCCAAGATTGCTTCGACGCTGGCCAAGCCGGACGGCGTGTGGGTGGTGCCGCACGGATCGGAGCAAGAGCTGCTGGCCCCGCTGCCGGTGCGCAAGCTCTGGGGTGTCGGGCCGGTCGCCGAGGCCACCCTGCGCCGTGTCGGGGTGGAGACCATCGGGGCACTCGCCGCCCTGGCCCCGGCCGAGGTGACCGCGCTGCTGGGTACCGCCCTGGGCGCTGAGCTGCACAAACTCGCCCTCGGGGTGGACCGCCGCCCGGTGGCCGAGCGCGGAGAGGCCAAACAGGTCAGCGCCGAGACCACGTTCGACGCCGACCTCTGCGACCTGGACTCGGTGCACCGCGCGGTGGCCGAGATGACCGCGCACGCGCACCGGCGGCTGGTCGCCGCGGCCCGGGCCGCCCGCACCGTGACGGTGAAGATCCGCGGCGCCGACTTCGCCACCCGCAGCCGCTCGGAGACCACCGTGACCGCCAGCACCGACCTCGCCGCGCTCACCCGCACCGCTGCGCGCATCGCCGACGGCGCGCTACCCCCGTCCGGGGTGCGGTTGATCGGGGTGTCGCTGTCCGGGCTGACCGACTTCGTGCAGGAGCAGCTCTTCGACGCCGGTGCCCCGACCGAGCGGGACACACCGGTCATCGCCACGGCGGACGACGCCCCAGCCGCGGCCGACGCCCGAGCCCCAGCAG
>JALYVZ010000168.1 GCA_030852965.1 Actinomycetota bacterium | reverse complement strand
CGCGGAGACCGGCCGGGTGGCAACCGGCGTGACAGTGGGCCGCGCGGAGGCTGGCCGGGTGGTCCTCGACCGTGCGGAGCCAGCCGGCGCGGCTGGGGCTTCAACCGGTGGGGCTTCAGCCACGGGGGCCTCGCCGAGCAGGTCGGCGATGATCTCCTGCTCGGTCGCGTGCTGCCAACGTCCGTCGAGCATGCCCACATACAGATCCGCTTGGATCTGACCCAACAGCCCGGGATGACCGGCGCGTTTGACCGCACGGGCCAGCCGCTCCAACCGTTCACACGCCGCCACGGCCTCACCCACCCCCAACCCGGACCCGCTGATCGTCACCGTCCCATCCGGCGCCAGATAGCCCACCACCCCGCGTTCGCGGACCGCGCGGTCGTAGCGGCGCCGGGCATGATCAGGGTCGATCGCCAGCACCGCCCGCCACAACCGGGCCGCCAACTGCCCCGTCGTCCACCCGGGCGCCAACGGCACCAACCGGGCGCACACCGCATCGATCTGCGCGCGGGACAGCCCGCACGTCTCCGGGGCGAGATGATCGGCGAACACCCAGGCCTTGGCCCGGTCGATCTCCCCCGCCAGCAACGCCGCGAACACCCTCGGCAGCCCCCGCACCACAGTGTCAGCAAGGGCGAGTTCATTGTCGGCGCGGCGCTGGGTCAAGGTCAACGCGGCCGCGATCTCCCCGGACGCCGACGCCAACAGCTCCTCCGACCGGGCCGTGTTCACCCCATCGGGCAGATCCTCCAGCGCGACCGTGCACCCCACCTCGGCCAGTGCGGCCAGCAGCAGCCCTTGGTGATGGGCGGACTGGCGGGCGTGCGCCCGCAGCACCTCGATCATCAGGTGATTGGGCACGGTGGGCAGGTCGATCGCGGCCAGGGCAGCGGCCAGCTCCACACCAGGTGGAAGTTGCGCCAGCCCCATCACACAGTCGAACATACATTCGACCACCGACAACTCCGCGGCCAGGCGCCAGGAACGACCAAGAATGTTTTCGAGACTCTCCAGACCGTGGCGAGCGCAGCGGTAGGTCACCTTGGCAGAGCTGGGCCCGGCGCTCGGCTCCCGACTACGCTGCTGGCCATCGAAATCGTTACCGGAGGTAGGGCATCTCGGCTCCTGCACCGAGACATCCGAGGGCTGGCCGGCGACGAAGTCGTCGGGCGCCGAGCGCCCCGACCAGCGCACTCACCGGACCACCCACGCGCTCGTCCCTACCGGACCCCTCCGGAAGCAGCGACCCCGACCAATGCCGGGACAGTCGCGACCGAGGTGGATTACGTGGCCGGGCGCGCCGCCGCCGTCCCGGTGACGGCGCGTGGGACCTGGGCGGTCTGTGAGGACGCCATGACGATCACCGGGAAACGAAGACGTGATCCGGTGCTGAGGCCGCGGCGGGTGTTCGTGCACTCGGGCGTGCGGGCCCGCGCGGCGGCCACCGCGCGCACCGAGAAACTCGACCGGGCACGTGACGACCTGGACCGGCTCGGCCACGAGCACCGTGGGCGGCCCCGTCGTCGTGGCGGCGGATCAGCGGCCGGGCGGTCGCGCGCGAACGCATCGACGTGGCACATGCCATGGCCTCAGCGGTGCTCTGGGCGCGCTCCAAGTCGCCGTCCAAGCGACTGAGGTCCACGGCTGTAGGTTCGCTACGACTGAATGATAACGGGGATTATCACACACCAGCTTGGCGAAGCAACCGTGAAGTCCTACCGTGATGACACCAGCACGGCGATCGAAACCGACTTCGTAGATCTGGAAGGCAAGCGGATTCTCGTGGCGTTCGTGCCACCTACCGCAGCCGACCAGCGGCCGGTGTACGTGACCTCCAAGGGTGTCACCAACGGTGCTTACCTGCGGACCGGTGACGGGGACCGGCGGATGTCCGAGGTCGAGATCGCCCTCGTCTGCGCCGCTCGTACCCAGCCCACGTACGACCACGAGCCAGTCCTCAAGGCGCGCTTCGAGGACTTCGACCGCAACTCGGTGGCGAGGACACTTGAACGGGTACGTCAGGGCTCGGCGTACCTCCGCGAGGTGGACGACGCGACCGCCTTGCATCGGCTCGGGGCGCTCTCCGGTCCTGATCCTGATGCACCGCCCACGCTGGCCGGCCTGCTGACCTTCGGTCGCTTCCCGCAGCAGTTCTTCCAGCGGCTGATGGCTTCTGTCGTCGTCCATCCGAGCGACGGCGACGTCTCCGACACCCGATTCCTGGACAACGTCACCCTGCGTGGGCCAATCCCAGAGATCGTGACCGAGGCTCTCGCCGTCCTCCGCCGCAACCTCTCCGCGCGGGCGGTCATTGTGGAGGGGAGCCGGGAGGACCGGCTTGATTTCCCGCTGCCGGCGATGCGCGAGGCTGTGGTCAATGCACTGATGCATCGGGACTACAGTCCCACCACGCGGGGGACGCAGGTTCAGATCGATCTGTGGCCCGATCGTCTGGTGATCCGAAGCCCGGGCGGGCTCTACGGCCCGATATCCGAGGAGGACCTCGGCGAGGCCGAGGTGTCGTCATCGCGAAACTCGGTACTGGCGCAGCTGCTCTCGGACGTTTACCTCCCCCGATCCGATAATCTCGTGGCCGAGAACCGGGCGTCCGGGATCCCGATCATGATTTCGCAGGCTCGGTGGCACGGGCTGCCACGGCCGGTCTTCGAGTCCCGCGTCACCTCCTTCACCGTGACTATGGCCCGCTCTGAGCTTCTCGGCCCCGAAGCTGCCCCGGGGCCGGCGAAGCAAGGTGTCTCGGACCCGGTCGACCTGGTGACAGCGATTCGAGAGGCGCGCACGGCAACCGTGGCGGACCTGCAAGTCCGAACCGGGCTGAGTCGCTCAGCAGTGCTCAACAACGTGAACGAGCTGGTCGCGTCCGGACAGGTTCGCGCCCACGGCGCGCCACAGAGCCCGAAGCGCACCTACGAATGGATCGGGGACGCGCAATGAGTTGTGTACGCCCGGACGCGGTGGCTCATGCCCGTCACGTCGCCTCGTCACGCGGAATCACCTGGACGGTGAGGTCGGCATCGAGTGCGTGGGCGATTCGCCCCAGCACCGGCAACGTCGGCACCGTGCCGCCGGCCTCGAAACGCGCCACCGCCGACTGCGTCATCCCCGCCGCCGCGGCCAGCTTCGCCTGGCTCCAACGCCGATCGAGCCGCAGCTCCCGTACCGCCACGCCGAGCTCGCACGCCAGCCGGGCCGCCTCGTACGCTTCGCCGGCCCCCGGTTCGGCCATCAGCCGGTCCCGCAGCTCTGCCCACGTCTCTCGCTCAGCCATCGTCGCCTCCCTCACGTTGATCATAGCAGCGACGTTATGCCCTGTGCGCGGTCAGCTTGCGCGTTCCGCGCCGAAGGAGATCTGGCATGAGCCACGCTGGGACGTCGGAGGACGACTGGGGAGCAGTTCGCCAAGGAGATCCTCGGCGAGCTGGCCTGGGTACCGGTCGAGGGGCAGTCGATCGCGCCGGGCAGCGGGGAACGCCAGGGGTGGGACGACCTCGTCCTCAAGCCTCGGCTGCTCGACGCGCTGCGCCGGTTCAACCCCGAGGTCCCCGGCGGCTATCTGCAACAAGCGCTCGCGGAGATCGTCGAGCCGCGGTCGAACGACCCGATCTCGGAGAACCACCGCATCCACGACTGGCTGGTCGGCGGCTTCCGCGCCATCACCTATACCGACGACAACGGCCAGGAACAGACCCCCACCATCCGGCTGCTCGCGACCAACGCCGACGACAACGACTGGCTGGTGGCCAGCCAGGTCACCCTGCGGCGAGCGGAGTACCACCGCCGCTTCGACCTGGTCCTGTACTGCAACGGCATGCCGGTGAGCATCGTCGAGCTGAAGCGGGCCGGCAGCTTGGCGGCGGATCTGCCGGCGGCGCACGCTCAGCTGCAGACCTACCTGCGTGAGTTCCCGATGGCGTTCCGGTTCGCGGTGCTCACCGTCGTCTCCGACGGTATCACCGCCAGGTACGGCACGCCGCTCACCGAGCTGCACCACTTCGCGCGATGGAACGTCGACGAGGACGGGGCGGAGTTGGCCTCTGGCAGCCTGGGCGCCGACGGTGCGGCCGTCACCGGGATGGAGTTGTTGCTGCACGGGGTCTTCGAGCAGGACCGCTTCCTGCAGCTGCTGCGCTGGTACACCGCGTTCGACGAGGGCGACGGCGGGCTCGGCAAGCGGATCGCCAAGCCGCACCAGTATTTCGCGGTCGCCAAGGCGGTCGGCAGCACTGTCGAGGCGGTCCGCAGCGACGGCAAGGCCGGCGTCGTCTGGCACACCCAGGGCTCCGGCAAGTCGATGGAGATGGAACTCTACACCAACCGGATCATGCGGGCGCCGGAGCTGGCCAACCCGACGGTCGTCCTCATCACCGACCGCACCGAGCTCGACGGTCAGCTCTTCGGTGCCTTCGCCGCCAGCCTGTTGCTCCCGGAGAAGCCGAAGCAGATCCACCGCCGCAAGGAGCTGCGCGAGGAGCTGTCGAACCGCACCACCGGTGGCATCTACTTCACCACGCTGCAGAAGTTCGGCAGGAGCAGAGGTGAGCGGGACTCCGGCCTCGACCACCCGCTGCTCTCGGACCGGCGCAACATCATCGTCATCGTCGACGAAGCCCACCGCAGCCACTATGACGACCTCGACGGCTACGCCCGCCACCTCAAGGACGCGCTCCCACATGCCTCGCTCATCGCGTTCACCGGAACGCCGACCTCGTTCGCCGACCGCAACACCAGGGCCGTGTTCGGCGACTACATCGACGTCTACGACCTCCAGGGCGGTCGCCGACGAGGCCACGGTTCCGGTCTACTTCGAGCCCAGGCTGATCAAGGTAGCGCTCTCCGACGACGTCGCTCAGGAGGACCTCGACCGTGCCGCCGACGACGTCACCGCGGGCCTGGACGACACCGAACGGGCCCAGATCGAGAAGAGCGTGGCCGTGGTGAACGCGGTCTACGGTGACCCGAAACGGATCGCGGCCTGGCCGACGACCTGCTGAGACACTGGGACATCCGCCGCGCGGCGATGAAGCCGCTGATCGAGAAGTCCGGCAAGGTGATGATCGTCGGCGGCACCCGGGAGATCTGCGCCCGGCTCTACGCGGCGATCATCGAACGACGCCCGGACTGGCACTCGGACGAGGAGAGCAAGGGCCGGATCAAGGTGGTCTACTCCGGCGACGCGTCCGACACCGGGCCGATCGGGCGTCATGTCCGCCGGGAGTCGCAAAACGCGGCGATCAAGGAGCGACTGACGAACATCGACGACGAGCTGGAGATCGTCATCGTCAAGGACATGATGCTCACCGGCTACGACTCGCCACCGCTGCACACCCTCTACCTGGACCGACCGCTCAAGGGCGCGCTGCTGATGCAGACCCTCGCCCGGGTCAACCGCACCTACCGAGGCAAGGACGCCGGCTTGCTCGTCGCCTACGCCCCGCTGGCCGAGAACCTGCAGCGCGCGCTGGCCGAGTACAGCCCCCGCGACCAGGAGTCCAAACCGCTCGGGCGCAACGTCGCCGAGGCGGCCGCGCTGGCCGAACAGCTGCTCGCCTCGATCCGCGCCGACCTGGCCGGGTTCGAGTGGCGCAAGCGGCTGCACCCTGGCCGCCGGGAGTCATACTCCAAGGCCGCCGCCGGTGCCGCGAACCATCTGCGTGCTCCGGCCACGCCGGGCAACCAGGTCGCCGAGGGCCCCGCATCGGTTGGGCAGGGGAAGCTCGCCGAGCGGTATCGCAGGTTGAGCGGGCAGCTCGCCCGGGCCTGGGCGCTGTGCTCGGCCTCCGATGCGCTCGCGGTGGTTCGCCCCGAGGTGCAGTTCTACGAAGAGGTCCGGGTCTACATGGTGAAGTTTGACGCCGAGGATCGCCGGGCCGAGGGGAAGCCGATCCCGGAGGAGATCAGCAGGCTGCTGGCCGCGATCATCACCGACAGCACCGAAACCGGCGAGGTCCTCGACATCTACCAGGCCGCGGGCATGCCCAAGCCCCAGCTGAGCGATCTGAACCCCGCCTACATCAGAAAGGTGCAGGCCGCCGACAACCCGCACCTGGCCATCGAGGCACTCCGGGCGCTCGTGCTGTCGGAGTCCAGCCGGGTGACCCGGAGCAACGTCATCCGGGAACGGATGTTCTCCGAGCGCGTCGCCGAGCTGATGAACCGCTACACCAACCAGCAGCTCACCTCGGCCGAAGTGATCGCCGAGCTGGTGGCACTGGCGCAGGGGGTGTCGGGAGAGGCCGCCCGAGGTGCCCGGTTTGAGCCGCCGCTGGACGACGACCAACTCGCCTTCTACGATGCCGTCGCCCAGAACGAGTCGGCCGTGCTGGAACAGGGCCACGACGTGCTCGCCCAGATCGCCCGCGACCTCGTCGGGATCATGCGCCGCGACGTGCGCACCGACTGGACCGTCCGCGACGACGTGCGGGCCAAGCTGCGTTCGTCGATCAAACGGCTGCTCGTCCGTTACGGATATCCGCCGGACCAGCAGCCGGGCGCGATCAAGCTGGTGATGGAGCAGATGGAACAGCTGGCCCCACGGTTCGTCGACCCTGTTGGATGATTTTCTGGTTCAACCCCATGGTTGTTCGGCGCCGCCCTATCGTTGTCGACCATGAGCGGGGTGTTCGATTCCTACGGGCTGACGGTCACGCCGGCGAACGTGCTGACCATCCGCAAGGTGATCATGACCGAAGCGGAGGAGTTGGAGTTCGCGCGGGATGAATTCATGCGGAAGTGGCCGGACGGGATGCCGGTGTTGGGGGGTGACCCGGTGTCGCCCTACGCGGCTCAGGGTTTCACCGAGTGCACCAACGTCTACCTGGACCAGTGCAAGGCTCGGATCGACGAGTTGCGCGAACTCGGTGGGCATCTGGCCGATGCGGCCCGCGACTACGGGCGGACCGAGGACGAGATCAAGGCGTCGTTCCGGAATGGCATGCGCCACGCCGCCTCCCCGCTGGTCCACCCGGCAGCACCGCCGAGCGGGATCCTGGGCTCTTTGCCCGACCCGCTGAACCGGATCAGGAGTACCTGGTGAGTGCCCGGTCGCGGCTACTGACCGGCGCGGTGGTTGTGTTGGCTGTGGCAGGTTGCGGCTCGCCCGCCCCAGCACCGGCACCGGCCAGCGCGCCGTCCACCAGCCCGGCGGGTCCGACGCTGCCGCCCCGACCGATGACCCTACAGATCGAGGGCATCGACCCTTGTTCACTGCTGTCCGCCGCCCAGCGCCGCACGCTCGGCGTCGACCAAGGCGACCTGCGTTCGGGCGGCGGCCTAATCACCGGCCTTGGCTGCGTGTGGCGGAATATCCTGAAGCGTCCCGAGAATCTTTGGGCCGGATCATTGCTGACCAGTCCAGGGGCGGAGTTCGCCCTGGGCAAGGATCCGATGCGTTTCGTGCAGGGTTTCGCCACCACTTCGACCACATCGATCGGCACTGACCCGCGCTGGTACTGCACCATGTTCGTCGACATCGGCCCTGGTCAGTCGCTCAAAGCCGACTACAACAACGACTCGAAAGATATTCCGGGGATGAACCACGACCTGGCGTGTGCGAAGGCGCAGCAGCTCGCGGAGTACATGCTGACCGCGCTCAAAGCCCGCCAACCGCGCCAACCGCGCTGAACGGAGGCGATCATGACCGAGATCCCGGCGTTTACCTACAACGAGCCGCTGGGCGTCAAGGTGGGTTGGATGCAGACCGGGCCCGGCCCGGGGCCCGGCATCGAGTTCGGTCAGGCGCTGACCGAGCTGGCAAACCGGTATGAGCAGTCCGACGGCGTGGTCGGCAAGAGCTTCATGGCCCAGCGGGCCGGCTCACAGTGGCAGGGTCGGGCGGCCGGTGCCGCTGATGGGGCGGTGTCCAGGGCGGCGGCGGCGATCGCGGTCGCCGGGCGGACCGGCAAGTCCGGTGGGGTCGGTTCGGAGCGTTACGGCGACTCGTTCGGCCAGGCCAAACGGGCGGTCTACGTCCCGGAGAAGCTCGCGGGCAGCATCAACAGTGCCGACCCGGTGGGGTCGAACAGCACCATGGGAGAGTTCGCCGATGGTGTCGGTGACGGGCTGAACGACGCGTTCGGCTCCACCTTCGGCATCCAGTCTGACTACCGGGCCCGGAAACAGGCCTACGACGAGGCCAACCGGGCGGCCGTCGAAGCGTTGAGAGCTCACGAGGCCCGCACCCGTGCGGCGCTGACCACCTTCCAGGCCGCTGCCCTGCCCGCGCAGTCGGGCGCGGTGCCGAACGGGTCACCCGATAGCTCAGTCGGAAGTGCCCTGGCGTCGGGCGCGCGTGGTGGAGTCGCTGGTGGCCGCGTTGGCGACGGCGGGCCCGGTGGCCCCGGTGGTGGAGCACCCGGAGGCGCCGCCGGGAGTGGCCTGTCCGGTGGCGCAC
>JALYVZ010000167.1 GCA_030852965.1 Actinomycetota bacterium | reverse complement strand
CGGATCCGCGGATCCGCGGCCCGGTAGAGCAGGTCGGCGACCAGGTTGCCGAGCACCACGACCACCGAGCCGGCGAGCGTGATCGCCACCAGCAGCGGCAGGTCGAGGCTGCGGGCCGCCGCCACGGTCAACTGCCCGAGACCGAGCCAGCCGAAGATCACTTCGGCCAGCACCGCCCCGCCGATCAGCTCGCTGAGATGGGTCCCGATCAGCGTGATGAACGTCAGCAGCGCGTTGGGCAGGGCATGGCGGAACAGGACCCTGGCCCGGCGTAGTCCACCGGCCTCGGCGAAACGCACGTAGTCCTCCCGCTGGACCTCGAGGACGTTGGTGCGCACTTAGAGGGTGAACCACGCGTACTGGGTCGCGGCCAGCACACCGCCGACCAGCCCGCCGACCAGGACGAGCACCATCGCGGCCAGCACCAGCACCGCCGAGGGAAGCGCCCTGGCGAGCAGCTCCTGGCTGACCGGTTGCCCGCCAAGCAGCCGGGAGTTGCCGAAGTCGCCGCGCGCCACGTGGGAGATCCAGATGCCGAACTGGGCAAGGACCGGCCGGAAACCCTGGAGTCGAGCGCACCGGCGTCCACCGGATCGTAGGGCGAGAGCTGGGCGAGTGTGAAGGTGAGCGCCGCCACCGCGAACAGCACCACCGGCAGCGAAGCCACCCGGCGCAGCACGATGGCCGCGACCGGGTGCTCGCTCAACCGGAGAGTGACCACTGCTCGACGTTCCACAGCAGACCGTGGCTGAAGCCGTGGTTGTGGCCCTCGCTCGGCTGCGGGTTCACCCCCGACACCTTGCTCGACACCACGAAGAGGTGCGCTGGCCGGACCAGGTAGATCCACGTCCCGGAGTCCCGCAGCTGCCGGGACAGATCGGCGTGGTCCTGGGCGCGGGCGGCCCGGTCGGTGGTGGCCGGTGCCGCGGCGATGTCGGCGTCGATGCCGGGGTCACGCAGCACCGCCGCACCGCGGCGTCGCTGAACGGGTCGTCGTCGGCGGCGAAGCGGGAACCGAACAGGTCCTCGACGTCCAGGTCCGGGTCGTAGACGGTGACCTGGCGGTCCAGGATCGGGTCACCCTTGGCCAGCCGCTGCTTCTGGCCGTCGAACCCGAGCCCCTCGAGCTGGGCATCCACCCCGATCTCCGCAGGTTGCTGCGTACCGCCAGCGCGGTGGCCTTGTCGGTGCTGGCGTCCGACCGGTAGATCAACGGGAACTCAGCAGGCCGCCGTCACGGTCGAGGATGCCGTCGCCGTTGCTGTCGCGCCAGCCGGCCTGCTCGAGCAACGCACGGGCCTGGCCAAGGTCGCGGGCCGGTGGCGCGACGTGGTCGTCGGCCGAGTGTCCTGGCGGGATCGGCCCGGCAACGGCTACGCCGCACCCAGGAAGGACCCGCTGACCAGCGCGTTGCGGTCCACGGCCAGGGAGATCGTCCGGCGGACCGCCGGGTCGCTCAGCACCGGGTTGGTCGTCGGCAGCACGATCACCTGCGAGTCACCGGGGATCTCGACGACCCGGAAACCGTCGGTGCGCAACCGCTGGGCGTTCTGCGGCGCGATCCCCGAGGCATCGGCGTCGACACTGCCGTCGCGTAGCGCGGCCACCCGCGCGTTCTCGTCCGGGATGAACGCGAACACCAGCCGAGGGCTCGCCACCTTGCCGCCGAAGTAGTTCGGGTTGGCGGTGAACTCCAGCCGTTCGCCCTTGCGCCACTGGCCGAACACGAACGGGCCAGTGCCCACGGGCGCGGAGTTGAACGCGGTGGTGTTGAGATCCTGACCCTGCAGCGGTGCTTCGGGACGATCCCGATGTAGAGCTTGTCGGCGAACGCCGGATCGGGCCGCTTGAGGGTGAGCCGCACCGTCTGCGGGTCGGGGGGCGGTGACGTCGGCGAGGTCTCGAACAGCAGGTCGCGCACCCTGGTCGCAACCTTCGGGTCGAGGATCGACCGATACCGGCGCAGCAGGTCGCTGAAGATCTGCCACTTGTCGTCGTAGATCGTGCCGTAGATGTCACTGAAGATCGGGTTGAGGTTGTCCGGTTTCCCGGAGATCGCGATGACCAACGGCCGGTCCGCTGCCTGGCCTGGCTGCTCTCGCCGGCCGAGCAACCGCCGAGGGCGAGCAGCAGAACGGCAAACTAGCCGAGCCACTGGGTATCGGACCGGACTATCTGGGCCTCCTGACGAAAGCACCGCAGCCCACAGGATCCACTCATTGGTATCAATGTGCATGCGCTAAATTGATGCAATAGAGTCGTCCGGTCACGTCGAGAACCGGCTCGAGCTGGTCGAGCTGGTCAAGCCATTCCTCGATCAGCGGACGCGCAACGCGGAAACCTCGTCGGCGGGACGCCTGTCGGTGTCCGGCGTCTGCTCCACCGAGCCGGCCAGCCAGAACGCTGTGTACCGCCCGCCCGCGGCGAGCAGCTCGGCGTGGCTGCCCTGCTCGACGATCCGGCCGTGCTCGAGCACCACGATGCGATCCGCCCTGGCCGCCGTCGCCAACCGGTGCGCCACCAGGACCGTCGTGCGGCTGTGCCGATGCTCGTCGGACCCGACGTCGGGCCTTCGGCCAGCCAATCGATCGCCGGCGGCCAGCACGGCCGCCTCGGTGCTCGGGTCCAGGGCGGCGGTCGCCTCGTCCAAGAGCAGCAGGTCAGGGTCGACCAGCTGCGCGCGGGCCAGTGCGACCAACTGGCGTTGCCCGGCCGACAGGCCCTGGCCGCGCTCGCCGACCGGTTGGCGGAACCCGCCGGGCAGCGTGGCGATCATGTCCAGGGCGCCGACCGCGGCAGCGGCGGACTCGATCTCGCCCTGAGTGGCGGACGGTCGGCCGTAGGCGATGTTGGACGCCACGTCGCCGACGAACAGATGGGCCTCCTGCGGCACCACACCGAGCCGCTGCCGGAACCCGTCCAGCGGATAACGCCGCAGGTCCACCCCGTCCACCAGCACCTGGCCGGCGGTGACGTCGTAGTAGCGGCCCAGCAGCTTGACCACGGTCGACTTACCGGCACCGGTCGCCCCCACCAGCGCCACCGTCTCACCGGAGCGGATCCGCAAGGACACCTGGTGCAGGGCGTCCCGGTCGGCGCCGGCGTAGCAGAAGCTCACCGACCGCATCTCCACCTCGCCCCGCAGCCGTGGCGGCACCTCGACCTGTTCGGCCGCGGCAGCCGGGGGCACCGAGGTCGGGGTGCGCAGCAGGTCGCCGATCCGGGACAGCCCGACCCTGGCCTGCTGGTAGCCGTCGAACACCTGGGACAGCTGCTGTACGGGTGAGAAGAACATCGCCAGGTACAGCAGGAACGCGGTCAGCACGCCGGGGGTGAGGTCACCGGCCGCCACCCGGGACGCACCCACCCCGAGCACCGCCGCCTGGCCCAGCTCACTCAGTAGCGCCGCGAACGGGAAGTAGGTGGCAATGTAGCGCTGAGCCCGCAGCCGGGTCACCCGGTAGGCCTCGCTGAGCGCGCCGAACTCTTCGGCGCTGCGGTCTTCCCGGACGAACGCCTGGGACACCCGCAGCCCACTGACGTTCTCCTGGAGGTCGGCGTTGACCACGCTGACCCGTTCCCTGGCCTCCTGGTAGGCCACCGACGCCCGGCGGCGGAATACGAAGGTTGCCACGCCCAGCACCGGAAGCGCGGCCAGCGCGACCAACGCCAGCTGAGTGTCGGTGAGCAGCAACGCCCCGGCCACCCCGACCACGGTCAGCAGGCTGACCACGGCCTGGGCCAGCCCGGTCTGCAGGAATGTCGACAGCGCGTCCACGTCCGTGGTCATCCGGGTCATGATGCGCCCGGCCCGCTCGCGTTCGTAGTAGTCCAGCCCCAGCCGTTGTAGATGCGCGTAGCTGCGCACCCGCAACAGGTAGAGCACGCTCTCACCGGCCCGCGCGGTGACGACCGTCTGGGCGGCGGTGAGCAGCCAGTCGGCGGCCACCACCAGCAGCCCCAGCCCAGCCGTCAGCGCGAGCACCCCTGGCGCCCGCGCGGTGATCCCGCCGTCCACCGCGAGCCGGGCCAACGACGGGAACGCGATGCTGGTCAGGGCGCTGGCCGCGACCAGGACGATGCTCAGCGCGAGCGGTCCCCGAACCGGGCGCAGCAGCCGGCGCAGCGCGAACTCGAAATCCGGTGCGGTCGGGTCGACGGGGGTGTCGGCAGGGCCCAGCACCGGGTCACCGGCCGGTTCGGGCAGCGCGGCGACCGCGGCGAGCAGTTCCGGGGTGGCCGGCATGCTGTCGGCGGCCACCGAAACGCGACCGCCAGGCGACCCGATCGCCGGTAGCGCCGTCGATCTTGTTGGCGCAGACCTGGTGGACACCGCGCAGGGGTTGTGGTCTCTGTTCGAGGTGGGCGGGGTCTGTGCGCGCTCGGGGGCTGGAAGCTCCGGCCACAGTTCGTGGGTGCGTGGGGGGCGGTCGTCGTCCTCGAGGTGGCCAGAGTCCAGTGCACCCCTGGCGTCCAGGTCGGCCTCGGTGCCCTCGTCGACCACCCGGCCGGCGTCGAGGACCACGATCCGGTCTGCGAGCTTGAGCGTGGAGCGGCGGTGCGCGATGAGGATCGTTGTCCGGGTCGCGGTGACCGCGTGCAGGGTGTCGTGGATGGCCGCCTCGGTGCGGGCGTCGACCGCCGAGGTGGCATCGTCGAGCAACAGCACCCGGGGATCGGAGAGCAGCGCGCGGGCGAGCGCTACGCGTTGCCGCTGACCGCCGGACAGCGTGAGGCCGCGCTCCCCGACGAGGGTGTCGTAGCCGTCGGGCAGCGCGGTGACGAACTCCTCGACCTGGGCGGCCCGAGCCGCCGCGACCACGTCGGCGTCGCTGGCGTCGGGTCGGCCGTAGGCGATGTTGGCCCGGATCGTGTCGGAGAACAGGAACGCCTCCTCGAACACCACGCCGAGCTCGCCGCGCAGGGTGGCCAGCCGCAGCCGAGGCAGCGGGACCCCGCCGATCCGGATCTCGCCGGCCTGCGGGTCGTAGAAGCGGGGCAGCAGCAGCGCCACCGTCGACTTCCCGGAACCCGCCGACCCGACCAGCGCCACCGTTTCGCCGGGCGCCACCCGCAGCGTGACGTCGTCGAGCACCGGCTCGTCCCGGGTGTAGCCGAAGCACACGCCGTCCAGCTCCACTCCCAGCGCACCGTCCGGCAGCGGCTCCGGGTGCGGCGGGTCGGTGACTTCCGGCTGGGAGTCGATCAGCTGGTAGACCCGCTCCACGCCGGCCCTGGCGAGTTGGCCGCTGACCACCACGCTGCCGACCATCCGGGCCGGCCCGACCAGGTTGCCGACGTAGGTGGAGAACGCCAGGAAGGTGCCGATGGTGATCTCGCCGCGCAGGGTGAGCAGCCCGCCCAGGCCGAAGACGGCGACCAGCCCGAGGCTCGGCAGCGCCGCGAGTGGCGGCGCCAGCCGGGCGGTCAGCCTCGCTGCCCGCAGCCGTTCGCGGTACAGCCGCAGTGCCCGCGCGCGCAGCGTGTCGACCTCGCGCGCCTCCTGGCCGAACCCCTTGACCACCCGTACCCCGGTGACGGTCTCCTCGACGTGCTGCGCGATGTCGGCGGCCCGCTGCTGGGCCGACCAGGTGGCCGGGAACAGGGCGCGCCGGGACCGGGCGGCGATCAGCACCGACGCGGGCACCATGACCAGCGCGATCACCGTCAGCGACGGCGACAGCGACAGCATCGCGGCCACCGAGGCCACCAGCAGCACCGCATACCCGGCCACCAGTGGCACCATACTGAGCAGCCCCTGCACCTGCTGCAGATCGGAGATCGCCCTGGACACCACCTGTCCGGTGCGCAGGCCGTCCTGCTTGGGCCCGTCCAGGCGTTGCACCGCGCGGAACACGTCGCGGCGCAGGTCGTGCTGCACGTTAAGGGACAGCCGCCCGCCCAGGTAGCGGCGGGCGAACGCGGCCCCGAACCGGACCAGGGCCAGCACCACGATCGCGGCGATCAGCCCTGGCAGCGCGATGGTGAGCCCGCGCACCGAGTCGTCCAACGCGATCCTGGTCAGCAGCGGCCCGACCGCCTCAAGGCCGACGCCGCCGACGGAGGCGCCCAGCGCGGCCACCGTCAGCCCGCGATGCCGCCAGCAGGCGGTCGCCAGCCGCCGGATCCAGCCTGTCTGTTCACCGCGCACGACCGCCAGGTTATGTCAGGACCACGCCGATCAGGTGATGTCGCGACGCTGGGCGGCCGCCGCCCCGGCCAGTACCGCCACCGCGGCGTACCCCGCGAAGATCAGTAGCGCCAGCCACCACGGCAGCGTGCCGGAGCTGCCGCCGCCGAGCGAGCTCGTATTGGCCAGGTCGGTGAGCACGGCATCCGCGGCACCCCCGGGCAGGTAGTCCTCGATCTGCCCCAGGCCGGTCAGGCTGGCGATCACGGAGACGATCTTCTCGCCTGGCCAGAGGTAGAGCAGCACCGCGACGATGGCGGCCAGCTCGTTGTTCAGCAGGGTGCCCATCCCGACGCCGAGCACCGCCCACAGCCCGAAGGTCAGCACCGCCGCCCCGCACACCGCAAGCAGCGTGTCCAGCTCGATGTCGGACAGCCCCCCGGCGAACACCACGCCCAGCACGCCGGCCAGCGCGGAGGCGACCGCGTACACCGCCCCGACCAGCGCGGCGACCAGCGCCTTTGCGGCCGTCACCAGCCACCGGCGCGGCGCGGCCAGGTAGCTGGTGGTGATCGTGCGGTGGCGGAACTCCCCGGCCGCGCAGACCAGCCCGTAGACCACCGCGAGCTTCGAGCAGAACCAACCGAGCGCCAAGGCCATCCCCAGCGACGAGGTGAACGCCAGCGCGCCGGCGCCCTGGGAGGCGGCCAGGCTCAGCAGCGCGGCCGGGATCAGCAGCACCCACCACAGTCGGGTGGAGTAGGTCTTGCGCAGCTCCGAGCGGAGCTGGGCGATCAGCTCGTGACCCAACCCGGAAGCCGGCACCGTCGGCCCGGCCGGCCCCGAGGTCGGCGTGGGTTGCGTCGGGACAGCCATCAGCGGGTTCCCTGCCGGTCTGCCGGCCCCGACTGGTACTGGCCGGTGGTGAGCTCCAGGAACTGGTGCTCCAGGTCGGTGCGCCGCTGGGTGAGCCCGTATATCGCCACCCCGGCGGCCAGCGCGGTGTCCCCCACCGCGGTCGCGGTCGCCCCGGTCACCGACAGCGCGCCGTCCGCTGCCGACTGGATGTCGATGATCCCATGCTCGGCGAGCGCGGTGGCCAGGCGGGTGGCGTCGGCGCAGCGCACCTGGACCCGTGGCCGGTCATCGCCCTGCAACGCGTCGAGCCGGCCCTCGTACACCTGCTGGCCCTTGCTGATGATGACGACCTGATCGACGGTCTGGGCCACCTCGGCGAGCTGGTGGCTGGACACCAACACGGTGCGCCCGCCGGCGGCGAAGGTGTGCAGAAACGTGCGCAACCAGGCCACGCCCTGCGGGTCCAGCCCGGACCCTGGTTCGTCGAGCACCAGGATTCGGGGGTCGCCCAGCACCGCGGTGGCCAGCGACAGCCGCTGGCACATGCCCAGGGAGAACTCGGCGATCTTGCGGTTGGCGGCGCTGGTCAGCCCGACCAGGTCGAGCACCTCCTCGACGCGGCTGTCGGGCACCCCGATGGCCGCGGCGTGGATCCGCAGGTGGGTACGGGCCCGGCGGGCCCGGTGGAAGCCCTGGGAGTCCAGCAGCGCACCGAGCTCCCGCGCCGGGTGGCGCAGCTGGTCGTAGTGCACCCCGTTGACGGTCACCTCGCCGGCGGTCGGGCTGACCAGACCGAGCGCGACCCGCAGCGTGGTGGTCTTGCCGGCGCCGTTCGGGCCGAGGAACCCGGTCACCCGGCCAGGGTCCACGGTGAAGCTCAGGTCACGCACCGCGTCCACCGACCCGAACCGTTTGCTCAGGTTCCGGACCACGATGCGTCCCGAGCCGTCATGAGTACTGCTGTCATGAGCGCCGCGGCCGTTCACCGTTCCCATCCTGCCTGATCCCGGCGAACGGCCTCGGATCACCCGGCCCGCCGCCCCTGGATCCGCTGCCCCGGATCACCCGGTCCGCCTTGTCAGCGGCACGCCAGGTCCTCGGAGCGCCGGTCAGAGGTAGTTGACTGAGTCGGTCGTGAATATGGTGAAATAAGGACATGTGCACCGTCGAGATGCTGGACCCGTTCTGGGTCGGACGCCGCGCGCACCGCTCGACCAGCGCTGTCGCCGGGGCTGACCTACCGCCCCGTTCACCGACAACCCTGGAGCTCCGTGTAGTGATCACCCGGCCAACGCGGGCCCGGCCCCACCCGCTAGCCCCGCATTTCGCACATGAGGTCGGGTGGGCCGTGAGCCCGGTCTGGTGGTGATTATGGCGGTTGGGTGGGGTCGACGTCGAGCAGGTCCAGTAGCCGGGCCTGGACCGGGCTGGGTCGG
>JALYVZ010000166.1 GCA_030852965.1 Actinomycetota bacterium | reverse complement strand
CCACGCACCCGCAGACCGCCGTCGACCGCACGCACCTCCGGGCGCCAGCGACCGCGTGCCGCCAGCGGTGCGGCCCGGGGTTCGCCGAGCTTGCCGACGGACAAGTTCGGCACGTTCAGGCTCAGCACGGTGCCAGGGGCGGTGTCGGCGAGCACGTCCAGGGCCATCGGCAGCAGTGCGGCGGCGGTATCCCAGCGCGCCTCGGCCCCCGGCGCCAGGTGATCACAGTCCAGCGACACGGCGAGGGCCCGGACCCCGAGCAGCCCGGCGGTGAGCGCGGCGCCGACCGTTCCCGAGTGCTGGACGGCGCGCCCGAGGTTTGCGCCGTAGTTGATCCCGGACAGCACCAGCGAGGGCGGGGTGTCGAACCAGCCGTTCAGGGCTGCGAACGAGATGAAGGCCGGCTGGCCCGCGACCCCGTAGGTCGGCACCCCGTCCAGGCCGGACAGCAGGTGCGGTTCGACCGGCACCACCCCGTCCCGGCGGACCGACATGATCGACGAACCCGCGCCACTGGCCTCCTGGGACGGCGCCGCCACCACGACGTCCAGCCCGGCCGCCACCGCCCCGACCGCCAGCGCCCGCAGACCCGGCGCGGCGATCCCGTCGTCGTTGGTGATCAGCGCCCAGCCGGCGGATAGCGACGTGCGGGTCATGCGAGCGGCTCGGGTGCGGTGGGCTCGGGTGCGGCGGCGTCCGGGACGAACTGTTTGCGCAGTTCGATCAGTACCTCACCGTAGATCCTGCGCACCTTGCCCCACCTGGCCGGGTTGAGGGTCCACCGCACCTGGCTGCCGGCGCCGCGACCGCCCTCGACGACCTGGTAGCCGGAGAAGTTCGAGGTGAGGATCGCCGGGCGGACCTCGCGGTAGTACGCAAGGGCGGTGTGGACCTGCTCGGGCGGGGCATCCACCATGGTCAGGGCGGTGACGCTGATCTCTGCCATCACGGCATCCTGCCATCCGGGAAGCTCGTGACCCGGGTTGCCGCACGGGCAGCTCGTGACCCGGGTTGTGTCACGGGCGGAGGGCGAGCAGCGCGTAACCGGGGAGTGGGTCGGATCGCTGGCCAGCTCTCGGTCGGGCCGCCACTCGTGCGTAGTGGCTGGTCAGTCATCGGTCCGGCCCTGAAGCGGTAGGCAGGCCAGGGTGCAGTTGCGGTGCCCCGACCCCGCAGTGCGGACATTCGGCCAGCCGCAGCGCGTCGACCTGCGGTTCCGCCGAAGCCAGGGTGGCGGGTCGCACCACCACCACGGACAACACCGAGGCGCCCACCAGCAGCCCGGCGGAGATCAGCATGGCATGCCGGAACCCGGTTCCGTACGCGGCCGGGTCGGTGTAGTCGGCCCCGCCGAGTCCGGCCAGGGCGGGTATCACCGCCACCGCCAGCAGCCCGGCTGAGCGGGCCACCGCGTTGTTGATGCCGGAGGCGGCGCCGGCCTGGTGGTCGTCGGCGGCGGCCAGGACGGTTGCGGTCAAGGGGGCCACCGTGGTGGACAGGCCCAGCCCGAGGGTAGCGGTGGCCGGCAGCACCTGGGTGAGATAACCCGCGCCCGGCCCGATCCGCAGCGTCAGCACGAAACCCGCGGCGGCCAGCAGCGGGCCGACGGTGAGCAGCACCCAGGCCCCGATCCGGTCGGCCAGTGCGCCGGCCCGTGCCGAGAGGACCAACATCAGTACTGTCACTGGCAGCAGCGCACTCCCGGCCAGCGTCGGGGAGAAGCCGGCCACCGTCTGCAGCTGCAACACCAGCAGGAAGAAGAACACCCCGAGCGCACTGTAGATCAGCAGCGTGACCAGGTTCGCGGCCCGGAACACCCGGTCACCGAACAGCGACAGCGGCACCAGCGGATGCGCCACTCGACGCTCCACCAGCAGGAACCCCACCAACGCGAGCACCGCAACCACCCCGGCGGTGGCTACCACCGCATCCAACCCGCGTTCCCCGGCCGCGGTCAGAGTGAAGGTCAGCGCGCCGAGGCCGAGCACTCCGAGAGCGGCGCCGGGCAGGTCGATGCCCGGCACCGCGTCCGGGTCACGGCTCTCCGGTACGTGCCGCAGCGTGATTGCCAACACTGCTGTCGCCAGTGGGATGTTCACCAGGAAGACCCAGCGCCAACTCCAGCCGACCAGCGCGCCACCCAGAAACGGGCCGAACGCGCCCGTCACCCCGCCCAGCCCGGACCAGGCGCCGATCGCACGGGAGCGGTGGGCCGGGTCGAACGAGGCGGCGATCAGGGCCAGGCTGCCCGGGGTCAGCAACGCCCCGCCGACCCCCTGCAGCGCCCGCGCGGCGATCAGGGTCGCCGGGTTCGGCGCCAACCCGCACAACGCCGAGGCCACGGCGAACCACACCACCCCGATCAAGAACACCCGACGCCGGCCGAACCGGTCGCCCAGCGCCCCGCCGAGCAGGATCAACGCGGCCAGCGACAGCGTGTACCCATTGATGATCCATTGCAGCGAGCCGAAGCCGGCGCCCAGGTCGCGCCCGATGCGCTCCAGCGCGACATTGACCACCGTCATGTCCAGCATGACGAGGCTGGACCCACCCACCGTGGCCACCAGCACCCACCGGCCGGCGGCCGTGTCCACCCGGAGCCGACCGGTCACCGCTCTCCCTCATGGGCGTCGCGCTACTCGGTTTCAAGCCGTTGTCGGAGCCTACTCAGAGTCTGGGACAGCAGCCGGGAGACGTGCATCTGGGAGATGCCGACCCGGTCGGCAATCTGGGTCTGGGTCATGTTGCCGAAGAACCGCAACATGACGATGGTCCGCTCGCGTTCAGGCAGCTCAGCGAGCAACGGCTCCAGTGACTGCTGGTACTCCACCCGCTCCAGCTCGGCGTCCGCCTCGCCGAGCAGATCCCCGAGGGTGGCGCCGCCCTCGGCGGAGTTCAGCATCTCGTCGAGCGACGAGCTGCGGTAGGCCTGGGCCGCCTCCAGCCCCTCCAGAACGTCTGAGGTGGGCACGTGCAGCATGGCGGCGATCTCACTCGGCCGGGGCGCGCGGCCGAGGCCCTGGGACAGCTCCGCCACCACCGCGTTGATCGAGACGTGCAGATCCTTCAGCCGTCGCGGCACCCGCATCGACCAGCCCTGGTCCCGGAAGTGTCGGCGCACCTCGCCGCTGATCGTGGGAACCGCGAAGGAGAAGAAGTCGCTGCCCCGGTCGGGCTGGAACCGGTCCACCGCGTTGATCAGCCCGACGGTGGCCACCTGGATCAGGTCGTCGATCGGCTCGCCCCGGTTGCTGAACCGACGGGCGATGTGCCGCGCCACCGGCAGGTAGCCCTCGACGAGCTCGTCGCGCAGCCCATCACGGCGAGGGTCGTCAATGGCCAGGCCTGCGAGTTCGGCGAGCAACGGGACCAGGTGCTCGTACTCGGTGTCCCGGCGTTGCGGTTGGGTCACTGAACGATGATGGCGTGCTTGACCAGCGCGATGCCGATCGAGTCCGGGTCGTCTGCATCGCCGGCACGCGCCTCGACCTCGTCGGCTAACGTCTGCAGCACCCGCCAGCCGAAGCTGTCGGTGCTCACCTTCGCCCCGGCCCAGGCCGCACGGGTGCGCACGGATACCTCAATGCCGTCGTGGGTGAGCGTGAAGATGCAGGTCAGGGTGTCCTCTTCGGTGGTCAGCCGAACGAGGGTGGTGCACGCTTCGTCGACGGCCATCCGGAGGTCGTCGATCGCGTCCAGATCGAGGTCGGCTCGGCCGGCAAGGTCGGAGGCCACCGTGCGAACGGTGGGGATCAGCGCCGCTCGGGCGGGGAGGCGAAGTTCGACCACGGCCGGGCTGGGATGGGCTACAGACACGGCCCGATCCTGCCGCTGCGGCCGGAGAAACGCGAATCGTGGCGGGCGGACTCCACTCAGCGTGTCTGGTGCGCCGGCCGGCCCCAGCGGAATTCGCTCCGGCACAGCCGCTGGTGGAGTGACCGCTTGCGGACTGTTCGCGACCGCTCGGCGTTTGGGTGACGTTCCCCGCCGTACGCAATAGTTCTCTCTATCAGGTAGGCATAAGAACTATCAGGTAGGCATGAGAACAATGCGGGGGACGGGACATGACGGTGATGGATGTCGCCGGCCATCCAGGCCGGACGCGCTCGCCCGTGGGGGCGCGGCCTGGCCGCCTGCCGTCCGCGCTGAGCCGTTGCCAGCGGGTGGTGGCCGTCACGGTGCGGCTGCCCGAGTTCCTGTTGGCAGCCGCCGGCACGGCACAGCGGCTGGATGCCTCCGGAGTGTCGGTCGACCTTTTGGAGCTGGCCTGGCTGAGCTCGACGGCCGAACGGGCCGCGGTGGCCGCGCTGGACCGTCTCGAGCTGCGCGCGCTGTCCCGCCACCGGCTCGCAATGTTGGCCCCGTTCGGGGTCGAACGCACCGGTGACGTCGTTGCCGCGATGAGTGAGCTGATCGGGTTCGATCCGGAGCCCGGAGTGCTCTGCCTGGTTCCAGGCCCGGGAGATGGTCACCGTGCTGCCTACCAGGCGGTCGACGCGGCCGCTGCGCTGATCGCCGACGCCTACCGGATGCGGATCCTGCGCTATGCCCCGGCGGCCGGGGCCCGCACCGCCGAGGTGGAGCTGGAGCCCGACGAGTGGCGGCGCAAATGCGACAGCCTCGCCGCCTGCGCCCCCGACGTGGCCCCACTCAGCGGCCGTCGGGAGTTCCTCGCCACCTGAAGCCGGCTTCTGTGGGTGTAAGCCCTGGTGTACCCATGGCGTGGGCTAGCGAAGGTAGCCGGCGCCGCGGCGGTCAGATCCTGATCCGTGTATGGATAGGCAAGACTGTTGCCGAGGCACGTGATCAGGTCGAACGTGCGGCCGAGCCGCGTTTCGCGTAGATCGCCGATCCGTAGATCGCAGCCTGGTCTAACGGATCTGCCGTAGTCGATCAGACCGGCCTGAAGGTCGATTTCGTCGTCAGCCCACTGGCAGAGTCGTAGAGGGCGGCCAGATCGCTGCCGGTGCCGCAGCCAAGGTCGAGCACGCTCGCACCTGTGCCCCGAGGTCTGTGACGTTCCGGGCCACCTCGTCGGCCTGTCCGTCCCCAGCGGTGAGTTCGTCGTGGAGAGGCGTTACCGTGGAGTGAGCACGATCGGACCCGGGTTGAGTGGCCCAGCACGGGTCGGCGCGTACGCGGCTGGAGCAGGTCCTCGCGCAGCGTCATCTCACCGTTGACGACATGCGCGCCGGCTACCAGCGGATCTCTGGTGACGTGCTGCCAGCTCGTCAGGCCTATCGCTGGGTCGCAGGCAACCTGCGGGGCTTGCCGTACCCACGCGCGCAAGCGGTACTGGAGGAGATGTTCGGGGAACCGGCACAGCGTCTGCTCGGGCCGCCGTACGGGACCGGGACCGGCGTGGTGGGTGCGGAGACCATCGATCAACTCGCCGATGACGTCCGGCGTTTGACCCGCGCCTAACCCGTGGAGCCGCTGGAGTCGCTTCTCAGCGACATCGTGAGCGCCCAGGGCCGAGCCCTCGGATTCCTGGAGGGCCGCCAACGCCCCGAACACTCCCGGGACCTGTACCTGCTCGCAGGGGTCGCTTCCGGCCTTCTTGCCAAAGCGTCCCACGACCTCGGCGCTCCACACGACGCGCTGACCCAGGCCCGCGCCGCGTATGCCTGCGCGGACAACGCTGGACACGACGGCCTGCGGGCATGGACCCGCGGGTTGCAGTCGCTGATCTGTACTGGGCAGGGCGCCTCGACGATTCGCTGCGCTATGCCCAGCAGCAGGCTACCGAGGTGGCGGACCCGGGTGGGGGCACGAGTGCGGTCTGGCTGATCGCCAACCAAGCACGTAGCCTGGCGGCGCTCGGTCGTCTCGCCGAAGCGCACGCCGCCATCGAACGCGCCGCGGACGCGCGCGAGAATGTCGAGCCTGATGAGCTTGACGACTTCGGTGGGCTAGGGACATTCACCCGCCCACGTCAGCTCTACTACGCCGCCGACGCGCTGCGATGGGGTGGGCGCGATGAAGCCGAGTCGACTGAACGACTTGCGCTGTTTGCTCTCGACGCCTACCAGGAGGCCCAACGGCCGACCACGCCTTCGGCGACGAGGCAGGCACCCGATGTGCCCTCGCTGCCTCCCGCATCGAACTCGGGGAGATAGCCGGGGCCGCCGAAGCGCTCGCACCGGTGCTCGACCTGCCGACCCCGCAACGAATCCATGGCGTGGTCAGCTCGGTCGAGTACGTCCACCAGGTGCTCATAGGCGTCGAAAACCACGCCCGCGAAGCATCGGAGCTGGGAGAGGCATTACGCGAGTTCGGCACCAACCGGTTGGCACTTCCCCAGTGACGGCCCAACCAGTGGACCTACCCGCACGGATCGAACTGACCGGCTCGCGGTCCGGCTTCGCGAGTTCCGTGCCGACGATCTCGATGACTCGCTTGCGGTCGTCGGTGATGACCGCGTCACCCGGTTTCTGTCGTTCGACTCCCGTGACCGTGACCAGGCCCGAGCGATGATCACCGGCACGATCGAGCGCGCGAGCGCTCGGCCCCGCACCGAGTACTACCTTTCAGTCGCCCTCCCGGACGACGACCGGCTCATCGGATTCGCCCGGCTTGGCCTGACCGGGGTGCGTGCGGCGAAGCTTGGCGCTGCTGTTGCCGCCGATCATTGGGGCCACGGCTACGCCACCGACGCGACGCGGACGATGCTCGACTTCGCGTTTGGGCAGCTTGACCTGCACCGGGTCACCGCCGCGATCGGACCCGACAACGCGGCCTCGATCGCCGTCGTGAAACGCCTCGGCTTCAGCTACGAAGGTCGGCTACGCGACCACGTCTTCACCAACGGTGCCTGGCGGGACTCGCTGCTGTACTCGATGCTCGGGCAGGAATGGCCCCGATCCGAGTAGGACAGGCTCAGCTGGCTTCGGCCCGCTCGGATGTTTCGGCGGCGGGAGCGGTGCGTTCCAGGATGGCCCGCCGTTCGGACTCGGCGAGACCGCCCCACACGCCGAACGGCTCGCGGGTGCGCAGGGCGAACTCCCGGCACGGCTCGATCACCGGGCACCGCGAGCACACCTCTTTGGCCTGCGAGGTGCGACGCGCCCGGGACGGGTTGCGCTCGCCATCGGGGTGGTAGAACGCAGCGCTGTCCATGCCTCGGCAGGAACCGAGACGTTGCCACTGCCAGGCGTGCTCCGCCGGACCGGGAAGCCTGGACACGTCGCTCACGGGATCACCTCTTTCGAGGCCGACGACCTGCCGCCAGCCGATGATCTGGTTCCCTGCTGCGGCGGCGTTCAAACCCGAGCGGGCAAAACCAACATCAGGCCGGCGTCGAGCCCTGCCCGCCAAGTGCCTCGGCGACGGTCCCGGCGATCCGGAACAGCGAGGTCAGCCCGGCGATCTCCAAGGGCCGCAGCACCTGGCGGTTGGTGCACACCAACCACAGCTCGATGGCGTGCTCGGCCGCTGACGAGCGGGCCTCGACCAGCGCGGCCAACCCGCTGGTGCCCAGGAAATCCACTCCGTTGAGGTCGACCAGCAGCCGCATCCGGTCGTCGGACAGCTGCTCGGCGATGCCCTGCCGCAGGATCGGAGAGGTAAGCATGTCGATCTCGCCGGACACCCGCAGGAGTGCGGTGTCGCCGGCCGGCTCCTCCAGCTGGATCCTGATAGGGTCCTCGGTCGCCGCCTGCGCCACAGTCTGTCTCCCGGTTAGTTGCCGATGTCCCGTCGCACCACGAGGTGCGCTCGAATCCCGGACTGCACGGTAGGTGCAGCTTCCCCGTGGGACAAATCGGGGCCCCCCGGTCGAGGGCAGCGGAGCCGGGCCCAGGCTAGTCTAGGTGACCAGTCGGTGGTCACCGGTGTCGGTGCGCACGGTGTGGCCTAGTCGGGCCAGACGTTCCAGCAGTGGTACCGCGACCCGCCGGCTGGTGCCCAGCGCCTGGCGGGCCGCGCTCAGGGTGAACTCCTCGCCCAGCCGGGCCAGCTCAGCCAGCGCTGCGACGTCGGCTCCGGGCAGCAGGAATACCCCGTCGGCCAGCTTGTCCAGTTTGCCGGCCCGGACCAGGGCCGCCAGCTGCTTCGGCCCAAGTCCCAGCTCAGCTAGCCGGGCGGCTTCCGGGGCGGCAAACCGCGCGTGGCTGAGGTCGCGGCGCAGCTGCTCCAGCGGCTCGCGCAACGTGGTCGGGAGTGCGTCGGGGTCGTTCGACACTAGCTGGACCCGCCCGTCGCGCAGCTTCAGGCCGGCCTCGGGGTGAGTCGTGATCAGCGCCTCCACCAGTGCCGCCACCGGCAGCTCCAGCCGGCGGCGGGCGGACGCGACCGGCAGCCCGGGTTCGAGCGGATCCTCGACGGCATGGTCGGCGACGGCGGCGACCAGCCGTGCGACCAGTTCGTCGGCTCGTCCGGCGTGCAGCAGCCAGCCGCCGGCGGTCAGCACCGAACCGGCCGCCGTTGCGGGATCGGCACCCATCGCGGCCAGCTCGTCGCGGCGCACCAGGC
>JALYVZ010000489.1 GCA_030852965.1 Actinomycetota bacterium | reverse complement strand
CCGCTACGCGCCGCCGCTCCGAGCCCAGACCACGAGCGGGAGGCCACCGCGAACGGCGGCCCGTCGGACCCCACCGGTCGAACCTCCCCGAGCCCGGCGTCCGACGGGCCGAACAGCGGCCGTGGAAACGACGAGAAGGACACCCGGCGATGACCTACCACCAGCTCCAAGCACCCGCCCAGAGCACATCAGCAGTAACCACGAGCGACCCACCGAACGTAACCAAGCCAGTAACAGAACGCAGCAGAGGACTTCACGAGCCAAGAGAAAAAGAGCAACCACACCAACGCATCCCGATCTGTGGGCGTGTCGCGCCTTCGGCGTGTCGCCCCGCCGGCTCCCGCCCGCCGGCGCGAACACGAACAACGTTAACGATCTTGGTCCGCCTCGCCGGCGCGACGGAGACCGGGCGCACCGCTGTGCGGTGGCCGTTACCGGCCGCCGTTCGGGGGCGGAACAGCGGGAGCTGGCTGCTGCGTGCGAGCTGTGGCGTTCGGGGGTGGGTGTGGTGCTGAGTGTGGACTCCGGCAACTCGGTTCGGTACTACACCGACGCGACCGGCGTGCAGCGGGAGAACTATTACACCGGGGCGGTCGCGGAGGGGGAGCCGCCGGGCCGCTGGTACGGCTGCGGCGCGGCCGCGCTGGGCCTGTCGGGCCAGGTGCGCACGCAGGACATGCTGGGCATGTACGAGCGGTTCCTCGACCCACGCGACGCCCGGTTCGGTGACGTGTCCCAGTGGGACACCGCGCCGGTGGCGGGACACAAGGGACGGGCGTACCTGTCCGAGGACCAGGTCTACGAGGCGATGCTGGCCGCCGAGCGGTCGGCCGGGCTGGAGCCGGACGCGGCGCGGCGGGACGAGATGCGGGTCGAGGCGGGACGCTCGGCGCGGCAGAACAACGCCTACCACGACGTGACGTACTCGGTGCAGAAGTCGGTGACGGTGCTGCACGCGGCGTTCGAGCACGAGGAGATCGCCGCCCGCCGCGCCGGCGACCTCGACTCCGCCGCCGCGTGGGGTGTGCTGCGCAAATCGGTGGAGGACGCGATCTGGGCGGGCAACAACGCCGCCTTGGACTACCTGTCCGATCACGCCGGGTACTCCAGGGTCGGGCACCACGGCGGCGCCGGTGGCCGGTGGGTTGATGCCCACGACTGGACGGTGGCGTCGTTCTTTCAGCACGACTCGCGGTCGAAGGACCCGCAGCTGCACATCCACAACCCGATCTGGAACCGGGTGCTGTGCGCGGACGGTCAATGGCGGACCCTGGACGGGAAGGCGATCCGGGCATACAAAGCCGCCGCCGGCGCGGTCGCCGAACGCACCACCGAGGCACACCTGGCGGAGAGCCTCGGGGTGTTGGCGGTGATGCGCCCGGACGGCAAGGCCCGCGAGCTCGTCGGGGTGGACTCGCAGGTGTGCGAGCTGCTGTCGAGCCGGCGACGGGTGATCGGGGCGAAAGCGGCGAAGTTGGTCGCCGCGTTCCAGGAGCGGCTCGGCCGGGAGGCGACGCCGTTGGAACGCGATCGGCTCGCGCGGCGAGCGAACCTGACCACCCGCAAGACGAAGACCGCGGTCGAGCCGGTCGAGGACCGGTTGGACCGGGTACAAGCCCAGGTCGCCGCCGAGCTTGGCACCGGGCTGGGCCAGGTCGCCGAGGCCGCACTGGCGGCCAGCCGGGCCGAGCGGCCGCAGGCTGCGCGGTGGTCGGCGCGGGAGGTGATCGAGGTCGCGCTCGCGGCGGTGCAGGAGCAGAACTCCGCGTGGACCCGCTCGCAGCTGACCCGGGAGATCTCCAACGCGCTGCCCGACTACCTGGGGATCACCGAGGGCCGGGAGATCGCGGGGCTGCTCGACGAGCTGACCGACCAGGCTCTCGCGTTCGCGGTGCCGTTGGATGTGGCGAAGCCGGGTGATGTGGCGGTGGCCGAGCAGTTCCGGCTGGCGAACGGGGACTCGGCGTTTGTCGGGCCGGGCCGGGCCCGGTACGCCACCCCGGATCACCTGAGCACCGAGCGGCTGTTGATCGAGGCCACCACGCGGCGCGACGGTCGTGCGAGCAGCGCCCAGGCCGTCCGGGGGTTCCTCGACCGGCTCGCTGGCGAAGGGATCGAACTCGGTGCCGACCAGGCCGCGGTCATCAGCGGTGTGCTCACCTCCGGGGCGCGGGTCGAGTCACTGATCGGCCCGGCCGGGGCAGGGAAGTCGTTCGTGCTCGGCATGCTCAACCGCGCCTGGTCCGACCCCAACACCTGGCCCGGGACCTGGCCCGGCGGGACGGACCCCGGCCCTGGTGGGGCCGCGGCGGGCCGGGTGGTCGGGCTGGCCACCAGCGAGAAGGCCGCCGGGGTACTCGCCGCCGAAGGGATCACCGCGGCGAACAC
>JALYVZ010000165.1 GCA_030852965.1 Actinomycetota bacterium | reverse complement strand
GCTGTCGACCGCGGAGGGCAAGCCGGCCGCCGGCAGCACCTCGCGGGCCGCCAAACCGGCCGCCCCGGCAGTAACCAACGGCACCGCCACCCCGCTGCGCGGCTCGGCCAACGCGGTGGTCAAGAACATGCAGGCGTCGCTGAGCGTGCCCACCGCGACCAGCGTGCGCGCGGTGCCGGCCAAGCTGCTCGCCGACAACCGGGTAGTGATCAACAATCATCTGAAGCGAACCAGGGGTGGCAAGATCTCCTTCACCCACCTCATCGGCTACGCACTGGTCAAAGCGCTGGCCGACTTCCCGGCGATGAACCGCTACTACGCCGAGACCGACGACAGACCGATGGTGGTCACCCCGGAGCAGGTAAACCTGGGTCTGGCCATCGACCTGCCGGGCAAGAGCGGGCAGCGTTCGCTGGTGGTGGTCTCGATCAAGGGCTGCGAGGCGATGACCTTCGCGCAGTTCTGGTCGGCCTACGAGGACGTCGTGCGCAAGGCGCGCGCCGGCAGCCTCACCACCGCGGACTTCGCCGGCACCACGATCAGCCTGACCAACCCCGGCACCCTGGGCACCAACCACTCCGTCCCGCGCCTCATGCAGGGCCAGGGCGCGATCATCGGCGTCGGCGCGATGGAGTACCCGGCGGCCTTCCAGGGCGCCAGCGACGAGCGACTCGCCGAGTTCGGCGTCAGCAAGATCATCACGCTCACCTCCACCTACGACCACCGGATCATCCAGGGCGCCGAGTCGGGCGACTTCCTGCGTCGGATGCACCAGCTGCTGCTCGGCGACGACAGCTTCTTCGACGACGTGTTCACCTCGCTGCGGGTGCCCTACGAGCCGGTGCGGTGGGTGCAGGACATCCCCGAGGGCGAGGTCGACAAGACCGCCAGAGTGCTCGAGCTGATCGACGCCTACCGCACCCGCGGCCACCTGATGGCCGACACCGACCCGTTGAACTACCGCCAGCGCCGACACCCCGACCTGGACGTGCTCTCCCACGGGCTGACCCTGTGGGACCTCGACCGTGAGTTCGCGGTCGGCGGCTTCTCCGGTGAGAAGCACATGAAGCTGCGCGA
This sequence comes from Actinomycetota bacterium, assembly GCA_030852965.1. Classification (GTDB taxonomy): domain Bacteria; phylum Actinomycetota; class Actinomycetes; order Mycobacteriales; family Pseudonocardiaceae; genus Pseudonocardia. Next base: position 7,414 of record JALYVZ010000165.1, on the reverse strand, counting down.
TGTGCTCGGTGTGCTGCGCGGCTCCTACTGCCGCACGATCGGTACCGAGTACATGCACATCCTCGACCCCCGGCAGCGGGCCTGGTTACAGGAACGCATCGAGGTGCCTCACGTCAAGCCGGACGTGGCCGAGCAGAAGTACATCCTGTCCAAGCTCAACGCGGCCGAGGCGTTCGAGACCTTCCTGCAGACCAAGTACGTCGGGCAGAAGCGGTTCTCCCTCGAAGGAGGCGAGACCGTCATCCCACTGCTGGATGCGGTGCTGGACTCTGCCGCCGAGGAAGAACTCGACGAAGTCGTCATCGGCATGCCGCACCGGGGCCGGCTGAACGTGCTGGCCAACATAGTGGGCAAGCCGATCAGCCAGATCTTCCGGGAGTTCGAGGGCAACCTGGACCCCGACCAGGCGCACGGCTCCGGCGACGTCAAGTACCACCTGGGCGCGGAGGGCAAGTACTTCCGGATGTTCGGCGACGGCGAGACCACCGTCTCGCTGACCGCCAACCCCTCGCACCTGGAGGCGGTGGACCCAGTGCTGGAGGGCATCGTCCGGGCCAAGCAGGACCTCCTGAACAAGGGCATCGAGGGCTACACCGTGCTTCCGGTGGCGATGCACGGCGACGCCGCGTTCGCTGGCCAGGGCGTGGTGGCCGAGACGCTGAACCTGGCGCTGCTGCGTGGCTACCGCACCGGCGGCACCGTGCACATCGTGGTGAACAACCAGGTCGGCTTCACCACGGCGCCGGAGAACTCCCGCTCGTCGCAGTACTGCACCGACGTGGCGAAGATGATCGGCGCGCCGGTGTTCCACGTCAACGGTGACGACCCGGAGGCCTGCGTCTGGGTGGCCCGGCTGGCGGTGGCCTACCGGCAGCGCTGGCACAACGATGTGGTGATCGACATGATCTGCTATCGCCGTCGTGGCCACAACGAGGGCGACGACCCGTCGATGACTCAGCCGAAGATGTACGACGTGATCGACACCAAGCGCAGCGTCCGGAAGATGTACACCGAGTCGCTGATCGGCCGCGGCGACATCTCGATGGACGACGCCGAGCACGCCCTCAAGGACTTCTCCAGCCAGCTCGAGCACGTGTTCAACGAGGTCCGCGAGCTGGAGCGGGGCCAGGTCACCGCCAGCCCGTCGGTGGAGCAGGAGCAGGCGGCGCCGACCAAGTTGGACACCGCGGTGTCGCTGGAAGTCATCACCAGGATCGGGGACGCCCACGTCGAGCTGCCCGAGGGGTTCACGGTGCACCCCAGGGTCCAGCCGGTGTTGGACAAGCGCTACACGATGTCCCGCGAGGGCAACGTGGACTGGGCGTTCGGCGAGCTGCTCGCGCTGGGTTCGCTGATCATGGACGGCAAGCTGGTCCGCATGTCCGGGCAGGACATGCGGCGCGGCACCTTCGTCCAGCGGCACTCGGTGATCATCGACCGCAAGACCGGCGTGGAGTACTACCCGCTGCGCAACCTCACGCCCGATCAGGGCCGCTTCCTGCCCTACGACTCGGCGCTCTCGGAGTTCGCGGCGGTCGGCTTCGAGTACGGCTACTCGGTGGCCAACCCGAGGGCGTTCGTGGCCTGGGAGGCCCAGTTCGGCGACTTCGTCAACGGCGCCCAGTCGATCATCGACGAGTTCATCTCCTCCGGCGAGGCCAAGTGGGGCCAGACCTCGGACGTGGTGCTGCTGCTGCCGCACGGCCACGAGGGCCAGGGTCCGGACCACACCTCGGGGCGCATCGAGCGGTTCCTGCAACTGTGCGCCGAGGGTTCGATGACCGTGGCGGTGCCAAGCACCCCGGCGAACTACTTCCACCTGTTGCGCCGGCACGCCATGGACGGGATGCGCCGCCCGCTGGTGGTGTTCACGCCGAAGTCGATGTTGCGCAACAAACGGGTGGTCAGCCCGCTGGAGCACTTCACCGTCGGCCGGTTCCGCTCGGTGCTGGACGACCCGCGCTTCGACGGCCAGGCCGGACCTGTTGACGGCGTGCGCCGGCTGCTGCTGTGCAGCGGCAAGATCTACTACGAGCTCGCGGACGCCAGGGACAAGGCCGGCCGGGACGACATCGCCGTCCTGCGTACGGAGCAGCTCTACCCACTGCCGCGCAAAAAGCTGTTGCTGGCGTTGGAGCGCTACCCGAACGCCGACGACATCCGCTGGGTGCAGGAGGAGCCGGCCAACCAAGGCCCCTGGCCGTACTTCGGGCTGGCCATGCCCGAGATCAGCCCCGGACGGCTGAGCCGGATCAGGCCGATCTCCCGGCGGCGGATGGCCGCGCCGGCCGCCGGTTCCGGCAAGGTGCACGAGGTGGAGCAGGCCCGGCTGATCGAGCACTCCCTCGCGGACTGATCAGCGCGCAGCCCGCAGCTTCAGGCTCGGGCGAGCAGGTCGAACTCGCCGTCCTGGACGCCGGACCGGAACGCGGCCCACTCCGACGCGGTGAACCGCAGCGTGACGGCCCCGGTCCGCAGGTGCGTCTCGGTGCCGATCTGGTGGATGGTGGCGGCGGTGTCGACCATGTTGAGGAACGCGGTCCATTGCGCGGGGGTGAACGCGATCACCGGGCCGTCGCCACGGTCCTTGGTGTCGCGCAGCAGCACGCCCTGCTCGGTCGGAGCGACCTCGACGCAGTTCGCGCCAGCACCGGTGTGGCTGAACGTCCGCCACCCGAGGGTGCTCATCGGTGCGCTCCGTTCATTCCAGTGCCGCTCGACGGGCCGCGATCGTTTCCAGCGACTGGGCAGCGTCCGATGCTTGTGCCCGGAGGCGGTCCCGGAGGTAGAGGAAGCCCGCAACCTGATGGTACTCGGCAATATAGACCGAGCCGTCGGGGTATTCGATGTAACCGATGGACTGGGTAGCGGCGAAATCCAGGAGCGTAAAGGCGCCGGCAAGCCCGTCGTGGACCGCCACTGAACGTGGCATCACTCGCACGGTGACGTTGTCGCGCTCGGCCATGGCCAGCAGGTGATCGAGCTGGGCGCGCATGGCCTCCGCGCCGCCGACCAGCCGGTCCAGCGCATCCTCCTCGATCACCACGGTGAGTCGCAACGGGTTCTGATCCGCGAGCAGCCGTTGCTGGCGGGCCTGCCGGAACTCCACCACCCGGTCGCGGACCATCGGCGGTGCGTGAGCCAGGTCGACCAGCGCGGCCGAGTAGTCGGCGGTCTGCAGCAGGCCGGGGATGACGGAAGCAAGGTAGACGAACTCGCCGGCCGCGAAGCCCTCCAGGCCCGCGAACAGCTTGAGATGCTCCGGGATCACCGGCTCCCACGGGGTCCACCAGGTGCGTCGGCCGGGCAGCTCGACCAGCGAGGCCAGCCGCTCGCCGTCCGCCTTCGGCGCCTCGTAGAACCTCATCAGCGCGCGTACGTCGTCCGGCTGCTGCACCGTCCGCCCGGTCTCCAGGTAGTTCATCCGCGAGGTGCTGCAGCCGATCACCTTCGCGGCGCTCGCCTGGGTCTCGCCGAACCGCTCCCTGACCTGGCGCAGCTCATTGCCGACCAGCCAGGCCAGCGCGGACGGATCAGTACGCACCACCACAACCATCACCTCCGTGACAATTCTTACAGTGCCGTCCAGTCGATACGCCGTATGGCTTGCCGTGTGGATTTTCACATGACATGCTTGGCATCCGCAGTCGATGGCCGGCCGTGTACGGTGACCTGCCTGGCGGTCGATCTCGACATCCCGTCCGGCCGGTCACAGGTCATGACTGGGGGCGACATGGAGCTGTTGATCGGATTCGTCATCGGGGCGACCGTGGTCGCCATCGCGGGTTGGGTGGTCCGCTTCCGCCATCGACGCACGCTGGCCCGGGCCGCCGGCCCGGTCGGCTGGTGGTGTCCACCGCCAACTCGACGCCACGCGCGCTGGTGAAACGATCAACGGCGGCGGATGGCCTACTCGGTTGCCCGGAGCGGCAACCGTTCGATCGGATCATCGCGACCGTCGCGGTACCGCAAGTGCCGCCGGCGTGGGTAGCCCAGTGCCAAGCGGGAGCTCACATACTCTTCCCGCTCGACCTGCGCAACTGCGGCGGGATCATGCCTCTGCTCACCGTCGGGTGCGATCGAGCCGAGGGCCACTTCCTGCTGGTCTACGGGGGATTCATGCCCGTGCGACAGGACCGGCGGGACATGGTGTTGCTGGCCTTCCAGGAGGTGAACGACGACCAAGGCGACGCTCGGCCGACCAATTTGTCGGCCGAGGTCGTCGTCGATGACCAACAGCCATTCGAGTTCTTCGCCGCATTGCTCCCGGTGGCTATGACTTGATGAGCTTCACTCCCGCCGCGGGTGGCACGACTGAAACCTGGATCGCGGATGCCTACGGCTCCTGGGTATGCCACACGACAGGGGCAAACGGCACGCCACATCGTCCGGCAGGGCGGCCCCGGACGGCTGTGGGACAACGTCGAGGCGCTCTGGTCGCGTTGGCGACACCTCGGAAGCCCCAGACGCGAACGCTTCGGCCTGACGGTCACTGCCGAATCACACACCGTCTGGCTCGATGTTCCGGTCGGTGCGAACAAATGGGCGCTTCCGACCACCAGGCCGTCGTGGTCGAGCCCGTCTGATCATCGGGGATAGGCGCACAGGGTGCGCATGTCGCGGGCCGCCTGTACGTCCACCGTGCGCACCTCGCGGCCCGGAGCGACGGTGGGCAGTGCCACCCGGCCCCGTTCGGTGTAGATCTTCACGCCCAGCCCCTCGGGCGCCGTCCCGGTGTTGTTGTACACCGAGCGGACCCCCTTGGGCAGCACGCTCAATACGTCCAGCCCCGGCCGGGCGCCCTGGCAGAACAGCTGCTGGGCGTCGTACTCCACCTTCTCACCCGTGAAGTCCGGCCCGGAATAGAGGCAGAACGACCCGTAACCGCACACCGCGCTCGCGGACGCCGCGACCGACCCCACGGCCATCGCGGCCCCTGGCACCAGCGCGACTGTGACCACGGACGCCACCGAGAGCACGCTCCGCCAGCCACCGGTAGGTGGGTTCGCCGGATCGCGCAGCGGTCGCCTGCCCTGATACCGACGCGGCCGCAGTCTCACGGTCGGTGGGTCGGCCAGGCCGCGACCGCGAACGCGGTCGGGCTCGGTCATCGGCTGTTTGGTCGTCATCGGCCCGCACAGAATACGCCGTACACTTCCGGGCCGGCCTAGAGTTCTCCCGTGTACTTCACCGACCGGGGAATCGAGGAGCTCGAACAGCGATGCGGCGGCGAGCAGGTCACGCTGGACTGGGTGGCCGAGCGGCTGCGCGCGTTCGTGGACCTCAATCCCGACTTCGAGCTTGCGATCGAACGTCTGGCCACCTTCCTGGCCCGCGACACCTCGGACGACCACGAGGACTGACCCACTACCTGACCGACCCACTACCAGGACCGACGGCCCGCTCCGCCTCGACTGCCTCCCCCGAGCACACGCAGGCCTCCACGTTGGACGATGACACCGAGTCGCCGGCGAGCCGAGTCCGGGAGTCGGCCGGGGTGAGTGCGCAGCCGGGCCAGGTCGCGATGCCTCCTCGTCGGGCCAGCGCCAGGAAGTCGACCGCGCAGATGTCGCCCAGGTCGCTGAGACCGAGAAAGCGGCAGGCCGGCGAGCAGCTGGTCACGCAGCTCGGGGTTGCCCAGGCGGCGGCCGGCGTGGTCCTGCGCCGACCCCAGGTCGAGGTCGGCGGCGGCCGCCTCGTCGCTCCAGCGCAGTGCCGCATGGTGCCGCATCACGTCACCGGCCAGCCACGACACCCGCTGCTTGGCCCGTGCGGAGAGCAGCGCGCTGCACGCCGCGTCCAGCGGGCCACGGAGCGGGTGCACGACACCGTCGCGGTAGATGCCGGTGAAGACGTCCCCGCTCACCGTCTCGTGGGCCAACCCGAGCTCCGCGACCAGCTCGACCGTGCGTCGGTAGCTGCTCAGCTCGGGTCGTGATCGCCAATCGTGGCGGTTCGCGCGGCAGAACGCCAGAATCGGCGATCACCACCTCGCGGAGGGCTCGGCGATCACTCGCCTGGCAGGAGGCTCGGCAACTGCGGAACTCAGGCAGCTGGCGAACGAGACGGCCTCGGAGCGTCCATCTGCGGTGGGAGGCGGCGATGGAGTCGCTGTGGAGTGAGAGCTGGATGACGCTGCGCCCGCTGCCCCGGCCGGACCCGAAAGCCACTCCAGGTGACCTGGACTATCTGAACGCCGTGGTCGAGCAGCGTTTCCAGGCCTTGCTGGAGATCGTCCGCCGCCGTCCGCTGCTGGGCCGTCGCTGAGCAAGCCCGCGCCGCCCTGCCATTTCATGCTGCTACTGCCACGACACTAGCGGCTGACAGCATCACCGAGGGTTGTTCGATATGCGGCTGGACCGCCCGGCCACGTGTTCCCGCTATCGATCACCCGGACAGGGGATGTCGGGGGTCGCTAGTGGCATCGGTCACTTACTCGGACCCGACCGCGGCTGGTAGACCAAGCACTCTCCCACCACGTACATGGCCGGATGCTGTGTCCGTGCGCTGCATCACAACGCCATAAGAGGGGCGACCATGCCAGACAGTGCCAACGACCCGACCGTCCACATTCTGTGGATCAACGCCGGTCAGAGCTGCGACGGAGACTCCGTCGCCCTCACGGCCGCCACCCAGCCCAGCATCGAAGAGATCGCATTGGGCGCGCTCCCCGGTCTGCCCAAGATCGCGGTGCACTGGCCGCTGATCGACTTCGACAACGGTCCGGTCGGTGGAGTGAACGACTTCATCGAGTGGTTCTTCATGGCCGAGCGGGGTGAGTTGGACCCGTTCGTGCTGGTTGTCGAGGGGTCGATCCCGAACGAGGCGATCAAGGCCGAGGGCTACTGGACCGGGTTCGGCAACGACCCAAACACCGGCCAGCCGATCACCACCAGCGAGTGGCTCGACCGGCTGACCCCGAAGGCGCTGGCCGTGCTCGCGGTCGGCACCTGCGCCACCTACGGCGGCATCCACGCGATGGCCGGCAACCCGACCGGCGCGATGGGGGTGCCGGACTACCTGGGCTGGAACTGGAAGTCCCACGCAGGTATCCCGATCGTATGCGTGCCGGGCTGCCCGACGCACCCGGACAACCTGTCCGAGACGATCTTGTACCTGCTCTACCAGGCCACCGGGGCCGCCCCGATGATCCCGCTGGATGAGGAGCTGCGGCCGAAGTGGCTGTTCGAGGCCACCGTGCACGAGGGCTGTGACCGGGGCGGCTACTACGAGCAGGGCCAGTTCGCGGAGGAGTACGGCTCGCCGAAGTGCCTGGTCAAGCTGGGTTGCTGGGGCCCAGTGGTCAAGTGCAACGTGCCCAAGCGCGGCTGGATCAACGGCGTGGGCGGTTGCCCGAACGTCGGGGGCATCTGCATCGGCTGCACCATGCCGGGCTTCCCGGACAAGTTCATGC
>JALYVZ010000488.1 GCA_030852965.1 Actinomycetota bacterium | reverse complement strand
ACCCACGAGTACCTCTCCCCACCATGACGGCGCCGGCGGCATGATCGTCGGCGCCGGGACCCGGTGTCCAGTTGGCGATCCTCCTCGACGCTGGGCACCGGGCATCCCGTCCGCCGGGGGCCTGCCTGAGAGCGGCGACACGTCCGGCGGCTACCCTGAACGGCCTATGGCTGTGGCTTGCGGCCACTCGGCGGGGGGTGAGGCGCGATCAGCCTCGACACCGCGCCGGGTGAGGATCCCGCTCCCCTCGGCCCGACGAGCACGCCGACCAGCCCCCCGATCGGCGGTCTGGACCTGGGTTCCTCGGTCTCCCACCGCGTCCGCGGTGTGCTGGCCATCCCCGCCTTCCGCCGCCTCTGGCTGGTCACCGCGCTGGCGTCCACCGGCGACTGGCTGTCGTTGCTGGCGCTGTCCGCGTTGGCCACCCAGCTGACCACCGGCTACCAGGCGCAGAGCTTCGCCCTCGGCGGGGTGGTCGCCACCAAGCTGTTGCCGGCGCTGGTGTTCGGTCCGCTCGCCGGGGTGCTCGCCGATCGGTTCGACCGGCGGGTCGTGATGGTGATCTGCGACCTGTGCCGGTTCGCGCTGTTCTTCTCCATCCCACTGGTCGGCTCGCTGTTCTGGCTGTTCGCCGCCACGTTCCTGATCGAGATCTGCTCGATGTTGTGGATCCCCGCCAAGGACGCCTCGATCCCGAACCTGCTGCGCCGCCCCGACCAGGTGGAGACGGCCAACCAGCTGTCCCTGGCGATGACCTACGGGGTCGCGGTGATCACCGCGTCCGGGCTGTTCACCGTGGTGTCCGGGGCCGGCAACTTCCTCGGTATGCACCCCACCCCCACCACCACGGTCTACATCGCGCTGATGATCAACGGCTCGGGGTACCTGCTCACCGCGCTGACCGTTTGGTTCCGCATCCCAGAGATCTCCGGGCGCTCCCCGGGGATGGTCCGCGACGACCAGTCGGGGCTGCTCACGCTGCTGCACGACGGCGCCCGATTCGTCGGCTCGACGCCGCTGATTCGTGGCCTGGTGATCGGCATCATGGGTGCCTTCGCCGCCGGTGGCGCGGTGATCGCGCTGGCCAAGCTGTACGCGGCCAGCCTTGGTGGCGGCGACGCCGCGTACGGAGTGCTGTTCGTGTCGGTGTTCATCGGGATGGCGATCGGGATGGCGGCGGCGCCCCAGCTGTCCCGGCGGCTGCCGCACAACCGGCTGTTCGGAGCGGCGATAGTGGCGGCCGGGGCGAGCCTGGTGTTGGTGGCGTTGTCCCCGCACCTGTTCGTCGCGCTGGGTGCGGTGGCGATGGTCGGCTGCTGCGCCGGGGTGGCGTTCCTGACCGCGCTGACCATCATCGGCGCGCAGGTGGCCAACGAGATCCGCGGCCGCGTGGTGGCGTTCGTGCAGTCGCTGGTGCGGCTGGACCTGCTGGCGTCGATGGCCGTCGTCCCACTGGCCACCGGGCTGGTCCAGACCCGGGTGGTCAACCTCTACGGGCACCCGTACCACATCGACGGCACCCGGACAGTGCTCGGCGCCGCGGGCATCATCGCCGCGCTCGTCGGCGTGCTGGCCTACCGGCAGATGGACGACCGGCGCTGCGAGCCGCTGCTGCCCGACCTGCTGGCCGCGCTACGCCGGGGTGCCCGCCGAGCCGGCGGCGGCGTGCTGGTCGCGGTGGAGGGTGCCACCACCTCTGAGTCGGCAGAGCAGACCGCCCGGCTGGTAACCTGGCTGCGAGCCGAGGGCCACCTGGTCACCCAGCCCGGCGAGGGCCGCGACGACAGCCCCCGGCTGGCGAACGTGCTGTTCAGCGGTGACCTGACCGGCGGTAGGGCCCGCGCGTTGGCCGCCGCGGCGGTGCGGGCGGACATCGTCGAGCGTGAGGTCCGCCCGGCATTGGAGGCCGGCGACATCGTGGTGATGGACCGCTTCCTGGCCAGTCCGCTGGCCCAGTTCGGGCTGGCCGACGGCCTCGGCGAAGACCTCGAAGCCGGCGAGCTGGAGAACCTGGCCACCTGGGCCACCGGGCGGTTGCGCCCGGACGTCACCGTGCTGCTGGACCGCTCACCCGACCCGGACACCCCGCGTCGGCGCCCGGAGCTGATGGCAATGGGTGCCGAGCATGTCCGGGTGCAACGGCTGCTCACCAGCATGGCCGCCGCCGAGCCACACCGGTACGTCGTGGTCGATGCGGACAGTTCCCCGGACGTGGTCGCCGACCGGGTCCGCGACGGGCTGGCGCCACTGGTTCGCGAGCGGGCCCGGAAGGCCGCTCGGCAGGCCTCCGCACGTCGGTGAGCGTCTGGGACGACGTCGTCGGGCAGGACCGGGCGATCGCTGAGCTGGCCGCGGCCGCGGTCGACCCGACCGCCATGACGCACGCCTGGC
>JALYVZ010000164.1 GCA_030852965.1 Actinomycetota bacterium | reverse complement strand
CGCTACGGCCGGTTGCGGTCCCCCCGCCCGGCCATGCCCAGCCGCGGCGGGCCACCCACGGTGGGCGGCCGCTGGTCACTGGCCATCCCGAGGGAGCCCGACGCCACCCGCCGGGCGCACGCCAGAGCCGAGGCGTTCCTGGAGCGGCACGGAGTGCTCACCCGCGGCGCGTTGGCCACCGAACGGGTTGAAGGCGGTTTCGCCGGCATCTACCGGGTGCTGCGGGCCATGGAGGACTCGGGACGTTGCCGGCGCGGGTACGTGGTGGAGGGGTTGGGGGCCTCGCAGTTCGCCGCGTCGGGCGCGATCGACCAGCTGCGGGCCCGGGACTCGGGTGGTGACCGATCCGGCGAGGAGACCAGCGCGCTGGTGTTGGCCGCGACCGACCCAGCGCAACCGTGGGGCGCGGCCCTGTCCTGGCCGGCGACTCTCGGAGATCTCAAACACCGCCCGGGACGCAAGGCAGGGGCGCTGGTCGTGCTGGTGCACGGCACGCCAGTGCTCTACGTCGAGCGCGGAGGACGCTCGCTGCTGAGCTTCACCGACGACGAGCCGACGCTGCGGGCCGCAGCCGGGGCTCTGGCCGGCGCGGTGCGGGAGGGCTGGTTGGGCTCCCTGGCGCTGGAGCGGGCCGACGGGGTCGGCTCGCTCGGCAGCCATCTCGCGGAGATCCTGACCGAGGCCGGGTTCCGGGCCACTCCGAAAGGCTTACGTCTGCGCGCCTGAGTCGCCGTTTCCGACCTCAGCCGTGGTCGCTGAGGAACTCACCGATCCGGGTCATCGCGGTACGGATATTCTCCTCGGAGTTGGCGTAGGACACCCGCAGGTACCCCGCTCCGCCCGCGCCGAAGTCGGCGCCACCGATCAGCGCCACCCCGGTATGCTCGAGCAGCGCGCGGGCCAGCTGGCCCGCGTCCCATCCGGTGCCGGTGATGTTCGGGAAGGCGTAGAACGCTCCGCGCGGGGTCACGCAGCTGACGCCCGGCAGGCCGGCCAGCAGCCGAGTGGTCACCCGACGGCGCCGGTCGAACTCGGCGACCATCTCGTCCACACAGTCCTGTGGGCCCTCCAGCGCGGCGATGCCGGCGTACTGGGCGGGGGTGTTGACGCAGCTCCATGCGTTCACCGCGAACCGACGGACCCGGTCGGTGAGCGCGCTCGGCCAGATCGACCAGCCCAGCCGCCATCCGGTCATCGAGTAGGTCTTCGACCAGCCGTTGAGCAGGATCAGCCGGTTGCGGATCTCCGGATAGCTCAGCAACGAGACGTGCTCAGCGCCGTCGTAGACCATCCGGTCGTAGATCTCATCGGAGAGCACCACCACGCCGGGATGGTCCAGCAGACCGGCCACCAGGCGGTTGACCTCACCACGCGGGGTGACTCCGGCGGTCGGGTTGGCCGGCGAGTTGAGGATCAGCAGCCGGGTCGCGGGCGTCAGCAGGCCGAGCACATCCGAGGCGGCCAACGCGAACCCGTTTCGTTCGCGTACCGGTACCGGTACCGCCCGGGCCCCGGTGAACTCGATCATGGAACGGTAGATCGGGAAGCCGGGGTCGGGGTAGAGGATGTCCACCCCGGGCTCGCCGAACATCATGATCGCGGCAAACATCGTGACCTTGGCGCCCGGGACGATCAGCACCCGGTCAGCCGGGATGGTCACGCCGGTACGCCCGGCAACGTGGGCGGCAACGGACTCCCGCAGCGCCGGCATGCCGGTGGAGTCGGTGTAGCCGTGGTGGCCATCCCGCAGCGCCTTCACCGCGGCCTCGACGATGTGCTCCGGGGTGCGGAAGTCCGGCTGGCCGATGCCCAGGTTGACGATGTCGCGACCCTCGGCGGCCAGCTGGGAGGCCCTGGCCTGCACCACGAACGCGTTCTCGTCACCCAGCCTGTCGAACGCCCCGGTCGTTCGCGCCATCCCCGTTTTCACTCCTCCCTCACCGCTGGCACGATCGTGCCTCACGCCCGAAGGCGACACCGTGCATCTCACCGCGCGTCGGCTGACCGCCGCGCTGGGCGGTCGCCGGCTGCGCCGGGGCGAGTGGTGGCGGCGCCGAGCATCGGCTGGTGGGCCACCTCGGACCAGACCTGCAGGGCCCGCTGTGGTCTCACGTGCACGAGGCCGAGGCCATCCGCCGGTTGCCCGTTGTTCGCCCGCTCGGCCTACTACTGCCCGCGCTGCCAGCCCGGACGCCGGCCCCAGCGGTGATCCAAGCTCTACTACCGCTCAGCCCTGCTCCGGGCCGGTCGCGGGACCACCGGTGACCTGCTTGGGCGCGTTCGCCCCGAGCTGGCCCTGCCCACCCGCACCGGCGCCACCGCCGAGCGAAGCCCGGATCTGTTCGAGCCGGGCGGCACCCTCCATGTCGAAGCTCGACTGCTCGATCTCCAGCATCTGACCCTGCACCGAGTTCTGCGCCAGCTCTGCCGTGCCGAGCGCATTGGCGTAGCGCTGCTCGATCTTGTTGCGCACATCGTCCAGCGAGGGGGTGTTGCCGGGCGCGGCCAGCTCGGTCATCTGACGCATCGAGGCGGCGGCCTGCTCCTGCATCTTGGCCTGCTCCAGCTGGCTGAGCAGCTGGGTGCGCTCGGAGATCTTCTGCTGGAGGTTTCTCTCGTTGCGCGCGACGGCCTGCTTGGCCTGTTCGGCGGCGCCGAGCGACTGGTCGTGCAGCACCTTCAGGTCCTCGATGGACTTCTCCGCGATCACCAGCTGCCCGGCCAGCGTCTGGGCGTTCTGCTCGAACCGCTGGGCCTTCGCTTCGTCACCGCCGGACCGGGCGACGCCGGCCTGGGTCAACGCCTGGCGCACCGAGTTCTGCAGCTTCTCGATGGTGCCCAGCTGCCGGTTGAGCTTCATCTCCAGCTGGCGCTGGTTGCCGATGACCGCGGCAGCCTGTCGGTTCAGCGCCTGGTGCTGCTCCTGCAGCTCCCCGACGGCCTGCTGGATCTGGATCTTCGGGTCTGCGTGTTCGTCAACCTTTGCCGAGAACAGCGCCCCGAGGTACTTCCAGCCCTTCACGAATCCGTTGGCCATTCCTCCGCCTGCCTGTCGTCCGAGCGATCCGCCTGCCACGAGGCGCGGGGGATCGCGCCCCGCCCTCCATCGTGTCAGTACCCGCGCCGAGCTTCCACACCAACCCGCCGAACGATCTCTGCGGCTCAGGCCGCAACGCTGACCATGGCCGCCCCGGCCGGACCGGCCGCGCGGCGCAGCTCGGTGTGCCGAGTCCCGATCGGGACCAGCGGACGCAGCAGCTCAGGGAGCTCCGGCACTGGGCGCATCGTGTCCGCCACCTCCGTGAGCAGCTCGGACAACGGGAGCTCCAACGCCGTGCAGATCGCGGCCAGCAGCTCGCTGGAGGCCTCCTTCCGGCCCCGCTCCACCTCGGAGAGGTAGCCCAGGCTCACCCGCGCCCGCCCGGCCACGTCGCGCAGGGTGCGCCGCCGATCGGTCCGGGCGCGACGCAGGCTGCCGCCGATGGCCTCACGCAGCAGCAGGGTCATCGCCGCCTCCTTTCTGGCCCGCGCACGGGCTGAAATCCTGTGCTGACCACACGTTACCCACAGAGCACCGACCGCCGCCGGGATCACCACGTTCGCCCTGGGCGAACGTGGTGCCCCTCAGCTGGTCGGGGTGGCCAGCCGAGCGGCGGCCAATCCCTGGGAGCGCAGCCGCAGCGCCCGAGCCACGTAGTCCAGCCCGGTGGCCACGGTGAGCACCAATGCCGCAGCCAACGCAACCCAGCGGACGTCGGTGACCACCTCCGGGGGCCCGAACAGTGCCTCCAGCGGCAGCACGTAGAGCCCCAACGCCAGCGCCTGCACGAGCGTCTTGAGCTTGCCGCCCCGGCTGGCCGCGATCACCCCATGGCGCAGCACCCAGAACCGCAGCGCGGTGACGCCCAGCTCACGTACCCCGATGACGACGGTCACCCACCACGGCAGCTCACCGAGCGCACTCAACCCGACCAGCGCCGCTCCGGTGAGCGCTTTGTCCGCGATCGGGTCGGCGACCATCCCGAACCGGGTGACCAGCCCCAACCGGCGGGCCAGGTAACCGTCGAGCCGGTCGGTCAGCGAGGCAACCGCGAACACCAGCCCGGCCAGCAGTCGCCAGCCCACCCGATGGCCGTCGCCGCACAGCAGGAAGACCAGGAACACCGGAACCAGCAGCAACCGCAGCATGGTGAGCGCATTGGCGATGTTGAGCAGCGGAACGGGCTGCTGCCCGGTGGCTGTGTCCGATGGTGACCTCGCGGGCTCGGTCACGAAAGTCCCGCCCTGGCCACGATGAGGTCGACCCCCTCGGAACCCAGCACGGTGGCGTCCGCCAGCTCACCAACCGACCAACCCGGTCCGGTCAGCAGACATTCGCCATCGGAGTCCGGCCCCTGGTGCGCGGCCCGACCGAGCCCGACCGCCTCCCCCACATCGCCGTCGGGAGCCCCCAGCTCGTCCACCAACACGCTCACCCGAGTGCCGACGCGGTCCTCGGCGCGCTGGCTGATCAACTCGTCCACCAGCGCGGACAGCCGTTGCACCCGCTCGGCGACCAGCGCGTCGGGCACCTTGGCCGGATACCCTGCGGCCTCGGTGCCCTCCTCGTCGGAGTAGCCGAACACCCCCACCGCATCGAGTCGGGCCTCGGTGAGGAACAGCTCCAGCTCCGCGACATCGGCGTCGGTCTCCCCTGGGAAGCCGACGATCACATTGCTGCGGATCCCGGCCTCGGGTGCCAACGAACGGATCCGGGCGCACAGCTCCAGGAACGACTCGACCGAGCCGAACCGCCGCATCCGGCGCAGCACCGGCCCGCTGGCGTGTTGGAAGGACAGGTCGAAGTACGGCGCCACCCCTGGGGTGCCGGCGATCACCTCGACCAGACCGGGTCGGGTCTCCGCCGGTTGCAGGTAGCTCACCCGCACCCGTGCGATGCCCGGCACCTCGGTCAATGCCGGCAGCAGCTTCTCCAGGGCGCGCAGATCGCCCAGATCCTTGCCATAGGACGTGGAGTTCTCGCTGACCAGCACCAGCTCACTGACGGCCTGGCTGGCCAGCCACGCCGCCTCGGTCAGGATCTCCTCGGCCGGCCGGGACACGAACGCGCCCCGGAACGACGGGATCGCGCAGAAGGCGCAGCGCCGGTCACAGCCCGACGCGAGCTTGAGCGGGGCCACCGGCCGATCGTCCAGCCGGCGCCGGCGCTGCCCCACCCCGGTTGGGCCGGACAACACGGTTGGGCCGGACAACACAGTTGGGCCGGACACCACAGACAGGTCAGGTACCCATCCGTGGCCGGGGATGGCCACCAACTCGGCCGCTGCCGGCCGCTGAACCGGGCTGATCGGCAGCAGGGTGCGCCGGTCCACCGGGGTGTGCGCGGCGGGCGCCCGGCCGGCGAGTACGTCGTTCAGGCGATCACCCAGGGTGGCGTAGTGGTCGAAGCCGAGCACCGCGTCGGCTTCGGGCAGGCTGGCGGCCAGCTCGGCGCCGTAGCGCTCGGCCAGGCAGCCCACCGCGACCACCTTGGCGCCACTGGCCTGCGCGGTATCGGAGGCGGCGAGCACGGTGTCGATCGAATCCTTCTTGGCCTGTTCGACGAAACCGCAGGTGTTGACCACGATGACGTCCGGCGCCTGGGCGCCGTCCGAGTCCGCGTCGACCAGCGACCAGCCCTGCGCGGTCAACCGGCCGGCGAGCTCCTCGGAGTCCAGGTCGTTGCGGGCACAGCCGAGCGTCACCAGGGCGGCCCGACGGGGCGACACTGCGCTCGGCCCCGCACTAGGGGTGATCTCTCCAGCCGGCACGTGCCCCAGACTATCCGCCGGCCGATGATCTAACGTGGGCAGACGTGACTGCCCGATGAGTAGGACCGTCGCGCGGCGAGCCCGCACCCATGACGTGACCGCAATCAAGGGTCTGGTGGACTCCTACGCCGGCCGGGTCCTGCTGGCCAAGGACCTGATCACCCTCTACGAGGACGTGCAAGAGTTCTGGGTCGTCGAGCACGACCGGCGGGTGGTCGGGTGTGGCGCACTGCACGTGCTGTGGGCCGACCTGGCCGAGATTCGCACCGTCGCGGTGGACCCCACAATGGGTGGCCGGGGCATCGGCAGTGTCCTGGTCGAGGCGCTACTGCGGACCGCCCGCGAGCTCGGGGTGCGGCGGGTGTTCGTGCTGACCTTCGAGCGGGAGTTCTTCGGGAAGCACGGTTTTGTCGAGATCGAGGGCACACCCGTTGCCCCGGAGATCTACGAACAGATGCGGCGCTCCTACGACGCCGGTGTGGCCGAGTTTCTGGACCTTGCCTACGTCCGCCCCAACACCCTGGGCAACGCCCGGATGCTGCTGGAACTGTAGATCCGGCTTGGTCCGATACAGCGCGGCCATGGACTTCGGACCGCTGCTCGACGGTCTCGACATGGACGAGGTCGGCAAGACCGCCGCGCTGCTGGCCGGGGTGGCCACCGACCTCAACGAGATCAACATCCCGAACGTGGCGCCCGGGTTCACCTCGATAGCCGGTATTGAGGTCATCTCCGGGCTGGACTACGGCAGCAACAGGCTCCTGGAACGACCCGCCCACAGCCTCAGCGAGGGCGCAGACCTTCATCGGGGTGGCCGACCTGGACCGCGCTACGGGAGATCTCCGACATCCTCGGCAAGGTCGGTGACGCCTTCAACGGCCTCGGCGACAAGCCTCCTGGAGCGCCTTTCAAGAGCGTGCCGCCGGATTGCATGCAGCGCACCCGTTCCGGGGGCACGTTTAAAAAACCTATTCGCCGAGGCGGTCAGCAACCGGTCCGCCGCAGTGTCGGGCACGTCGTGATCCTACTCGTCAGCGTCGGCATCGAAGCCGTCATCCTCGTCGACGGCCGGGCCGCCACCGCGGATGATCCACAGCAGCCCCTCCAGCTCGTCCGGCTTGATCAGCACGTCCCGGGCCTTGGAGCCCTCCGAGGGGCCGACCACGCCGCGCGACTCCAGCAGGTCCATCAGCCGGCCGGCCTTGGCGAAGCCCACCCGCAGCTTGCGCTGCAGCATCGAGGTGGAGCCGAACTGCGAGGTCACCACCAGCTCGGCGGCCTGCAGCAGCACGTCCAGGTCGTCGCCGATCTCCGGATCGACCTCCCGCTGCTCACCGGCCTTCTGCGCGGTGACGGTGACATTGTAGTCCGGCTGCGCCTGGTCCTTGGCGAAGCTGACCACCGAGCTGATCTCCTCGTCGGAGACGAACGCACCCTGCATACGGACCGGCTTGGACGCCCCCATCGGCAGGTACAGACCGTCACCCATGCCGATCAGCTTCTCCGCGCCGGGCTGGTCCAGGATGACCCGTGAGTCGATCAGCGAGCTGGTGGCGAACGCCAGCCGGGACGGCACGTTGGTCTTGATCAAACCGGTGACCACGTCGACGCTGGGGCGTTGGGTGGCCAGCACGAGGTGGATCCCGGCGGCCCGGGCCTTCTGGGTGATCCGCACCACGGCGTCCTCGACGTCACGCGGCGCGGTCATCATCAGGTCGGCCAGCTCGTCGACGATGGCCAGGATGTACGGGTAGGGCCGGTACACCCGTGTCGAGCCCAGAGGCGTTGAGATCTCGCCGGACTTGACCTTCCGGTTGAAGTCGTCGATGTGCCGGACCTTGCTGGCCTGCATGTCCTGGTAGCGCTGCTCCATCTCCTCGACCAGCCAGGACAGCGCGGCAGCGGCCTTCTTGGGCTGGGTGATGATCGGCGTGATCAGGTGCGGAATGCCCTCGTACGGGGTCAGCTCGACCATCTTCGGATCGATCAGGATCATCCGGACCTCGTCCGGGGTGGCCCTGGACAGCAGCGAGACCAGCATCGAGTTGACGAAGCTGGACTTCCCGGAGCCGGTGGAGCCGGCCACCAGCAGGTGCGGCATCTTCGCCAGGTTCGCGCAGAGGAAATGTCCCTCAATGTCCTTGCCCAGCCCGATGACCATCGGGTGCTGTTCCCGTGTGGACGCAGCGCTGCGTAGGACATCGCCGAGCCGGACCATCTCCCGGTCGGTGTTGGGCACCTCGATGCCGACCGCGGACTTGCCGGGGATCGGCGCCAGGATCCGGACATTGTCCGTGGCCACCGCGTAGGCTACGTTGCGGGTCAGCTGGGTGATCTTCTCCACCTTGACGGCCGGACCCAGCTCCAGCTCGTAGCGGGTCACCGTTGGACCCCGGGTGAATCCGGTGACCTGGGCGTCCACGTTGAACTGTTCGAGAACGCCGGAGATCGCCTCGATCATGACGTCGTTCGCCGCGCTGCGGGTCTTTGGTGGCGCACCAGTGGGCAGCAGATCCGGCGGCGGGAGCTGATAGTCGCCGTCGGTGACCCGGACGACGAGCGGTTTGTCGGCGTTCTTCGACGGCTTCTCGAGCGACGGGTTGACCGCCGGGGGCGTGCCGGCCGGGGGCGTGACAGCCGGCACCGCGATGCCCGGCGCCGGGGCTGTCGGCCGGGCGGCGCCCCTGGTC
>JALYVZ010000035.1 GCA_030852965.1 Actinomycetota bacterium | reverse complement strand
CGCCTGCTCAGCGCACCCCCGGGCGGGCGCGTCGATGCGGCCGGCGAACAACCGACGTTGACCCCCTCCGTCGGCCAGTGGCGCACCGTGGCGGCCAGCACAGAGCTCCCGGAGGGTGGGGTGAACAGGTTCGATCTGGGCACCGTGATCGGGTTCGTGATGCGCAACGGTGGCCAGCTCGCCGCGGTGTCCGGGTCGTGCACGCACCTGGGCTGTCGACTGGCGCTGAACGGCCCGGCCCGCCGCCTGGACTGCCCCTGCCACGAAACCAGCTTCGCCCTGGGTGGGCAGGTCTTGCGACACCAGTTGCCGGTCGATCCAGGTCCGCTGCCTCGGTTGCAGGTCCGGGAGAGTGACGGGGCGGTGCAGGTCTTCGCCCCGCCGCAGGCGTGAGCCCGCCCGGCGACCCGGCGCTCTGGATCGAGCTGCACACCGGGCCTCGTGAGGACCTGCGGACGCTGTTCGAGCTGGCCGAGGATTCGCCGACCGAGCTCGAAGGCTACCTCGGGCTGGGCCGCGTCCTGGTCGCCAGATCCGGCGACCGGGTGATCGGGCACCTGCAGCTGGTCGGCACCCACCGCCCGGGCGAGGTCGAGATCAGGAACATGGCGGTCGAGGAGGCGCACCAGGGCCGAGGGGTCGGTGGCGCACTGGTGACGGCCGCGATCGAGCTGGTGCGGGCCGAGTCCGGAGTCGCTCTGGTGGTGGCGACCGCCACCGCGGGCATCGACAACCTGCGATTCTACCAGCGCCAGGGCTTCCGGATGCGGGCTGTCGAGCGCGATGCGTTCACCGAGGCGACCGGGTATCCGCCGGGGATTCTCATCGACGGAATCGAGCTGCGCGACCGGGTCTGGTTCGACCAGACGTTGTGATCCCCGGGCCGGTGTAACCAGGGCCCCTATCTGTTGGTGAGGCCCGTTGATCGGCGGGTCCACCGACCAGGCTCGCAGGTCGATCCAGACCCTAGGGACTCAACCGCCATGAGATCCTCCCGCCGGACACCGTCCGCGCCGAATACCCTGCCCGTGACCACAGCGCTGGCCGCCGCGTTCCTGCTCGCCGACTGCGGTGGCGCCCAGCCCGCACAGGCCACCGACTAGCCAACCGCTGACCAGGCGTCGATGCCCGGAACGGCATGCCAACGGGCGGGGCAGCCAACGGGACTGCGTCGGACGCGCCCGTCGCCACCGACAAGGTGGCTATCCAGAACCTCGCCTTCGGCCCCACCACCGTCACGGTCAAGGCCGGCACCACGGTCACCTGGACCAACGCCGACACCGACCCACACACCGTCACCTCGATGAACGACGGACCGATCCACTCCCCGACGATGAAGCAGGGGGACACCTTCCGCTACACCTTCACCAAGCCCGGCCGGTTCGACTACCTCTGCACCATCCACCCGTTCATGACCGCCACCGTGGTGGTGACCCCGTGAACGCGCCTGAAACGAACGAGGCCGGCCAGCACGGGATGAGCCGCCGCCAGCTGCTGCGCCACGGCGCGTGGTTCGGCGCGGCCGTCGCGCTGACCGTGGTCGGCGGCGAGGTGATCAGCCACGGTCGCCGTCGCCGGTGGGCCGCCCACCCAACCGGGTCCGGACGATGACCTGGTCGCCGCCTGGCGAGCCGGAAGCGCCGAGGTGGCCGGGGCCCTCGACGACCCGGAGCGCGCCGCCGTGGTCACCTGCCCAGCGACGAACCCTTCCTCGTCGAGTTCGACGACATCGCACCGCCGGTCATCGGCGTCCCCCGAGCGGCCGGACGCCAAGCCATGACAACCGCCCGGGCCTTCGTCGGCCGCACCCAGCGCGCCCTCGTCGACTGTCAGCATCCCCATCTCTCGCTGGCCGAAGCGCTGCGCGACGGCGGACGTCAGGCGGGCAGTCGCAGTCGTTCGGTCGGCTGCCCGGTAATCTCAGCGATGAGTTCATAGTCCTTGTCGACGTGCAGCAGCATCAGCCCGCTGAGCTCAGCCGCCGAGGCGATCAGGAGATCAGGAATCGACGGGGCACGATGCTGCCCTCGGTCGGCCAACATCAACTGCACCTCGACCGCGCGGTCCTCCATCGCCGGGGTGAGGTACTCGATCGGCATCGCCACCAGCGGCGGTCGCCGGCCCGCGAGCCGCAGATCGGCTCCGGATCGTGCCGAGAACCCGATCTCCAGCCGGGTGACCGCGGTGACACGGACCAAACCTCGGTCGATGCGCCCGCGCCACTCCGGTGCATCGGGGCTGTCTCGCAGCCGGACCAACGCCGACTTGTCTGCGAGCCAACCGCTCACTCCCACGCCTTGGTCATCACATCCGGATCCTCGAGATCGGTGAACGTCACGCTGAACCACTCCAGGTCGTCCTGCGCCACTGTCCGAGTGGGGCGCACAGCCGCCTGGGCTAGCTGTCTCTTCAGGTATTCCGTCCGGGACAGTCCGAGCCGCCGGGCGTGGGCGTCGAGTGCTGCAACCACGTCGGCGGGAACATCGCGGATCAGGATATCGGTCATCGGTCGCCTCCCAGACCAATGATAGCAGCAGATATCAACGGTGCTCCGTCGGGTTCCTTGCGGTGATCCGAGTCTTGGTGGATAGCCGGACGTGAGGCGTCCGTCTCCGCACCGAAACGCGGATCACCAGTGGTCGGAGGACAGCGGCGCGAGCCGACCCACGCCATCGCTTTCGACCCACGCCGTCGCTTCCGACCCACGCCGTCTCGGCAGACAGTCAGGCGGCGCCAACCCCCGACGACACGGCCCCCGAGGACACGGCCCCCAAGGACACACCCTCCGACGACACACCCTCCGAGGATACGGCCGAAGCGCGCAGCGACGCTGGCACCTCGAACCGCGAACCGTACTTCGCGGCCAACTGGTCGGCCCGGGCGACGAAGCCGCCGCGTCCGCCGGGGTAGCCGTCGATGTACTGGAGCACACCACCGGTCCAGGGCGGGAAGCCGATGCCGAAGATGGAGCCGATGTTGGCGTCCGAGGTGCTGGTGAGCACCCCTTCGTCCATGCACTTCCAGGTCTCCAGCGACTCCACGAACAGCATCCGTTCGGAGAGTTCGACCAGGTCAACGTCGTGGTTGGCGGCGCCCAGCTCGGTTCGCAGCCCCGGCCACAACGCGGTCCGGGCCCCGTCGGTGTAGTCGTAGAAACCACCACCGCCGGCCCGCCCTGGACGCCCCAGCTCCACCAGCTTGTCGATCACCGACTCGGACGGGTGCTGCGTCCACTGCGCACCGGACTCCTCGACCCCGGCACGGGTCTCCTTGCGGATCTTCTGCATCAACGTAAGGGTCAGCTCGTCGCAGAGCTGCAGCACCGGCGCCGGGTAGCCGGCCTGCGAGGACGCCTGCTCGATGGTCTGCGGGTCGATGCCTTCGGCGAGCATCGCGATGCCCTCGCTGATGAACGTGCCGATCACCCGGCTGGTGAAGAAACCGCGACTGTCGTTGACCACGATCGGCGTCTTCTTGATCCCCAGCGTCACGTCGAACGCCTTGGCCAGGGCCGCATCCGACGTCTCCGAGCCACGGATGATCTCCACCAGCGGCATCTTGTCCACCGGGGAGAAGAAGTGCAGCCCGATGAAGTCCTGCGGGCGGTCGACCCCGGCGGCCAGGGCAGTGATCGGCAAGGTGGAGGTGTTCGAGCACAGCAACGCACCGGGTGCCACGTGCGGGATCGCCTCGGCGAACACCTGGTGCTTCAGCTCCACTGACTCGAACACCGCCTCGATGACGATGTCCGCCCCGGCCAGGTCCTCGTACGAGGCGGTCGGGGTGATCCGGGCCAGCAGTGCGTCGGCTTTCTCCTGGCTCAGCGAGCCCCGCTTGACGCCCTTGCCGACCAGCTTCTCCGAGTACGCCTTGCCCTTGGCGGCCGCCTCGGTCGAGACGTCCTTGAGCACGACCTCCCAGCCGGACTGCGCGCACACGTACGCGATCCCGGCGCCCATCATCCCGGCGCCCAGCACCGCGACCTTGGTCGGCTGCCACTGCTCGTACCCGGAAGGACGGGACTTGCCGCCGTTGATGGCCTGCAGGTCGAAGAAGAACGCCTTGGTCATGTTCGTCGAGACCTGACCGCAGACCAGATCGACGAAGTAGCGGTGCTCGATGCGCAGCGCGGTCTCGAAGTCGACCTGGGCGCCCTCCACGGCGGCGGCCAGGATGTTGCGCGGCGCGGGCATCGGGGCACCCTTGATCTGCTTGCGCAGGTTGGCCGGGAACGCCGGCAGGATCGCCGCGAGGGACGGGGTGGCTGGTGACCCTCCGGGGATCTTGTACCCGGGCTTGTCCCACGGTTGCGCGGCCTGCCGGTTGGCCGCGATCCAGGCCCGGGCCTTGTCCAGCATCTGTTCGGGCGTCTCGGCCAGATCGTCCAGGATGCCGACTTCGAGGGCCTTGCTCGGCTTGTACCGTTGGCCCTGGGCGAGCACGTTCATGAAGCCGTTCGCGATACCCAGCAGCCGGGTGATCCGCACGACCCCGCCGCCGCCGGGCAGCAGCCCCAGGGTGACCTCCGGCAGCCCGTAGACCACGCCCTTCGCGTCCAGCCCGATCCGGTGGTGGCAGGCCAGCCCGATCTCCAGGCCGCCGCCGAGCGCGGTGCCGTTCATCGCCGCTACCACCGGGATGCCGAGGGTCTCCAGCCGGCGCATCCGGGCGGCGCCGTCGCGCACCTGCTCGTACCAGAACCGCGCGTCAGCCGGGGTCGCCTGCACCAAGGCGTCCAGGTCACCGCCGGCGAAGAAGGTCTTCTTCGCCGAGGTAATGATCACACCGGTGATGCTGTCGCGGTCCTTCACCAAGGCGTCGACGCACTCGCCCATGGCTTCCTTGAACCGCTGGTTCATGGTGTTGGCGCTGCGGCCAGGGTCGTCCAGGGTCACCAGCACGATGCCGTCGGCGCCCTTGTCCCAGCGCACGGCCTTCTGCTCAGCCATCTTCAGATCTCCTCCGATGCTTCGACCCTGGCAAGCAGGTCTCCTCCGATGCTTCGACCCTGGCAAGCAGGTCTCCTCCGATGCTTCGACCCTGGCAAGCAGGTCTCAGGCCCTTTCCAGGATTGCGGCGATGCCCATGCCGCCGCCGACGCACAACGTGACCAGACCTCGGCGCAGGTCGCGGCGCTCCAGCTCGTCGATCATGGTGCCGACGAGCATGGCGCCGGTGGCGCCCAGCGGATGGCCCATCGCGATGGCGCCGCCGTTGACGTTGGTCTTGTCGTGCGGGATGTCCAGGTCCCGCATGAACCGCATGGCCACCGAGGCGAACGCCTCGTTGATCTCGAACAGGTCGATGTCGGCGACCGTCAGCCCGGCCTTGGCCAGCGCCTTGCGGGTGGCCGGCGCCGGACCGGTGAGCATGATCGTCGGGTCCGCACCGGACACGGCGGTGGCCACGATGCGGGCGCGCGGAGTCATGCCGGCGGCTCTGCCAGCTTCGAGGTTGCCGATCACGCACAGCGCGGCACCGTCCACGATGCCGGACGAGTTGGCGGCGGTGTGCACGTGGTTGATCTTCTCGACCCAGTGGTAGCGCTGCAGGGCCACGGCGTCGAAGCCGCCCTGCTCACCCTGCGTGGCGAACGACGGGGGCAGCGAACCCATGGTCTCCAGGGTGGAGTTCGCCCGGATGTGCTCGTCCCGGTCCAGGATGGTCAACCCGTTGCGGTCGCGCACCGGCACGACCGAGCGGGCGAAGTAGCCGTTCGCCCACGCCTTTGCCGCTCGGGTCTGCGACTCCACCGCGAAGGTGTCGACGTCCTGCCGCGACCAGCCCTCAAGGGTCGCGATCAGGTCGGCGCCGATGCCCTGCGGGACGAAACCGGTGCCGTAGTTGGTGTCGGGGTCGGACGCCCAGGCGCCGCCGTCGGAGAACATCGGCACCCGCGACATCACCTCCACACCGCCGGCCAGGATCAGGTCCTCCATGCCGGAGCGGATGCGCAGCGCGGCCTGGTTGACCGCCTCCAGGCCGGACGCACAGAACCGGTTGAGCTGCACGCCGGCCACCGTGTCGGGCAGGCCGGACGCGATCGCGGCCACCTTGGCAATGTCGCCGCCCTGCTCGCCCACCGGGGAGACCACGCCGAGCACGATGTCGTCGATGGTGGCCGGGTCGAGCTCCGGGTAGCGCCGGCGGATCTCGTCGATCAGCCCGACGACCAGCGAGATCGGCTTGACCTCGTGCAGTGAGCCAGACGCCTTGCCTCGGCCACGCGGGGTCCGGATGGCGTCGTAGACGTACGCCTCGGGAATACCGGTGCTCATGGAGAACCTCTCGATGTAGGTGCGGCACTGCGCCGCACCCTTTGCTACAGCAGCACTGTCACATAGGTCAAGTGCTGGTCGGGCCGCTACCCGGTGACTCGGGTGTGACGCCCGACACCGCGCGCTACCCGTCGCGACCCACCAGCCGGACGCACGACGGACCTGTCGTAGCGGTGATGCGAAATAACCTGGGCGCGGCAAAGGTGATGGATTAGCTTGGGCCGGGAGCGGCTACAGCGCACTGCTGATCGCGGTGGTGGCGCTCACGGGCTGGAGCGGAGCCGTCAGGTAGGTCGGGCACGCCGTGGCGGGAAAGGGACCGCGATGCGTAGGGCTGCGAGTGCCTTGGTGCTCTGCGGTGCGATTCTTGCGCAGCTTGTTGCCTGTTCCAGCGCAACTGGACCTGGCGGATCGCCTTTGGCGGTCGCGCTGACCATGCGGAATGTGCTGACGGGGCCCGTTGCGGTGACCGCTGGACCGGCTCGTCCAGCTGGTGAGCCGGCGTACTCCACACGGCAGGCCCCTGGGGCGGGAGGCGATGGCGCCGCCATTTCGCAGCTGCGAGAGAGCCGGCAGAGTACCGACCCCCAGGTCCAGGCGAAGGCGCTCAACGAGCTCCAGTGTTCCAGACCTGACCCGCTCGACGGTTATGTGGATTCCTCGAAGCCTCTCGTTACCTGCAATGAAAATGGCGACGAGAAGTATCTGCTCGGCCCCGCCTTTCTCCAACTCCGAGATTCAACCATCGCCAGAATGGGGACGGGAGAGAAGGGCGAGCAGGCCGTCATGCTGCATCTGCCTGGTGAAGAATCCGGCACACTCGGCAATTACACGACGCGAAATGCTGGAAAGCGCATCGCAATTGTTGATTCCGTGTCAGCCATTTTCGCCCCAAGAATACTGGACCCGATCATTGGTGGCGAGGTGTATCTTTCCGGATATGATCAGTCGGCTTTATTTAGTCGGCTGACCAGAAAGTGATTCGTGAGTCCCGGGCGCGGTCGAAGCCGGCACGCAAAGTGCCCGCGCGATCTCAGCGACCGGGAATGGCGTCTGTTTGCTTTCGGTGAGCAGGCGGCGGTGAAACTCGTTCAGGACGACGGCCGCCCGAGCGTGTCGGTCGATGATCGCGGCTGTCTCGAATTGGACGCCATCGGGCCGCCGGCCCGCGACCCAGTCACGCAGGAACGCATCGTGTTCGGTATCGCCGCGTACGCCCTCGCGCAGGTGGTGGCGGATCAGGTGACTTGCGGTGTACACGCGGTCGTAGGAAAGATGGTTGGAGAGGAACTCGGCCTCGGCCGCCGAGAGTTCGAAGCCGGAACTCAGGGCGAGTCCGAAATCCGCAAAGTAGAGCAGCCGGCCGTCGGTCAGGACATTGGAGAAATGGGCGTCGAAGTGGACGAGTCCACGGGAGCCCATGAAGGTGGCCCCGCGCGCGAGGGCTTGCTCCACCCAGAGGCAGGGAGAACCGTCGGCGCCTTCCGGCATAGCGGCTCGGTAGGTGTCCAGCCAGGTGGCGAGAGTCTGTGGCACATGTTCCAGGAAGAGCACCAGGCTGCACGAGGACCGGTTGATGGCTTCCAACCGCTCGCGTACGGCCCGGGATCCCTCCCAGTGCGCGACCGCACCGTCGACGCTCCCGAACTCGTCGGTGATCCCCTCGGGCGGGGAGTCGGGCAGGACCCGCCAGTGGTACATCAGCGGAAAGCCCTCGTACTCGTGCCCGAGAACCCAGTTGGTCGTCATGGCGTGCACGGCCAGCTCGCGCCAGGCCCCGAACCCGGCTGACCCCACCCCGTACTGGTAGAACGCCGGCAGCCTGAACAGGTTCGCGGTCGACCGTGCGTTCTCCGGCCGCAACTCGAACTCGGTCAGCGGAACCCGCTTGACGAAGACCCGCGTCCCGTCGATGTGCAGCTCCGTCGACCTGCCACCGATGCCGGACCCGAGCGGTGCCGCGGCGGCGACCATCTCGCCGAGCCGACGGTCGCTCAGCAGAGACAGGTGCGTGGCCACGGCCCCATAAGCGGCCAGACGATCGGCGTGCCGCGGGTCCGGAAGGTCGATCGACGGCTCCTCAGCGCCCCAACCAGGCATCAGCGCCCCAACCAGGAATCGGTGATCTCGCGAACCTGGTCGAGCCTATCCGCGCCGAGGCCGACGATGCCCCTGACCACAGCCCGAACACATCTTGACAGTTGCACTGTCACGTAAGTCTGGCGCTGGGTAGGCTGGCGTGCTGTGACCCGAGCCGTCGACCCAACCCCCGACGACACCGCCTGTGACGACGCAGCCGGGCTGCTCACCATCGATCAGCTCGCCGCCCGCAGCGGGATCAGCGTGCGCACCATCCGGTTCTATGCGGGGAAGGGGCTGCTGCCGCCACCGCGACTGCGCGGCCGACTGGGGATCTACGGGCCGGACCACCTGGCCCGGTTGGAGCTGGTCTCCGAACTGTCCGCGCTGGGCTTCACCCTCGCCGCCATTGAGGGCTACCTGACCCGGCTGCTGACGCCCGCCGACAACGAGGCCATGGCCCTGCAGCGGGCGCTGCTCGTGCCGTGGGTGCCGGAGCGGCTCGAGCAGCTCAGCCGGGCCGAGCTGGACCGGCGTGCGGGCCGCGCCCTACGGCCGGACGAGCTGGAGGCGCTGGAGGCACTCGGCGTGATCGAACGCCAGCCCGGGGACGATACAGACACCGTGGTGCTGCACGGCGCGGCATCGTTGGCCGCCGCGTGCGAGAGCCTGGAGATCGGGCTCCCCATCGAGGCACTACGGCACTCGCACGAAATCATCGCCAAACACACCACCGCGCTGGCCGAGGAGCTCATGGCGCTGTTCCAGGAAGAGGTGCTGCAGCCCTATCGCGACCGAGGGCGCCCGGCCAGCGAGCGGGCCGGTCTGCGCGAGGCGTTCACCCGGCTCAAGCCGATCACCGTGCAGGGCGTGGTGGCGGCTTTCGGCCGGGCGGTCAACCGCACGATCCGGGAACGGTTCGCCGCCGAGGACACCTGAAGGTTCAACCGACTCAGCCGTCCGGGAATCCGCCAGTTTGCCTTACTACTCGGTATCCTTGTCGCTGTGGAGGACCGGGAGCTGATGCTGGCGCTGCGCGACGTCGTGACGGCGGCCGAGCGCGAGCGCCTCCGGATGGCCCGCGAGGTGCTGAACGTCGGCCTCAACGAGCTGCTGGCTTGCGCGTTCATCGCGGCCAGCGGTCCACGCACCCCGAGTGAGATCGCCGAACGGCTGCAGGTCACCACCGCCTCGGTCACCGAACTGGTGGACCGACTGGAGCGAAACGGACTGGTCAGCCGGATTCCGCACCCCACCGATCGACGCAAGCTCCTAGTGATGCTGACCGTCGAGGGAGAGCGGAAGTCCGAGCTCATGCAGGAACGGTTCACCGAGGTCACGGCCGACTGCGCGACCGACCTCTCACCCACTGAACGCGGGGTGGTGCTGAACTTCCTGCGAGACGCGGCGGCCATGTTGGAGGCCACCACCAGGGTGAACACTCCCCGCTAGAAAGGACTCCAATACTGTACTTGGAGTGACGCTGTTCACCTGATAGCTTGGCATCCTTGCTACACGGAAACCAAGTGAGTGATCAGACCGAACGCTCCGCCACCTGGCCCAAACCCTGTGAGGCAGACAGCTTATGACAGCTCCGGCGAAGTCGCGGCCGACCAACACCCTGCCGACCAGCACTGCGGTCCCCACCGCGCGCTCCCCCAGGCTGGTGGTCGCCCCGCTCCTCCCGCCGACCCAGGCGGTCGTGCCCGCCAAGCGATCGGCCCCACCGAGTCGCGTCTCGGCGGACCTGGTCTCAGACTACCTGCGCCAGATCGGGGCGGTCGCCCTGCTCACCGCCGAGCAGGAGGTCGAGCTGGCCACCCGGATCGAGGTGGGAGTGCTGGCCGGCGAGCGGCTGGCCGACGGAGTCGCCACACTGTGTGTCACCGAGCGCCGCGACCTGCGTCAGCTGGTGCACGACGGCGAGCGGGCAGGCGACCACATGTTGCGGGCCAACCTGCGGCTGGTGGTCTCGGTGGCCAAGCGCTACGTCGGCTCCGGCCTGCCGCTGTCGGACCTGATCCAGGAGGGGAACCTGGGGCTGATCCGCGCGGTGTACAAGTTCGACCACACCAGGGGGTTCAAGTTCTCCACCTACGCGACCTGGTGGGTCCGCCAGGCCATCCTGCGCGCGGTGGCCGACCAGACCCGCACCATCCGGGTCCCGGTGCACATGGTCGACTCGCTGAACAAGCTCAACCGGCTGCAACGCGAGCTGACCCAGACGCTCGGCCGCGAGCCGACCATCGACGAGCTCTCGGCGCAGTGCGGTGAGCGGCCGGAGAGGATCGCCGAGATCCGCCGGATCACCCGCCAGCCCATCTCGCTGGACCAGCCCGTGGGCACCGACGGCGAGACCTGCCTTGGCGACCTGGTGGCGACCACCTCGGCCGCCGCCGACGACGCGTCCCCGCACCAGCTGCGCGACCAGCTGGAGTCCCTGCTCGCCACGTTGAACGAGCGGGAACGGCAGGTCCTGCGGCTGCGCTGCGGCCTGGTCGACGGCACCAAACACAGCTTCGAGCAGATCAGCCAGGTCTTCGGCAAGTCCCGGGAGCGCATCCGGCACATCGAGACGGCCGCGTTGCGCAAGCTGCGCCCGCTCGCCGAGACCGGCGCCCTGCGCGACTTCCTGGGGGACTAGCAAACCGGCATCCGGGGTGCCGCGATGTTGTACGCGGTGCGGCAACCGGTCTCGATCTGGTCCTCGCCCGTGTCGGGCGGTTACGGTCGATGTCATGACCATTGCCAGTCAGTTTCGTGAGCTGCACCATGCCGACGAGATTCTGCTGATGCCCAACGCCTGGGATGCCGGATCGGCCAAGATACTGCAGTACCTGGGGTTTCGTGCGGTGGCGACCACCAGCAGCGGGGCGGCCGCGGCCCGAGGTCAGTTGGACGGCGGCCTCGACCGGGACACTGTGCTGTCCCATAGCGCGGAGCTCGCCTCGGCCGTGGACGTGCCGGTGTCAGCCGACCTGGAGAACTGCTTCGCCGACGAGCCGTCCGGCGTGGCTGAGACGATCCGGAGGGCGTTGACCACCGGACTCGCCGGGGCCTCGGTGGAGGACTGGAGCGGCACCGCCATCTACGATCCGGTGTTGGCCGCTGAGCGGGTACAGGCCGCGACCGAGTCCGCGGGTTCGGCCCTGGTCATCACCGCGCGGGCGGAGAACCACATCCGCGATGTCGATGATCTTGATGACACCATCGCGCGGCTGCAGGCGTATCAGCAGGCTGGCGCCGAGGTGCTGTTCGCACCCGGTATCCGCACCCGAGAGCAGATCCGTGCCGTGGTCAGCAGCCTGGATGTGCCAGTCAGCGTGCTGGTGCTGCCGGGTACCCCCCCGGTCGCTGAACTGGCTGAGCTCGGGGTGCGGCGAATCTCCGTTGGCGGCGCCTTCGCGTTCAGCGCGTACGGCGCGCTGGTTGAGGCCGCTCGGGAGATCCAGACCAACGGAACTTATGACTACTGGGGCCGCGCGGGCCGCGGTGGCACAGCTGCCCGCAACGCCTTCACCTGCCGTGGTCAGGTACCGACGTAGACCGCGAGGTGCTCACCGGTGAGGGTGGATCGAGCGGCGACGAGTTCGGCGGGTGTGCCCTCGAAAACGATCCGTCCGCCGTCGGGCCGCTGGGCTTTCAACTTTGTGCTCGGAGGCTCACGACGGCGCTGCCACGCCGAACCCGTTGTTGAGGGGGACGACAATGACCTAATCCGGGAAAGCCCACGAACACGGCGGCAACGTGCGAGGGGGCTTGACAAGAGGTGGACAATAAAAAAATTGGCGCGTCCTCCACAATTTGATGGAGAACCCGCCGAACCTGCGCCCAGTCTAAGCACTGTGAGGGGCCCGTGTCAACTCAGGGTTACGAAGAGGAACTGCGGTCCGAGCGGAGCTATGTGGCCGGGCTCTACGCGCGGCTCGACGCCGAGCGCGCGCGGGTGACGGCCGAGTACAACGCGGCGTTGGGAGGAACCGGCGGGACACCCATGGAACGGGACGTCGCGGTGCGCGCGTCGGCCAAACAGGTCAAGCGGCTGCACGTCGCGGACAACGGGCTGTGTTTCGGCCGGCTGGACACCCTGTCGGGCGAGCATTCGTACATCGGCCGGATCGGGCTTTTCGACGAGGAGAACGACTACGAACCAGTGTTGCTGGATTGGCGGGCACCGGCCTCACACGCGTTCTACGTCGCCACCGCCGCGAACCCGGAGAACATGTGCCGGCGCCGGCAGTTCCACACCCGTGGGCGTCGGGTGCTCGATCTCACCGACGAGGTGCTCGGCCGCCCAGGCGGCTCTGCGGACGGTGCTGTGGCCGACGGTGCTGGGCGGGGGGACGCGGCGCTGCTCGCGGCCGTCAACGCGCCGCGTGGTGACGGGATGCGCGACATCGTGGCGACGATCCAGGCCGAGCAGGACGAGATCATCCGGCTCGATCACCCGGGGGTGCTGGTGATCGAGGGCGGCCCGGGCACCGGGAAGACCGTGGTGGCGCTGCACCGCGTCGCGTACCTGCTCTACACCCAGCGGGAGCGGATTGAACGCCATGGTGTGCTCGTGATCGGGCCCAACCCGGCGTTCCTGAACCACATCAGCCGCGTTCTGCCGTCGCTGGGTGAGTCCGACGTGGTGTTCATGACCACCGGCGACCTCGTGCCCGGCCTACACGTCACCGCCGAGGACACCCCGGTTGCCGCGCGGCTCAAGGGCTCACTCGAGGTCCTCGACGTGCTCGCGGCGGCGGTCGCCGATCGGCAGCAGCTGCCGGAGCATCCGCTGCCGATCGAACTGGCAGGCATCGCGGTGCGGATCGACGCCGAGACTGCTGCGTGGGCCAGGGAGGAGGCGCGCGCGAGCGGGCTGCCGCACAACGAGGCCCGCGCGGTGTTCAGTGAGATCGTCACGTGGGTGCTCACCGAACGGGCGATAGCCCGAATCGGCCGGGGCTGGCTGACCCGGGCGGACCGCGAAGCATGGGAGCGCCTGCGTGCGGACCTGCTCGAAGAACTCGCGGAGCAGGACACGTTCACCGCCGCACTCGACGAGCTCTGGCCGATACTGACGCCGGAAACTCTGTTGGCGCCGCTGTACACCTGCCCCGAGCGGCTGCGGGCGGCCGGTGCGGACCCGGCGTTGTCGCGCGTCGACGGCGCCGCCTGGACGGTGTCGGACGTGCCGCTGCTCGACGAACTAGTCGACCTGCTGGGTCGCGACAAGGCAGCCGACCAGGCCGCCGACCAGGCCACTGAGCGGGAGCGGAAGGCCGAGGTCGAGTACGCCGCCGGCGTGATGGACCTCCTCGTCGACCGCAAGGACTCAATGGACGACGAGGACCACCTGTTCGCCACGGACCTGCTCTACGCCGAGGACCTGGCCGACCGGTTCGTCGAACAGGACACCCGTGAGCTCGTCGAACGCGCCGCCGCCGACCGGGACTGGACCTACCGGCACGTCGTGGTCGACGAGGCCCAAGAACTGTCCGAGATGGACTGGCGGGTGCTGATGCGGCACTGCCCGGCCCGATCGTTCACCGTGGTCGGCGACCTCGCCCAACGCCGGTCGGTGGCCGGAGCTGGGTCAAACGGCACGTCGTGGGACACGATGCTGAAGCCGTACGTGCCCGGCCGCTGGGTGTACCGGTCGCTGACGGTGAACTACCGCACCCCGGCGGAGATCATGACCGTCGCCGCCGCGCTGCTCGCCGAGTTCGCACCCGGGGTCGCGCCACCGGAGTCGGTCCGCGCGTGCGGCGTCCAGCCATGGTCGCGACGCGTCACCGAAGACGAACTGCCCGCTGCCATCGAGGAGTTCGTGCGGGACGAAGCCGGCCGCGAAGGAACCAGCGTCGTGATCGGGCCTCCCGGACTTCTGGGCACAGTGCCGGGCGCGGTGGTGGCTGTGCCGCCTTCGGAGACGAAGGGCCTGGAGTTCGACGCCGTCCTGGTCGTGGAACCGATGCGGATCCTCGCCGACGGCCCACGGGGCGCGGCCGAACTGTACGTCGCCCTCACCCGCGCCACCCAACGCCTCGGCGTCCTGCACCAAGGCCCACTGCCGAAGGCCCTGACCGGACTCGCCGAAACCGGACTCGCTGAAATCGGGACAGCCACCCAGGCCGGGCTGGCGGGCGCCTTGGACCCGTCGAGCACCGCCAAGACGCGCCAAGACGGAACTACCGGCGATAGATGTGATCCCGGCGGCCAACCTCGACCACCAGCGCGAGGAACACCGCATCCTCGATCCGCGCCAGAATCCTGATATCCCCGACCCGGTAGCTCCAGAATGGCTGTCCCACCAGGGCCTTGCTCACGACGCGAGGATCGGGCTGTCCATCGACACGATCCGCCAGGAACCGTTGAATCCGGTCGGCCTGCTGGCGGTCCATCTTCCGGACCTCTTTGGCCGCGCTAGCGGTGAACTCGACTCGATAGGCCGTCACCTGTCGTCGAACACCTCATCGAGCGGAATGGCCGGCTCCCCGGAAGCGAGGTGCTCTCGGTACCGCTCCGCAGCCGACTCCATATCCTCGATGTTTTCCAGTTGCAACAAGATGGCCTGGTTGATGTAGTAGGTCTTGGTCCGGCCGGTTCGCTGTGCCAGTCTCTGTAGCCGAGCATCGATCTCCTCGTCGAGTCTCAACGAGGTTGGTACGGACATGGTTGCCTCCTCCGTTGCCGAGGTTCGTTCAAGTGTAGCTGTCTATGCGTTACTTGTAGTGCACCGGTGGCGACGAGGCAAGAAGGCTGGTCGAGCACGCATCGACCAGCCGACCAGATCAGCAGGTGCGGCGAACAGCGCTTCCGCACCTTGTGCTGCTCGCTCCGGCTCAGACCGAGACCAGGTCACAGACGAAGATCAGCGTCTCGCCAGGGGCGATCGCCCCGCCGGCGCCGCGGTCGCCGTAGGCCAGGTGCGCGGGGATGACCAGCTGGCGCCGGCCGCCGACCTTCATGCCCTGCACGCCCTGGTCCCAGCCGGAGATGACCCGGCCGGCCCCGAGCTTGAAGCTCAACGGGGCACCCCGGTTCCAGCTGGAGTCGAACTCCTCGCCGGTCGACCAGGCGACGCCGACGTAGTGCACCGTGACCGTGTCGCCGGCTTTGGCCGCGGCGCCGTCGCCTTCGGTGATGTCGGTGATCCGCAGGTCTGCCGGCGGCTCACCGTCCGGGAAGTCGACCTCTGGCTTCTGGTTCGTCACGGGGCGAACGCTACCGAGTGCCGCCGAACAGGTTGATCGCGGCTCCCGCCGACGCCGACTGCTAGCGGGCGAGCCAGCGCGTCCGCGGGGCAGGTCTTACGCTGGGGGCATGGCGACGCAGCGCCGCGCACGGGTGCAGGACGTGCACGAGCTGGCGGCTGGCATGCCACACGTCACCGTCGAACACGGTCCGTCGGGCAACGCGGTCTACCAGATCGGGCGCAAGTCGTTCGTCTTCTTCCGGACCCCCAGACCGGACGCTGTCGCCCCGGACACCGGCGAGCGCTACCAGGACGTGATTGTCTTCTGGGTGGAGTCGGAGGCGGACAAGGAGGCCCTGGTCCA
This sequence comes from Actinomycetota bacterium, assembly GCA_030852965.1. Classification (GTDB taxonomy): domain Bacteria; phylum Actinomycetota; class Actinomycetes; order Mycobacteriales; family Pseudonocardiaceae; genus Pseudonocardia. Next base: position 5,427 of record JALYVZ010000035.1, on the reverse strand, counting down.
GGACGAGTCGACGCCGTTCTTCAGCACTGCGCACTTCAGGGGCCACCGGTCGGTGCTGCTGCGGGCCAGTCGGATCGGTGAGCTCACCCGCCAGGAGCTGGCCGAGGTGGTGCAGGACGCCTGGCTGTCCCGGACATCGAAGCGCCGCGCGGCGGACTGGCTCGCCACCCAGGTTTGAGGCCCGGGGCCGATCGCCCCAACGCCGCCGGGCCGCTCGCAAGGGCGGTCCTACCGCGATCGATGTCGCCTGTTCAGGTGACCATTTCAAGAGTCGGCTCCGGATAAGCTTTCGTCGTCATACTGGAGTGTCCGCTTGGTGATCTTGGTGGCGGACACACGGTAGACCCGGCGACCACACATTGACCCCAACGGGCCCGCATCGGACAAGGACTTGCCATGGCCCAACACCACTCCGATCCCACGTGTGCCCCCAGGTCCAGGGACGAGACGTCGACTTCGGAGCCGTGCGCGGACTTCCTGGCCCTCCGAGCCGTCGCGCGGCGGCTGCGGGACCAGGACGGTGCTGACGGGGTGCACGGGACGGCACCCGCCGGTGCGCAGGCCCACCACCGGTGCGAGCCTGAGGTTGCCAAGTCGGTCGATGTTGGCTCCGGCGAGCCGGGGGAACTGTCGAGGGCGCGTGCCGCGGGTGTGCGGGTTTCCTTGGTGGACTGGCTGGCCGCCACCCGGGTGGCGCAGACCCCCGAGGAGTTGCCCGGGCCGGCACCGGGCGGCGTGCCGGCCCAAGACCGGTGCGAGCCTGAGGTTGCCAAGTCGGTCGATGTTGGCTCCGGCGAGCCGGTGGAACCGTCGCCGGTGCGCACCGGCGTTGCGCGGGACTCTTTGGTGGGCTGGTTGGGAACCGTCCAGGCAGTGGAGAGCCCGCAGGGTGCGGTGCGGGGAAGGCCACCGGTCACACCCGGTTCAGGTCGGCCCGCCCGATGCTCTGATCAGCCGCGCGCGGTGAGCAGCGGCACCGCGTCGCGACCGGCACCCCGACGCTCGCTCATGACGGCCATTGGCTCGTGGTTCCGGCGGCAAGGGCTACTGGTGATCGTGGTGATCGTCCTCGCGGTGGCCATCGGGACGGGCGCGCTACTGGCGAGGCAGTCGTCAACGGTGCCCGCGGCCGCCGACACCGCTCGGTTGACGTTGACCACCTCGCGGGTGCGGATCGGCGAGTCGTACTCCGTGAACGCGAGCGGCTTCGCGCCCGGAGAGAAGATCAAGTTCACCTGGACCGGCCCCACCAATGGCACCATGGGTTCCTTCCTCACCGACCAGACCGGCACGATTGTGAACGGGCCGATCCTCGGGCGGGATCCGCCGGGTAACTACGTCATCACCGCGACCGGTTCGCAGTCCGGCCGCTCCGTCACCGCGCCGTTGCAGGTGGTTGCCGCCAGCATCGTGGCTACTGTCAACGGTGCGCCGGGCGGCGTCCCAGCGCAGCACCAGCCGACGGGCGGCGAGCTGCGTGGCGGCACTCCAGCTCCAGCTGGTCGATCCCCCCGGTCCGACGGCGGCCACCGGCACAAGCATGGCCACCAGGGGCAGTGACCAACCAAGGGCAGTGACCAACCAAGGGCAGTGACCGTCCGTCCGTGAGATCGACGAACTCGCTGAGCCGCCTACTCGATGGCCCCACGGTTCGGGTCCGCGTCGGTCCGGTCGGACGCCAGACCGAGCTCGGCCGCCAGCATCTCGTGTAATCGGCGGATCTCCGAGCTCACCTTGTCTTGGACCTTGCCCAGGTGGCTGACCTCTCGGGCGGCAAGATCGCACTGTTGCTGTGCGGCCTTCTCCGCTTGCGACCGTAGCTCGCGCGCCATGGCCTCGGCATTCAGGCGGACCCGCTCCGCCTCGCGCTCGGCGTCGGAGCGCAGCTCCTCTGCCCGTTGCTTCGCAGCCTCGAGCTCCGCGACGACCTCGGCCTCCCGCTCCTGGATGGCGGCGTAGCGTCGCGCCGCTTCTTGATCGAGGTTGGCGGCTCGGGTGATCAGCTGCTGCTCGACGTCTTGGCGGCGGGCCTCGGCCTCGGCACGCGCCTTCTCCATCAACGCGGCTGCGTCGTCGGCCGCTTTGTGGCGACTCTGTGCTGCTTCATGCTCGGCCATCCGCATGATCTTCTCGACGCGCACGCCGAAGCTGTTCGTCCCTTCGGCGTCGGCGGGCTGCTGACCATTCGAGCGGTCGTTGCGCGCCCTACGAAGCTCTTGTTGGGTCACCTCGACGCGATGGCGCTCGGTGTCGAGCTGCTCGAGGAGGACTTGGATGTGCTCGTGGACCTGTTCACGGTCATACCCGCGCATGACCACCTTGAACATGTCTGCATGTGTCGAGTTGGTGTCGACGAAGTCGCGGGGAGCTGCGCTCATGACGGGCATGGTAGCGAGTCATCCAAGATGAAAGGGCACTGGATTGGCGTGGCCTGTTTCGTCGGCGTTCTGATGGTGATCAATTTGGCTCGGAGCTCCCAGCCGTGCCGCCGGGTTCTCACTTCAGGATGTTCACCGCCCGGGCGACCACCAGCGCAATGGTGACCAGTGAGACCAGCGACTGGGCCGACATCGCGAGCTTCGCCCACCGGGACAGCGGCAGCACATCGGTGGGGCTGAACGCGGTGGCGTTGGTGAGCGACAGGTACAGGTAGTCGATGAACTGTGGCTCCCAGTCCGGATCGGCCAGCTCGGGGTTCTGCATCTGCACGAAGCAGAAGTCGGGCAGCCGGCGCCTGGCGTGCGCCCGAGCGGCCGGCCCACCCCGGTCGAACTGCCAGTACCACAGTGCGAACGCGATGACGTTGGTCAGCCAGATCGCGCCACCGGTGGAGAGCAGCGGCCCCGCGTCCTCGCCGGCGCGGCCGGCCACCAACTCGGTCGCCAGCCGTACCGCCGACCACCCGTTCGCAAGGCTGAGCATCGCGGTCAGGGTCAGGCTGGCCGCGCGCAGGATCGTGGACTCACGGTCGAGCCGGGTCGGGTTGGCCGCGACCAGCGCCGCCAGCAGGGTCAGCTCGATGCTCGGCATCAGCCAGCGGGACACCAGCGCGAGCCGGTCGGGCAGGGCCAGCTGCAGGCCGATGGCGATCACCACGACGCCGGCGACCGACCACCGGTTCTCGCCCCTGGTGACCCGCAGCCAGGCCGGCACGGACACGTGGGTGGCCAGATTGTTCGCGGACTGGCTCGCCGTGGACATCGCGCCCGAGATCGGGTGGTGCCCAGCACACAGCAGTCGCTCGAGGTGGTTGAGCTCCTCGCGGACGGTGTGGATCCGACGCAGGTGCTCGGCAGCGTCGGCGGCGGGTGTGGGCTCGGGTTCTGGCATCCGCTGGCTCCCCCTACCGGACCTTCGGGACTGCTGGACTGACCGCATCGTGCCACCAAACCCGTCTGGAGCTGGGTGCGGTCAAGCACGGTACGGCGAACTGGTGGCCAGCCTGTCCGCCGCGCGAACGAGTCCGCAGTAGGCTCACCGCAGCCCCAGCATCCCCCACCGTCGAGGAGATCCAGGTGAGCACTGACGCTTTGGCCGCCGCGTTCGCGTCCACCCGTGCGGTGTTGGTGAACGTGACGCCCGACCAGTACGACAACGCCACCCCATGCGCCTCGTGGGATGTCCGAGCGCTGATCAATCACATCGTCGCTGGCAGCCACTACTTCGCCGCGACCGCGCGAGCCGGTGAGCCGCCGGCCGGGGTGGAGCCGCCGGACTTCACCGAGGACGACCCGCTCACCGCGTTCGACGCCGGGATCACCGCGTCCCTGGAGGCCTTCGCCGCTCCAGACGTCGGCACCCGAATGATCACGCTGCCGTTCGGGACGATGCCGGGTGCGGCGTTCATGCGGATCGCGGCCGTCGACACGTTCGCCCACGGCTGGGATCTCGCGCGGGCCACCGGTCAGGACAGCGACCTTTCCCCTGGCCTGGCCCGGGAGCTGCTGGCTGGCACCCGGGAGGCGCTGCCCGAGTCGTTGCGCGGGCCGGACGGTGAGAGCCCCTTCGGTGCGATTGTCAAGGTCTCCGACTCGGCGTCGGAGGCCGACCAACTGGCCGCGTTCCTCGGCCGTCAACCCTGAGTAGGCGGTGGTTTCGGTGCAGAAGATGTCACTGGACGCATTGGTCCGTACCCAGCTCGAGGCGGCTGCGGCCGCGGACAGCGGACGCGCTTCGGTCACTGTCTACGGCGGGCACGCGAACACCCTGCGCCAGACACTGATCGCGCTGGTCGCCGGGCGTGAGCTGGGCGAGCACGAGAGCCCGGGTGAAGCCACCCTGCACGTGCTGCGGGGGCGGATCCGACTGGTCGCCGGCGACGACGTGTGGAACGGCCGACAGGGCGACCTGCTGGAAGTCCCACCCCGTTCCCACCGCCTGGAAGCGGCGGAAGACGCGGTCGTCCTCCTCACGGTGGCCAAGCCCCAAACCTAAGCGCCCGCACAGACCGGGCTCAGACACGCTCGGCGGCCGGGACGAGGGCCAGGGTGGCCAGAGCCGCCACGACGAACAGTCCGGCGGTGCCGAGCGCGGTGAGGTGCAGCCCGCGGACGAAATGGTCGTGGTCGACAGCCGAACCCGCCACCGCGCCGAACACCGCAATCCCGATCGCACCGCCGGCCTGCCGAGCGGTGTTGTTCACCCCGGAGGCAAGCCCGGCCCGGGCCGGCTCGACCGCGCCGACCGCGGCGGCGACCACGGCCGGGGTGAGCATCCCCAGCCCGATGCCCCAGCACAGCAGCGCCGGCAGCAGAACGAGGTAGTCCGAACTGGGCGCCAACCGGGCCATCAGCGCCACCCCGATGGCGGCGGTGAGCAGGCCAGCGGCCATCACCGGTTTCGGGCCGATCCGGGAGGTGAACCGACCGGCGATCGGGGCCAGCACGGTCAGCGGCAGGAACAGCGGCAGCAGCGCCACCCCCGCGGCCAGCGCCGAGCGTCCCTGCACGGCCTGCAGGTACAGCGTGAGCACGAACAGCAGCCCCAGCGTGCCCAGGTTCATCACCGCCGCCACCGCGTTGGCCACCGAGAACGCAGGCCGCGCGAACAGCCCCAGCGGCAGCATCGGGTCCGGTCGGGACCGCTCGACGAGTACGAACCCGACCAGCAGCAGCCCGGCCACCGCGAATGCGACCAGCACCGGAGCGTCCAGGCCGCGGTGTCCGGTCTCGATCACGGCGAAGGTGCCGACGGCCAGCGCGAGTCCGCCGGTGAGCACGCCGGCGCGGTCCAGCCGAGCGCGGCCAAGTCGGGAGCCAGCGCCGCCCGAGGTCGGCGGCACGACTCGTCGGACGGCCAGCACGGCCGCCAGCACGATCGGAACGTTGATCAGGAAGACCGACCGCCAGCCGATGGTCTGCACCAACGCCCCGCCGAGCAGCGGCCCCGAGGGCAGCGCCACGCCGCCCACGCCGGCCCAGATACCGA
>JALYVZ010000487.1 GCA_030852965.1 Actinomycetota bacterium | reverse complement strand
GGCCGTCACCGGCCGCCAGGTCCGCCGCCAGCGCGCGCAACGCTGCCGGCGTCGCCACCACCTTGGGCAGGCCCTCGGCCGGTGCCAGCAACGGCACCGGCTCGGCGGCCGGGTCATCGGCATCCGGGTCATCGGCGGCTGGGGAACCGAGGGCTGGGGAACCGAGGGCTGGGGAACCGGGTACCAGGCCGCCGGCCGACGTCTCATTGGGGAGCGCGTCATCGGCCGACAGGCCATGAGGGAGCGCGTGCTCCGCCGAGGATCGCGAACCGGGACTGTCTCTGCTGTGCGCAGCACCAGCCGCCACCGGAGTCTTCGAGCTCAGCGGATCACCCCGGCCCGCATCGCCAACGCCACCATTTGCGCCCGGTCACCGGTGCCGAGCTTGCGCCCGATTCGCGACAGGTGGCTCTTGACAGTGAGCGCCGAGAGGTTGAGTGCCTCGCCGATCTCCTTGTTGGACTGCCCGTCCGCGACCAGTTGCAGCACCTCGACCTCGCGCGCCGAGAGCTCACGCGGGGTGTTGTCAGTGCCGGGGACCCGGCTTCCGGTAGCCAACATCGGCGCGATTGTCGGGTCGGCATAGACGCCGCCGTCGAGCACCCGTTTGACACCGTCGGTGACGATCGCCGCCGACGCGGACTTCAGCAGGTACGCCTGTGCACCGGCCTGGAACGCTGAACGCACGGCGTAGGGATCGTCGGAGGACGCGAGCACGACCAGCCGGTTCCAGCCCGCTGCTCGCAGCTCGGTGACCAGATCCAGGCCGCTGCCATCTGGCAGCCCCAGGTCGAGTACCGCAAGGTCACACGGCCCGCTGGCCTGAGCTCTGGCCCGCGCTTCGGCCACCGAGGCGGCCTCGTGCACTACTCCGGCGCCCATCGTGCGCAACCTCGCCGAGATGGCCTCCCGCAGCAGCGGGTGGTCGTCCACGACGAGCACCGAGAACAGCTCCTCCCGCGGATGCGGGACCATCGCCGGTGGCAGAACTGTATCCGGCCGGTACGTCGATCTAACAGGAGTGCCTTGGCCGATCACAGCCACGTCACTACCTCCCTGGAGTCGGTCGTGCCCCCCGACCAACACCGGGACCTCATCCGTTCGGCCGTCAGGCCGCGCGTCCGAGGTGGTGTCGTGGACGCAGGGTAGCCCCCAAGCGGCCTAATCGCGCGGAATCTCGGAAGATTTCCCTCCGATTTGCGCGAGAGTGGTCGAACTCGATTACTCCTTTAGTCCAGCCTGCTGACTGCGGAGAGTAACCTCAGGCCAGATTGCCACCGTTCGATCTCGTGGGAAGCACGAAGACCGAGATCAAATGTGACGATCCGTCATCAAGGATACGCCCACCTCAGGTAACCCGATCGCGTGGGTCAGCAGCAGGTAGAATGCCGCTGCGTGACGGCTGAAAACGTGGTCGGTCGGAGTCCACGAGGCCCGCAGCTCGACATCGTCGCTGCGGGTCGGACCGGGGATCTCACCGAACCGCGTCGATCCGGTGCGGGTGACCGTGCCTCCTAGCGCGGCGTACCCCGCGCGGGAGTGCTCCAACGCGTCGGTCAGCCAGGACCAACCCACCGCGAGCAGCATCGGATCGTCGGCCTGTTCGGTGTCCAGCGGGGCCCGGAGGTAACAGACCATCCGGAACGTCCCGTTCCAGGTGTCCTGGGCGTCCGGGTCGTGCAGCAGGACCAACCGTCCGGTCACCTCGACCGGATCGTCGTCCTCCCCACGCTCGGCGAGTTCGACGCCCATGGCGAAGCTGTGCGGCGCGAGGCGACGCGGCGGGGCGATGTCCACCCGCCGCAGCTCCGCCCGTGGTTGGACGGCCAGCAGGGCCTCCACGGCTCGGCGGAAGACAGGCGGGCTCACGATCAGCGAGAGTATGTGTCGGCAGGCACCGCGGGGCTCAGGCGCGCCGCGTCCCGTGCGAGGATGGCAGGGCCATGACCAAGATCGCCGTGCCCGAGTCCGGGTCCCGCTCATTGAGCGACGCAGTCAGCCCGCTTGTCGGTGCGGCCACGAGCCCCGCCATCGGCGCGGAAGTCGGCTCCGACACCGAGACCGGATGTCCGGGTCGACGCCCGTGGCCGGCTCCGACCGGAGCCCGTCGCGATCTCGCGGGCGCGCCATTCTTGGCCGCCGCATGGGGTGAGACGCCGTCGCGGCCACCGGTATGGTTCATGCGCCAGGCCGGGCGGTCGCTGCCCGAGTATCGCACGCTGCGACGCGACACCACGATGTTGGCTGCCTGCGCGACGCCGGAGCTGGTCTGCGAGATCACCCTGCAACCGATCCGTCGGCACCGGGTGGACGCCGCGATCCTGTTCAGCGACATCGTGGTGCCGCTGCACGCCGCCGGCATCGGGGTGGACATCGTGCCCGGCACCGGGCCGGTGGTGGCCGACCCGGTGC
>JALYVZ010000163.1 GCA_030852965.1 Actinomycetota bacterium | reverse complement strand
CTTGTAGTCCTCACCCATGGCATAGCCGATGACCATTCGTGTGTGGCAGTCGATCACAGTCGCCACATAGAGCCAGCCTTCCCACGTCGGAATGTAGGTGATGTCACCGATCAGCTTCTGGCCGGGCTCGGCGGCAGTGAAGTCCCGCCCGAGGAGGTCGGGGATGCGGTGTTCGCGTCCGTCCTGCTCGGTGAGGCTGACCCGCCAGGGTCGGGGCTGGCATGGCTCCAGGTCCAGCTCACGCATGATGCCCCGGACGAGCTCCGGGCCGCGGGGCACGCCCGTCCGCGCGAGCTGCGCGTGGATGCGCCGGTAGCCGTAGGTCTCATCGGATTTCTTGAATGCGTCGGTGATGCGCTGGAGATTCCGCGCCACTTATCGATGAAGGCCACATGTCGCCTGGTCGCGGCCACGGGTTGCTGTACGTCCGGAAATGATCGGATTCGGGACGTCCCGCCAGGTCCTCGCGGTGAGCGTCCGCAACACGTGACGAGTACCCAGGGAGGTTGTGGGACCCGATCTCGCGGACACGAGTTCTGGACTCGGGTGGGGGCTCATTCAGTTTCAGGATCGAACTGGTGGCGGAGTGCGTCAGCTTCGTGTGGCGGCCGAGGCCATCGAGGATGTCGGCCTGGGTGTGCGTCTCCGCTCTGAGGAGTCCCGCGAATGCCTGTGGGAGATCTTCGGCTAGCGAACGGTAGGTCGCTGTTGCTTCCTCGATTGCCCGAAGGGCGGCGTCGAGTTTCATCGCCGCTGGCCGCGCGAACCCAGCCGAACCCCCACAGACTCTTGGCAAGGTCGGGCAGGTAGGCGGCGGACTCGGCTTCCACCAACCGCCGCCGGATCGCCACCGCCTCCTCGGTCGGGCCCAACGCACCCCGCTTGTCCCCCACCTCTGACAACCGGATCCCGAGCCAGGAAAGGCGGTGGGCCCGTTCGGCGAGGTTGGTGTCGGTGGGCAGGGTGTCGCAGAGGCGCTGGGCGAGGGCGGCCGCTGGGCGCAGCAGCTCGGTGCTGAAGCGGGGCAGCGCGGTGTCGACGGTCGCGGCGAGAGTGTCAGGAGCGTGGTCGGTGACGAGTTGCACGGTCGGGGCCGTCGCGTGTGCGACCAGAGCGGGGTGGCGCTCGAGCAACGCGAACATGGTGGTGGCGGCGACGGTGTGGCGTGCCGCGGCGGCGGTGAGCACGATCAGGCACCGCCGGATCGCCAGCTCGTCTACTCCGTTGCTCGCCACCGTTCCGGTGTCACCGACAGGGTCGGAGTTGGTGAGGAGCGCGGCAAGGAGCGGCCCGGTGTGGGGATGGTCAGCCAGGTGTAGTCCGACGAGGTCTTCGCCGAGGCGGTCCGGGCGCAGCGGCGTCAGCGTCGCAGCCTCCATCTCGGCGCCACCTGGACCCTGGTCGAGGTGTTTGTTGGGCGGGGTAGAGGCGTCGTAGGTGGTGAGCGGCCTAATGGACCAGTGCTCGCGCTCCCGGACGCAGAGCGGGCACGTCATCCCTGCGGTCTAGGACCTCCCGCCCCACCGGTGGGCACTGTCTGACGCTAGCGTAGTGTCTCGCTTTTAGCTGGCTATTTGGTTGAGGGCGACGCGGCCGCACCGGACCTTCTCCAGGATGGCGTGCGCGGTCGCGGTCCACACGAACGGTTTCGGGTTGTCGTTGCTGGCCTTGAGGTAGTCCTCGATAGCGGTGATCAGGTCGGGGACGGAGTGGAACACGCCGCGGCGGATGGCCTTGTCGGTGATCTCGCGGAACCAGCGCTCGACGAGGTTGAGCCAGGAGCTTGAGGTCGGGATGAAGTGCAGGTGGAATCGGGGATGCTTGCCCAGCCAGGCCGCCACGTTGGCGTGTTTGTGGGTGGCGTAGTTGTCCAGGATCAGGTGGATGTCCAGCCCCTTGGGGGTCTGTCGGTCCACCGTGCGCAGGAACTTCAGGAACTCCTCGTGGCGGTGGCGGGGTAGGCATTGGCCGATGACGACGCCGGTGAGCACGTCCAGCGCGGCGAACAGCGTGGTGGTGCCGTGGCGCTTGTAGTCGTGGGTCATCGTGGCGGCCCGGCCCTTCTTCGGCAGCGACGCTTGGGTGCGGTCGAGGGCCTGTACCGAGGACTTCTCGTCCATACACAGCACAATGGCCTGCTCGGGTGGGTTGAGGTAGAGCCCGACCACGTCGATGAGCTTCTCCTTGAACTTGGGGTCGTTGGACAGCTTGAACGTGGTGACCAGGTGCGGTTTGAGGCCGCGCGCGGACCAGATACGTTACACCGTCGCCGGGCTCACGCCCTGCGCGGTGGCCATCGACCGGCAACTCCAGTGCGTGCCACCCGCCGGGGTGTCCTCCCGGGTGGCCCGCACAATCTCGGCGACCTTCTCCGCCGAGATACTCGACTTGCGCCCCCGACCGGGCGCGACCTGCCCGAACCTGGTCACGCCCTGCGCGGCGAACCGGTCGCGCCAGGCGCGCACGCTGCCCGGGGAGACACCAAACCGCGCGGCGATCGCGGTGTTGGCGACACCGTCCGCGGCCAGGAGCAACGCTGCCGCTCGCTGGACTTCGCGATGCGGGGCTGTCCGCGACTTGCTGAGGGTCTCGAGGATCTTCCGCTGGCTCTGTGTCATGGACAACGGTGCGGTAGCTGGGCGCATGATCCATGCTACCACAAAAGATTGCTATTTTGGAGACACTACACTAGGACTCAACTACGTCCTGGCGGTGCGAGTGCTCACCCACCGGCGGCTACCGGCACCGAGCCTTCCCTATCCGGCTCGGCAGATCCCATTAGGCGGCGACGCTGAACACCGGCCATCCTCAATATCCTCGGTGGGGGTGGCTTATGTCGCGCATTCGGGTGGCGAGGCGGAGATCTTCATCCATGGGTGTTGACGAAGCCGTCATGGTCTTGCCGGACTTCGGTGTGGGAATGGGCGTCGCCCCGCCAATCCAGACACACGACGGTGGCGTCGTCGATGAGTTCGCCGTTGCAGTGGTCAAGGACCGAGCTGGTGAGTTGTCGGACGAACTCAGCCGCGGACAAGTCGGTGTGGTTGGCCAGCTGAGTGTTGAGTCGCGGCAGGTCAAACGGCGGCTCGCCTCGGCGGTGGGCCTCGGTGATGCCGTCGGTGATCAGCAGCAGTCGATCGCCGGGGTGTAGCGAGATCGGTTGCGGGCGGTAGATGGCATCGGCGGTCAGGCCCAGCGGATAATCGGGGGAAAGTGGCAGCTCGCACACGCGGCCGTGACGCAGCAGCAGCGGCGGTGGGTGGCCGGCGTTGACCGCGATACCGCTGCCGGTGGCGGTGTCCAGCCGTAGTGCCAGCCCTGTCACGAACGCCAGCTCGGGGAATTGTTCGACGAGGTGCCGGTTGGCTATCGCGAATTGTTGGTGGATGTCTTGGCCATCTCGGCGACTGTTGCGTAGCGCGGCGACGGTGAGGCTGCCCAGCAACGCCGCTCGCAGTCCGTGACCGACCGCGTCGGTGATCGATATCGAGAGGCTGTGTGCGCTGACTGCGTAGTCGAAGCTGTCCCCACCGATCTCATAGGTTGGTTCCAGCGCACCGGCAATAGAGAACGCGGGAAGGTCGTAGGCCAGCACCGGAAGCAACTCCCATTGGATCTCCGCGGCCAATTTGAGGGGTTGGTTACGGCGCAGCACCTCGAAGCGGTCGGTGTAGCGCCGCGCACCGGTGATGACGTGGGCGACCAGCTGGGCGACGTCTTGGAGAGTCTGCAGCAACGCCGGCGAGATGCTCGCGCGCTCCAGCGCGACCCGCAGCACTCCCACACGCTCAGCCCGGATCGACACCGGCACAAACACCGTGGTGATCGAGGTGGCGCCCGCCCTGCGATCATCGGTCGACTCCAGCTCAACGATGCGTTGATCACGGTAGGCCGTACCGGCTGGGCTGTCGTCGATGTGGTGGCGTTCACCACAGGAGGATTGCGCGTGCGCCCGCGCGGATACCGCGACCTCGGAGGGCAGCGAAGCGGGCACGGCCTCAAGGACGACCTGGGCGTAGTCAGCCAGCAACAGAGCACTGTCGTTGGCGGTCACGCAACGCTGCAGCCATACCGCGCACACATCCAGCAGCTCGTAAGGCGCGGCGGCATCCAGCTCACGCATCAACCCGCCCAGGTCGGGCACGCCGCGGTCCACCGTCGAGGAGATCACCGACCCAACAGTGCCATAGCCAATCGTGGCCAGGGATTCCATCTGCGCAAGCTGCAACCGGCGGCCATGCGCGGATTCCCAAATCTGCAACCCTGGCTGTTCCGCCGATCTTCACCACCAGACTCGCCCATCCGTCAGACGCGTAGCGAGAACTAGCAAACGACCGGACGGCTCGCCCCGAATATGGGACCGGCGGTAGCCAGCGACCGGGATGCGGGCATCATCCGACTCAGGGTTCGAGGCCAGCGGGAGTAGGTCGTGACGAAGCCAGTGGTGTTTGTGAGGACGGGTACTCGATCACGCCGGCCCAAGCAAGCCGGCCCAAGCAGGGCTGTGGTCGTCCGGGTGTCAGACTGCCTCCTGGTGGGGCTGGAGTGTTCTTGGGCCGGCCCGCGAGCGAGTTGCGCGACTCCCAGGTCACCGCCAGGGATATGCTGGGAACCGTGGCGCACAAGCTGGAGGACGAGCTCGCCGTCGCAGGGCTACCGCAGCGACGGGCCATTCTCCTCGACGCGGCCATGGCTCGTGCACCACGACGAGACCCACTGGTAGCGGCCGCCGCCGCGCGTTTGACCTGGGCCGCAAGTCGTGTCGGCGAGGTTGCCCGTGAACTGGGGGTGAGCGAGCGTCAGCTGCATCGACGCATGATCTCGGCTGTGGGCTATGGACCCAAAACCCTGAGCCGCGTCCTGCGGTTGCGTCGGCTGTGGGTGCCGGCGACGGCCTCGTTGGCCGAACGAGCGCTGGCGGCCGGCTATGCCAGCCAGGCCCACATGTCAGACGAGGTCCGTCGCCTGACCGGGCGCACAGCCGTCCGATTCCTGGAATACCCGACGCTCACGGTCGCCTAGCGTGGCCTGCATGTCTGTCAACGTGTCGGCCGCTCGCCAGTTCATCTTCGCTAACGCGCGCCTGCTCGACCGTCACCGGGCCGCCGTCATGTTCGATGGGGCGCCAGCGGACGCCGTGGTCGCGGCGGTGCGCGCGCAACTCCGACGGCGGCTTTGGGCACGCGCTCGAGCCGGATGTTCGCACCCCGCACAGCGAAAGCACGGCGGCTCTGCATGGTCTCGAGGTACTGGCCGAAGTCGATGCACTCGACGATCCGTTGGACGCCCACCACCGGCTCTGACCCGTCACGAACATGTTCGATCAAGGGAACGCCCAGCGGCACAGCTCCGCCTGGTCGCGGGGCAAGATCACCAGAGGGATCGGTCAGCGGACAGTGTGCGCTGGCCGAAACCAGTAGGTGCTGGAGGAGGCCAACGGAAGACTCAATAGGCTGCGCCACCATGCCAGGCGGTTGATCAATCTGGTCGCCGGACGAATGAGTCTAGCTTTCCACGGCGAGGGCGGCGCCGAAGCCGATGAGTGCGGTGCCGGTGACGCCGTCGAGGGTGCGGCGGACCTTTCGCTTGCCGAGCCATTCATGCACCCGGTGCACGAACAACAGGACCAGCAGCAGCCAGAGGCCGCCCAGCACGGCGACGGTGTAAGCGAATAGGAGCGCGTCCCACGTTGTCGTGGTGGCGGGGTCGAGAATCTGCGGCAGCACCGACAGGTAGAGCGCCAGCATCTTGGGGTTGGTGATGTTGGATAGGAAGCCTTCGCGCCACCGCCGAAATCCGCCGGTCCGCACCCGCCGAGGGTCGTCCAGACCCTCGTACTGGCCGCGCCATGCGCCACGCAGCGCTTGCAACCCGAGGTAGACCAGGTAGGTGGCGCCGAGCCACTTCAAGGTGAGGAACAGGGGCTGAGACCTGGCAATCAGCAGGCCGAGCCCAAGTGCTGCGGCGGTGCCTTGTATGACGTTGCCGGAGAAGATGCCGAGGCTCGCGAGCAGGCCGCCGCGTGCGCCGCCGGAAAGCGCGTTCTTGAAGACAACCATTGTGTCCGGGCCGGGTGCGAGCACGATGAGTATCACGATGAGCAGATAGCTGCCGTACAAGCTCCACGTCACAGGCGTCCAAACTATCAGGAGCGCTTGAGACGTGGGCCCCTGTGGCGGCCGGTCGTGTGTCCGTTAGGCGATCCGCTACTGGTGACGGGGCGGCGCCCAACACATAGGGTGGATCGCACCTTCGCCGCAGTACCCGGACGGTGGCTGCCCGGTTCGTTTGGAAGACCGCCGCCGACTCACTCGAGGACGGCGAGGTCGAGTTGCTGGAGGCGGACAGGCTCGGCGATGACGTCGTAGCTGGTGATCTTGTCGCCGGAGATAGTAAAGGTGAGCGCGAGCACCAGCCGGCCCTGCGGGGCCACTACGACTCCCACGGTGCCGTTGACCAGCGCGAGTTCAGCGAGTTGCGACCTGGCACCCAGGGCCACCGTCCCTTCCGCCACAGCTCGCGCACCGCGAACCTCGGCCGCCGCCCCGGGGGGCAGCGCGGCGGGATCGGCGCGACGGACGACATCTGGAGCCAACACCGCCAGGATCGCGGCGAGGTCACCAGCCCGTGCCGCGATCAGGAACGCCGATACGACCCGCCGGCTGCGCGCGAGTTCGGCGGCCGGGACCGCCGGGACGCCCTGGACCTTATGGCGGGCGCGGCTGGCGAGCTTCTTCGCGGCGACCGGTGTGCGCTCCACGATGGCCGCGATCTGCTCGAACGGCACGGCGAACATGTCGTGGAGCACGAACGCGATCCGTTCGGCCGGGTCCAGGGTGTTCAGCACCACGAGCAGCGCTCGGCTCACCGAATCCGCCAGCAACGTCTCGTCTTCGGGCTGGCTACCCCGAGTGGTCTCGAAGGCCTGGTCGGGCACCTGCCCGGTCAGGTCCTCCCGCCGTGACCTGCGCGAGCGCAGCATGTCGAGGCAGATGCGGGTCACCACCGTCCGCAGCCAGGCCGCCAGGTTATCCACATCGCAGACATCGATCTGGCCCAGGCGCAGCCACGCCTCCTGCACCGCATCGTCGGCCTCGCTTGCTGAGCCGAGCATCCGGTAGGCCACCGCGCGCAGCTGACCGCGCTGCTCCTCGAACCGTTCCGCCAGATCGTCGCGCTCGCCCATCAGTCACCTTTCCTCGTCGCGCTCCGTCAACTCTGATGACGAACGCAACGCCGCTACCGTGACAGGAGAGCCGATGACGTCCTTGCTGCACCTAGATTCCAGCGCCCATCGTTGCAGCGCGTCGGTCAGCCGGCAGCTGACCGCGTCGTTCGCCGACACCTGGCGTGGCGTGCATGGATCGGCCGGCTACCGGTACCGGGACTTGGCTGCCGACCCGGTTCCGCCACTGGATACCGCCTACTGCGCGCTCGGACGGCGCGTGGAGCGTCACGGCCTCGTCCCGCCGGCCCGGGTGCCGGCTCTGGTCCAGAGCCCGGCCGAAGACGGGGCGTGGGCGCTGACCCGCCCGCTGATCACCGAATTGTTGGCCGCCGACACGGTGCTGATCGGTGCGCCGATGTACAACTACTCGATACCCGCTTCGCTGAAGGCCTGGATCGACCGGGTGAGCTTTCCGGGGGCATTCACCGACTTCGACACCGGGGGCAGCCTGCTGCGCGCCACGAACGTTTTGGTGATCAGCGCGCGGGGCGGCGCCTACGGCCCTGGCGCCCCACGGGAAGGCTGGGATTTCCAAACCCCCTACCTGCGGGCGTACTTCGCCAACCACGGTGTGGCCGAGGACAACATGTACTTCATCAGCGCCGAGATGACCCTCGCCGGATTCGCCCCACACCTGGCCCGCTACCGGCCACTGGCGGCAAACTCATTGGCGGCAGCCCGTGCCGAGGTAACCACCCTGGCCACGGCCGCTACCCGGACGGCGAGCCCGGCAAGTCCATAGCGTCACCACCAAGGGGTCCCCGGCGTCGAGCATGTCGAGCCAACCGATGTTATGTCGGATGAGGATCAAGCGCGGACGCGAAGCGACCCCGTTAGCTTGGGACGGCTTAGCGGGGCCCATTGGCTACGCGCAGTACTGGACGAGGTGCTCATGGGCGGGGCGCCACGATCGGCTCGGGCCTGGACGCGGGGCTGTCGACGTGCTGTCGCCGCATCTCGCATCCATCGTGCTGGGCGCCGGGACGCCGCTGTAGACCGGCGGCTCGCCCCGCATGCCGGTGCAGCGCAGCGTGATCGCCACGTCAACCACGAGACACTCGATTTAAGGACGTCGGATGACGACGTCGTAGATCAGTAGAGGTGCTCGTGGAAGTGGGCCCTCGCACGCGCAGGACAGGATCGCAATGGGGCAGACGTGCCGTAGAGATGGCAGGATGCCGATATGCGTGCGCGGCCCATTTTGGCTCTACTGACGTTCCCGTGGGTGCCAGTTCATGATCGTTGAGGGGGCACGCCGTGCCCTGTCTAGGGTTTCGGGCTACCACAGCTTGGAACGATCAGGACGGGAACGGCGTGCGCACAACGAGGG
>JALYVZ010000162.1 GCA_030852965.1 Actinomycetota bacterium | reverse complement strand
TGAGGGAGGCCGGCTGCGCGGCCACCAGCGCGGGGTTGCGCCCGGGTAGCACCAGCACCCCGGTACCCAGCTTCAGCCGCTCGGTGCGCCCCGCCGCGTAGGCCAGCCCGATCAGCGGGTCGACTGTGTGGCGGGAGGACACCAGTCGGACAGCCAGATCGAGTCGACCCCGTGGCCCCTCCAGCTCGTCCAGGTCTGGCCCTATCACCTGCTCGGGGCCCCCACTGGTATCGCCCCGAGCCCGATCCGCGCCTTCGTGCTCATGAGCTTGAGAGTAATTGTCCGTGCGACCGGCGTACCTCGACCGCGTGGACCCGCCACCGGGTGGCTAGTCGGCCGGCACGCTCCCCAGCGTTACCTGCACCGGATGAGGGGCCGCGCCACCGCTGCTCACGGTGAGGGCCACCGAGCTCCCCGGGCTCGCTGAGTTGACCGCCGCGACCAGCTCGTCGGAGCTCTGAACCAGTCGGCCGCCGATCTTGGTGACCACGTCGCTCGCCCGCAGACCGGCCTGGGCGGCGGCCCCGCCGGGCAGCACCTCCACCAGCTGGGCGCCGGCCGGGTCGCTGTCGCGCACCGTGACCCCCAGCGCCGCCCTGGTGGCGTGCCCGGTGGCGACCAACTCATCGGCGATCCGTTTGGCCTGGTTGATCGGGATGGCGAAGCCCAGACCGATCGAGCCGGACTGCCCACCGCTGGAATCGGACCCGAGCGAGGCGATCGCGGAGTTGACGCCGACGATTCGGCCCTGCATGTCCACGAGTGGTCCACCCGAGTTGCCAGGGTTGATCGCGGCGTCGGTCTGGATCGCGTCCAGCACCGAGGTCTGCGCGGCCCCGATGGCGGCACTTCGGCCTGGACCGCCGGTCTCCACGGGCCGGTTGAGTGAGCTGACGATTCCGCTGGTCACAGTGCCGGCCAAGCCCAGGGGTGAGCCCACTGCCACCACCGGCTGGCCGACCTGGAGGCCGTCGGAATTGCCGAGCTGGATGGGGGTCAGCCCGGACACGCCCTGTGCCCGCACCACCGCCAGGTCCGCCCGGCGGTCGCTGCCGACCACGGTCACCGGTGCGCTTGCGCCGTTCTGGAACACGGCGGTGAACCGACCCGACTCCAGCACGTGTGCGTTGGTCAGGATCAGCCCGTCGGAGGACAGCACCACCCCGGAACCCTTGCCCGAGGAACCGGCAAGCTGCACGACGCTCGGCAGCACATGTTGAGCGACCGTGCTGATCGCCCCCGGCGCCTCGTCGCTGGCGGGTGGCAACGGCTGTTGCAGCATGCCCACCGACGAGGTGGAGGCGCCGCTCGCGGTGTGGCGGCCGACATACCCACCGACACCGCCGCCCACCACCGCCGCGACCACCGCGACGGCGGCCATCCCGGCTACTGTTCGACCCATGGCCCCCACTGTGGGCACCGAGTCTGAGTTCTCGCTGTGCAAGTCCGAAGAAAATCCGGTCAGCTCGCGGGGACCCGGACCTAGATCTCGTCGCCGAGGAACCAGCGTCCGGCGAGCCGACCGGTGGTCGGAACGGGGTGCCGTCGAACCGGGCGATCGCGCGCAGCAGACCGACCTCCATCTCCTTGGTCACCGGCGCGTCCAGCTGCCGCAGCCAACCCCGCTGCGTACCTTGGCCCACTGCAGCGCCGCGACACGCAGGTCGTGCAGCTGGACTCCGCGCTGGTGGCCGCCGGTCCACAGGTCGGTGAGGGAACGACCCAGCTCGGCATGCCCCATCAGCGGTGGCAGGTCGTCCAGCACAACGGACATGCGACGTGGTTGACCGGGCTGTTGGTGGTGATCCGGATCGCCCGGTCGGCGGCCGAGCGGCCGCGGACAGCCAGATGTCACCGATCCGGGTGGTGCTTGACGGCGGCATCCAGGTCGATGGGGGTTCCGGGCACGCCAGTATCCTGCCCGCCGTGAAGTGGTGGAAGGTGGCCGGGCTGGCCGGCATGGCGGGTGTTGCGGCGACCGGGGTGGCGGTGGCCCGCGCTCAGCGCCAACGCAACGTCTACACCCCGGACGAGGTGCGCGCCCGGCTGCGCGAGCGCGCGGCCGAAGCAGGGGTCAGCACAGCAGGGGTCAGCAGCGCCGAAGGAGACCCCGGACATGAGCCTGGACTGGACCGAAGCGCTGCGCCGCGAGTGCGACGAGATGACGCGGTTCTGCCGCGAGCTCAGCGACGGGAGTGGCGCACTCCCAGCGTCGTCCTGGGCCACCCGCCGTTCCCCGTGGCGGGAGCACGACGTCACGATCGACGGTGACGAGGAGTACGGCGCCCGTTTCCTCGACGCGATGAATGTGGTCTAGATCTTGGTGGCGGCCGACGCCAGCGCGGTCCACCAGTCGCGCTGCACCGGCGGCGGATCGAGCACGGTGAATCGTTCACCCGGGATCGGTACCGCCACCCGTGTGCCGTTGTCGGTGTCCTTGCCGGCCGCCGCCAGCAGTCGGCGCACTGGCTCGTCCCACTCGTGGAACCCCAGGTTGAACGTGCCCCAGTGGATCGGTACCAGCAGTCCGCCGCCGAGGTCGCCGTGCGCGCGTACCGCTTCTTCGGGGTTCAGGTGGATGTCCGGCCAGCCGGCGTGGTAGGCCCCGATCGGCAGCAGCGTGAGGTTGAACGGCCCGTACCGCGCGCCGATCTCGGCGAATGCCGGGGTGTAGCCGGTATCACCACCGAAGAACACCCCGTGCTGCGGTCCGGTGATCACCCAGGATGCCCACAGAGTGTCGTTGTTGGTCAGCCCTCGTCCGGAGAAGTGTCGTGCCTCGGTGCAGGTCACGGTCAGCTCACGGACCCTGGTCTGGCCGCCCCAGTCCAGCTCGACGATCCGATCGGACGGAACGCCCCAGGCCCGCAGGTGCGCGCCCACCCCGAGCGGCACCACGAACGGCGCGTCACCGTGCGCGACCAGCCGGCGGACGGTGGGCAGGTCGAGGTGGTCGTAGTGATCGTGCGAAATGATCACGACGTCCAACGGGGGCAGCTCGTCGATGCCGGTGGGCACCGGGTGCATTCGTTTCGGTCCGATCAGCGGCGAGGGCGAGGCCCGTTCGCTCCACATCGGGTCCACCAGCACCCGCCGGCCATCCACCTCCACCAGCACTGACGCGTGCCCGTACCAGGTGACCGCGAGCTGGTCGGCGACCGTCGGGTGCTCGGGCACCGCCAGCGGTACCGGCCCCGGCGGTCGGCCGAGCTCGCCTCTGGTCAGCACAGCGTGGATCAGCGACGGGACGCTCATCGGCTCAACCGGGGTGGCCGGCTGGGTGTTGTGGAAGGTTCCGTCCTTGGCGCGCGGGGACCGTGCGGTGACCGCGGTGATGGCCCGTCGGGACGCACCCAGCGCGGTGGGCAGTCCCCAGGCCGCTGTGGTGAGCAGCCTGGCGGCCAGTCCCATCCCGGCGGTGGTGACGCCGAGCAGGGTGGCGCGCAGGGCACGGGTGGTCCGGGAACGGACGGGGTAGGTCTGATTGACGAGCAGCACCTTACCCAGAGTACGGACGTACGAAACGGGGTGTGATGTTGCCCGGGATCGCTGCGCAAGCGGGCGGTGACCAGCAAGCTGTCCTGATGCGAACGAAGAGGCTCGGGGAGATCACCGCCGAGCGGATGCGCGCGGTCGTGCGGCTTACCGAAGAGCGGTTGGCCGCCGCGCCGGCAGGGGGCGCGCTGGGTCGGATCCATCGGGGAGTCAGGACTGCGTCCTGGGCCGCCGACCCTGCGCGCCCGGCGCAGGTGCCAGACCAGGGTTGGCGTCCCGACGAGCATCAGGATCGCGCCGTCGACCAGTCTGTCCGCCCCGTCGTGGCGGGCGTCCTGGATCGCTCGCCGGCGCGCGGTCTCCCGCTCGGCGTCCGAGGCCACGATCGTGCCGTGCGTCACGGCGCAGGGACGACTCGTAGCTGTAGGACTTCAGGCCCAGCCCTGGGAACGCCAGGTCCTGGCGCCGAAGAGCGCGGTCGTGGTCCCGACGATGAGGAAGCCGAGGCCGGCCAGGCCGCGATGTAGAAGTAGACAAGCACGATCCAGGGTCGGCGGGCGGTGGTCGATTCGCTTGTCTGTGAAATCATGGCGTCGATGGTAGTAACGACTGCCCGTGACCCCTCCGTAGAACTACTGGTGTTTGCCGCCAGATCACGTCGTCGATGGTCCCCGGGTCGATGCCCCTCTAGTCTGGCCCGGCGAAGACCGCCGGGCGTTGTTCCAGTCGGGCCCGTACGGCCTCCACCTGGTTCGGGCTACCGATGAGGTTGTTGATCGCGGCTCGTTCGGCGGCCAGCCCGTCACCTATAGGGAGGTGCCAGGAGTCGTCCAGCAGGGCTTTGGCGGCTCGGACCGCGTCCGGGTTGCGGGCGGCGATCTCGTGGGCCAGTTCCAGTGCCTCGGTCCTCGGGTCGTCGACCACTCGGCTGGCCAGCCTGATCTGGCCGGCTTCCTCCCCGGTAACCACCCGACCAGTGAACGTCAGTTCTTTGGCCACGTCCATGCCCACCAGGCGGGGCAGCAACTGGGTCCCCGCCATGTCCGGTATCAGCCCCCAGCGGACCTCGGCAACGCTCAGGATGGCGTCGGGGGCGATCAGGCGCAGGTCGGCGGGCAGCATCAGCTGGAAGCCACCGCCGAAGGCCGGCCCGTGCACCGCCGCGATCACCGGCACCGGCACCGTCCCCCACACCAGCGTCGCCCGTTGGCCTCGGCCGAGCTCCAGCAGTTGGTCGTCGGGGTCGAGCAGGTCGGTGCGTCGAGGTTCCCGGCTGATCGGCTCGCCGGCCGCCATCGCGGAGAACATCGCGTAGTCCAGGCCCGCGCAGAAGCCGCGCCCCGCACCAGAGAGCACCACCGCGCGCAGCTCGGAGCGCCGCCGAATGGTCAGGCCCATTTCCAGCAGGTCGGAGAACATGTCCTGGTTGAGCGCATTCAGCTTCTCGGGTCGGTTCAGGCGCACATCGGCGACTCCATCGGTGATCTCCGCGCGAACGGTGTCCCCGGTTGTACTGACTGTCTCGCTGGTCGTGCTCATCTGGTCCGTCCACTCTTGCCGTGCATCTCGGTCAGTCCCATGCCCAGCTTAGGACGGCGGCTACGCCGGGTAGCGCGGATTGGCCAACGCAAGTCGTGCAGGGTGGCGAGGCGCACCGTGTCGACGACGTCATCGCCCCGACCCTCTGCTCCCTGCGCACGATCTTCAGCACATTGGCCCACGCCGTCCGAGCCGTCGCCGTGGCCGCGGACCGAGGGCCGGGGTTGCGACTTCCGGCTCGGGCGGGTGCCGGAGATCCCGCCGCGCTGGTGGTGGCCGCGCTCGGGCCGAGAATGCAGCGGCTGGCCGCCGCCGAGGCACCTGACGGTGCCGGTTCTAGCTGCTTCTCCCTACACCTGCGCAGCCACGCTGGTGGCGGCCAGCCTCCGGGCCACCGTCGCGCGGTCGGGCATCAGCCGCAGCGCGAGTAGAGAGATCACACAGCACCCGATGATGTACCACTGATCCAGGTGCGCGACCGGTGGAGCTCAGAATCGTGGCCGCGATCAACGGGGCTGGCCCGCCGGCGATCACCGACGCTAGCTGGTCGCCGATGCCGGCACCGCTGTAGCGCACGTTGGTGCCGAAGGTCTCCGCGATCAGCGCGGCCTGCGGCCCCTACTGCATGTCGTGGAAGATCAGCGAGAGCACGATCGCGAGCAGCACCAGCCCGCCGACTTTTGGTGTCCAACAGTGCGTATTAGGGGAAGGCGAACAGCCCCACGCATTCCGATGCGTACATCCGCCGCCGGCCGATCCGGTCGGACAGGTAGCCGAACAGCGGGATGCTGACCAGCCCGACGGCGGCGCCGACCATGGTGTAGATCAGCACGTCGGCACCCTGCAGACTCAGCTGTCGGGTGGTGTAATCCAGCACGAAGGTGACGAACTGGTAGAACGGCGCCTGTTCGGAGAGCCGCACGAACGCCGCGACCAGGATGTCCCGCCACTGCCGCCGGATCACCTCGAGCACCGGCGCCTTCACCACGGTGTTCGCGGACTTGGCCCGCTCGAACTCGGGGCTCTCCAACACCCGCAGCCGTACATACAGCCCGACCGCGATCAGCACCGCTGACAGCAGGAAGGGCACCCGCCAGCCCCAGGTGATGAAGTCCGGCCCGGTCAGCTTGTTCGTCGTGGCCACCGCGCCGGTGGACAGCAGCAGGCCCATGGGCACGCCGAACTGCGGCCAACTGGCGAACAGCCCGCGCCGGTTCCCGTGTCCCCACTCCACCGCGATGAGAACCGAGCCGCCCCACTCCCCGCCCACCCCGATGCCCTGCCCGATCCGCATCAGCACCAGCAGGATCGAGGCCAGCGTGCCGATCGTCAGGGAGCTCGAAATGAACCCGATGATGAAGGTGCTCACGCCCATCAGCAGCAGGGTGGCGATCAGCGTCGTCTTGCCCCCGATCCGATCGCTTCGGCCGATGTGATCCGAGTAACACTCGCGCGGTGGCGCTTCCTGGTCCGTGCCTATCTCGCGTTTGACGACGTCACCAAGCTGGGGGCGGCACACCCAACGTCGGCCCCCGAACGGGCTGCTGTGTTCGCTGGTGACGGACGTCTTCTGGATGGTGGCACTCGGTCGGTGGACGTGCGGCCCGCGATGCGCGCGATGATGTCCGGTGATGAGTGTCGATGAGCACGGCTGGGCCGGCGGACGACCGGTGGTGGGGGTCCTGCACCCCGGTACGATGGGCGCCGCGCTCGGGTCGGCACTCAAGCCTGTGGCCGCGGCGGTGGTGTGGGCGGCGGCCGGCCGTTCGCAGTCCACGTCCAAGCGTGCCGAGCTGGCCGATCTGGTGGGGGTGCCTGACATTGCCGCGGTGGCCTGCCGCTGCGATGTGATCATTTCGATCTGTCCGCCGCACGCGGCGCTGGACGTCGCCGAGCGGGTGGCCGCCGCGCTGCCAGCGCGGTCCGAGCCGTCGCCGCTCTATCTGGACGCCAACGCGGTGTCCCCGGCCACGATGCGCCGGATCGCAGTGCTGTTCGGGCCGGAGCGGGTGGTGGACGGAGCGCTGATCGGGCCGCCGGCCTGGGCGGCCGGGCAGACCGTGCTGTGGTTGTCCGGGGCTGCGGCCGGCGCCATCGCGGCACTGTTCACGGGGTCCCCGTTCGAGGCCAAGGTGCTCGGTGCCGATCTGGGCGCGGCCAGCGCCCTGAAGGCCTGCTTCGGGTTGCAGAGCAAGGCACTGCCGGCGATCTGGCTGGCGCTCGCCGAGGTGGCCGAGTCGGCCGGGGTAGGCGGTGCGCTGAGGGAGGAGCTGGCCCGGTTCGGGGTGGACCTGGCGGGGGAGGTGGCCGGGATCGGCTCGCGGGCCGGTGCGAAGGCGTGGCGATGGGTCGGCGAGATGGAGGAGGCCGGCTCAGCCCTGGCCGAGCTCGGCGTGCCGGACGGTTTTTCACGTGCCGCCGCGGAGGTCTACCGGCGCCACGCCAACCGCAGCTCGAACGGCCTGGAAAAAACCTTTTGACCTCACGTTTTCCCGGCGTCGACGGTGAGGTGTCACCGTTGGTTACCTTGGGTAGCCCAGAAGGCTGACGTCGCCGAGAGGTGACACCCAGCACTTGCCGTGTAACACGCCGTTCACTTAACGTCCTTTCAAAGGAAACGGCGATCGACCCGATCACCCGCACCGGGAGCCCCTCGACCAGCAAGAACGAAGGAGGCGACGAAGCCATGGCGACCGTGTCGATCCTGCACCCGTCCAGCGACTCAGCCGACGAAGCCTCCTCCGTCAGCGGGTTTCATCGGTCTGGCCAGGGTACCCCGCTGGTGCTGCTGCACGGTGCGAACTTGTCATGGCGGGCGTGGCGCCCGGTACTGCCCTTTCTGACCGGCCGGCACGATGTGTTCGTGCCCACCATGGCCGGCCATCGCGGCGGACCGATGCTCGGGCCCGACTCCGACCTCGGGATGACCGCGGTCGTCGACGCCCTCTGCAACCAGCTGGACCAGGCCGGTATCGAGACCGCGCATCTGGCCGGCAACTCCCTCGGTGGTTGGGCCGCCCTGGAGCTGGCGCGCCGGGGTCGGGCCCGCTCGGTCACCGCGATCTCGCCGGCCGGCTGCTGGCAGTCCCGTCGGGACCTGATGCGGCTGCTCCTCATGTTCCGGATGGCGCGCACCGCTGTGGGAACTCCACCGTTCCGTGCCCTGGCGGGCAACGCGGCGTTTCGGAGCACCTGGCTGGGCCGGGTCGTCGAGCACCCCGGACGGGTGAGCGCCGAGAACCTGGCCGACATGATCGCCGACGCCCGTGAGTGCACCGCGCTGTCCGGGGCGCTGGGCGGTCGCGTCCAGCTGCAACCGCTGGAGCCGTTCGACGTCGCGCTGTGCCCGGTGCGCATCGCGTGGGCCGAGCGCGACCGCACGACCCCGTACCGCCGCTACGGCCACCCGATGCGGGCCAAGGTGCCGGGCGCGGAGTTCATCACGCTGCCCGGCGTCGGCCACGTGCCGATGTCCGACGATCCACGGCTGGTGGCTCGCACCATCCTGGGGATGACCGGCGCGGTGGACGACGCGGCGCAGGACCTGCC
>JALYVZ010000034.1 GCA_030852965.1 Actinomycetota bacterium | reverse complement strand
CCCCAGCCCGGCGCGTCGGTCATGGTGCGCACCGCCTCGACCCGCCGCCGCAGCGATGGCGGCATCACACCGGCCAGCTTCGCCAGCGCCCGCACCGAGGACTCCGCGATGCCGGCCACCGCACCCTGGGCGGCGGTCTGCAACCCCACCGCCAGTGCCACGGCCTCCTCGTCATCCAGCACCAGTGGCGGCAGCACGGCTCCTGGTGCGAGTTGGTAGCCACCGTCGACGCCGCGGCTGGCCCGCACCGGGTAGCCCAGCTCGCGAAGCCGCTCGACGTCCCGGCGCAACGTGCGGATGGAGACCTCGAGCCGGTCGGCCAGCTGCTCCCCCGACCAGTACCGGTGGGTCTGCAACAGCGACAGCAGCCGGAGAGCGCGCGAGCTGGTGTTGGCCATGCCTGCCATTCTCCGCTAATTGAGGACAGAAACTGGCACGTATGGCCGCTAGCGTGGGAACACCAACAACGGAAGGCTTCGAGATGACCACCATCCAGACCCTGTCGGTCGAGCGCACCGACCTGCTCGAGACCCTGCGTCGACACCGCTTCTTCCTGCGCAACACCACCCGCGACCTCACCGACGAGCAGGTAGGTGCCACCCCGACGGTGAGCGCACTGTGCCTCGGTGGCCTGAACAAGCACGTCGCGCACGGTGAGTCGCAGTGGGTGGACTTCATCCTGGAGGGACCGTCCGCGATGGCCAGCGGTGGCAAGGACTGGGCCGACTGGACCGAGGAGGACTACGCCGAGTACGGCGACGAGTTCTCCATGCAGCCGGGCGAGACGCTGGCTGGGGTGCTTGCCGACTACGAACGGGTGGCCGCGCGCACCGACAAGCTGGTCGCCACCCTCGACCTGGACACCTCGCACCCGCTGCCAAGGGCACCGTGGTTCGAGCCGGGCGCGCGCTGGTCGGCCCGACGGGTGCTGCTGCACATCGTGGCCGAGACGGCCCAGCACGCCGGGCACGCCGACATCATCCGCGAGGCGCTGGACGGGGCCAAGAGCATGGGCTGAGCCGGATCACCGGCGTTCCAGTGGTGCCCACGCAGCGGCCGGGCCGCTGCGGAAGCCTGGCGGGCTGCGTGAGGTGAGTGCGCCGGGGGATCACCCGGCGCGCCGGTCGGCGGGCTAGTCCTCCAGGCCGTTGGCGCGGCGGATCAGGATGACCAGCTCCTCCATGATCTGGTTCAGCTCGTAGTCCTTCGGGGTGAAGACGCCGGCCACCCCGCACTCGGTGAGGGCTGGGACGTCGACGGCCGGGATGATGCCGCCGACGATCACCGGGATGTCCTCCGCGCCGGCCTCGCGCAACCCGCGCACCACGTCCGGCACCACCGACAGGTGCGAGCCAGACAGCACCGACAGCCCCACCAGGTGCACGCCCTCCTGCACAGCCGCGGCCACGATCTGCGCCGGAGTCAGCCGGATGCCCTGGTAGATGACCTCGAAGCCGGCGTCCCGAGCCCGGACGGCGATCTGCTCGGCACCGTTGGAGTGCCCGTCCAGGCCCGGCTTGCCGACCAGCAGCCGCAGTCGGGTGCCCAGTTGTTCACCGGTAGCCCGCACCCGCTCCCGGACGGCAGCCAACCCCTCGGAGGCCACCCCGCCGCCGGCCGCCGCCGCCACCCCGGTCGGCGCCCGGTACTCGCCGAACACCGCCCGCAGCGCGCCGGCCCACTCCCCCGTGGTGACCCCGGCCTTGGCGCAGGCGATGGTCGGCTCCATCAGGTTGACATCGGTCTTGGCCGCGTCCCGCAACGCAACCAAGGTATTCTCCACCGTCGTGTGGTCCCGCCCGACTCGCCAACGCCTCAGGGCGTCAATGGCCGCCTGCTCGACGGTCACGTCGACGACCTCAATGGATGCGGCGCCCTCGGCCTGCAGCGGGCTGGGCTCGGTGGTGTCGAAGCAGTTGACCCCAACGACGACGTCCTGTCCGGACTCGATGCGCCGACGCCGCTCGGCCAGCGAGGACACCAGCTGGCCCTTCATATAGCCGGACTCGACAGCGGCCACCGAGCCGCCCATTCCGAGCACCTTGTCGATCTCCGCCCGGGCGCCGGTGACCAGCTCCTCGACCTTGGCCTCGATCACCGTGCTGCCGGCGAAGATGTCCTCGTACTCCAGCAGGTCGGTCTCGAACGCCAGCACCTGCTGCATCCGCAGCGCCCACTGCTGGTCCCACGGGCGCGGCAGCCCGAGCGCCTCGTTCCAGGCCGGGAGCTGGATCGAGCGGGCCCTGGCATCACGGGACAGCGTCACCGCGAGCATCTCCAGCACCACGCGCTGGGCGTTGTTCTCCGGCTGCGCCTCGGTCAGCCCGAGGGAGTTGACCTGCACTCCGTACCGGAACCGCCGCTGCTTGGGGTCCTCGACGCCGTAGCGCTCCCGGGTGATCTCGTCCCAAAGCGTGACGAACGCGCGCATCTTGGCTGTCTCCTCGACGAACCGCAACCCAGCGTTGACGAAGAAGGAGATCCGCCCGACCACCGTCCCGAAGTCCTCGGGCGGCACTTGGCCGCAGGCGCGCACGGTGTCCAGCACCGCGATCGCGGTGGTCAGCGAGTACGCGATCTCCTGAAGCGGGGTCGCGCCGGCCTCCTGCAGGTGGTAGGGACAGATGTTGATCGGGTTCCAGCGCGGCACGTTGGTCACCGTCCAGGTGACCAGGTCGGTGGTCAGCCGCAGGCTCGGGTCCGGCGGGAACGCGTAGGTGCCTCGGGACAGGTACTCCTTGACGATGTCGTTCTGCGTGGTACCGGACAGTTGCGCGATGTCCGCGCCCTGTTCTTCGGCCACCGCGACGTACAGCGCGAGCAGCCACATGGCCGGCGCGTTGATCGTCATCGAGGTGTTCGCCTCGGCCAGCGGGATGCCGTCGAACAGCTGACGCATGTCGCCGATGTGGCTGATCGGCACCCCGACCTTGCCCACCTCACCGCGAGCCAGCTCGTCGTCCGGGTCGTAGCCGGTCTGGGTCGGTAGGTCGAACGCCACCGACAGGCCCGTCTGGCCCTTGCCCAGGTTGCGCCGGTAGAGCTCGTTGGATGCGAGCGCGGACGAGTGGCCCCCGTAGGTGCGCATCACCCAGGGCCGGTCGGGCTCTCGGTCGGTCGGGTACGGCACGACAACCTCCGCTCACCGGCGCGAATGTGGCTGATCCTACGGTCCGATGCGGGCGGTATTCGCCGACAGTGCGGTATCTAACGCTGCCTGTACTCAACGCTCCGGCTCGGCCGTGACCCGGGCGACGTCTGCACCCAGCGAGCGCAGGTTCTCCACAAACCGAGGGTAACCGCGGTCGATGTGGTCGACATCCCACACCTCGGTGACCCCGTCGGCACACAGCCCGGCCAACACGAGCCCGGCGCCAGCCCGGATGTCCGAGGCCCACACCGGGGCGCTGGAGAGTCGCTCGACGCCGCGCACCACCGCGTGGTGGCCATCCGTGCGGGCGTCCGCACCCAGCCGAATCATTTCGTCGACGAACCGGAACCGAGCCTCGAACACGTTCTCGGTGATCATGGAGGTGCCGGCGGCCACGGCGGACAGCGCGATCGCCATCGGCTGCAGGTCGGTGGCGAAGCCTGGGTAGGGCAACGTCACGAAGTCCACCGCCACCGGCTGCTCGCGCATGGCCACCGTGAAGCCGTCCGCGTGGGTGGTGGTGTGTGCGCCCGCGGTGCGCAGCTTGTCCAGCACCAGATCCAGGTGGTGCGGGACGACACCGCGCACGGTGACCTCACCCCTGGTCATAGCCGCGGCGAAGGCCCAGGTGGCGCCGACGATCCGGTCGCCGATGACCCGGTGCTCGGCGGGCCGCAGGTCCGGCACGCCGTGCACGGTGAGCGTGGACGTACCGCTGCCCTCGATCTTCGCGCCCATCTGCCGCAGCATCGCGGCGAGGTCCACAATCTCCGGCTCGCGGGCGGCGTTGTCGATCACGGTGGTGCCATCGGCGAGCACTGCGGCCATCAGGATGTTCTCGGTGGCCCCCACGCTGGGAAAGTCCAGCCAGATCTGCGCCCCGTGCAGGTCCTCCGCGCGCGCCACCACCCGTCCATGACTGATCTCGGTGTGCGCGCCGAGCTTGCGCAACCCGTTGGCGTGCATGTCCAGCGGCCGCGAGCCGATCGCGTCGCCACCGGGTAGCGGCACCACCGCACGCCGGCAGCGGGCCACCAACGGGCCCAACACACAGACCGAGGCGCGCAGCCGGGACACCGACCGGTAGTCGGCCTCCGCGCGGGGCCGGGCCGGCGTGGTGATCCGGACGCATCCGCCGGCCACCTCCACCTCGCAACCGAGGCTG
This sequence comes from Actinomycetota bacterium, assembly GCA_030852965.1. Lineage (GTDB taxonomy): Bacteria > Actinomycetota > Actinomycetes > Mycobacteriales > Pseudonocardiaceae > Pseudonocardia. The sequence goes on along the minus strand of JALYVZ010000034.1, from coordinate 17,318 downwards.
CGCAGCACATCGGCCATCAACGGCACGTCCAGAATCTCCGGGCAGTTCGTGAGCGTTGTGGTGCCCTCGGCCAGCAGCGCGGCCGCCATCAGCTTGAGCACGCTGTTCTTTGCGCCCACGACCTGGACCTCACCGGCCAGCCGCGCGCCACCGTTGACCCGGAAGTGCTCCGTCACGGCTGGCCACGGTAGCGGTACACCGGCTACTCGAAGCGCCCGCCCTCCCCGTCCCCGCAGTCCCCGGCGCCGGTCAGCGGCGGGAGGCTCGGCCCGTCATAAGCTGCGGGTATGGCCGTGCACCTGACGAAGATCTACACGAAGACCGGGGACACCGGGACGACCGCGCTCGGCGACTTCAGCCGGGTGGCCAAGACCGATCCCCGGCTGGCCGCCTACGCCGACGTTGACGAGTGCAACGCGGCCATTGGGGTGGTCGTGGCCGTCGGGCAGCCGGAGCCGGAGCTGTTGGCCGTGCTGCGCGCGGTGCAGAACGACCTGTTCGATGTGGGTGCCGACCTGTGCACGCCGATCGTTGCAGACCCGCAGTACCCGCCGCTGCGGATCACCGAATCCTATGTGGAGCGGCTGGAGGGGGCTTGCGACGAGTTCAATGCGCGGCTGGCCAAGCTGGACTCGTTCATCCTGCCCGGTGGTACCCCGGCGGGGGCCTACCTGCATGTGGCCCGCACCGTGGCCCGGCGAGCCGAGCGTTCGGTCTGGGCGCTGTTGGAGCGCGATGACGCGGATCAACCGGCGCGCACCAACCCGTTGACGGCGAAGTACCTCAACCGGCTGTCCGACCTGCTCTTCATCCTCGGCCGAGTGGCCAACCCGGGCGGCGACGTGAAGTGGCGCCCTGGCGGCGGCTGACAGGCTAGGACACCTGGGGCTGGTTGAAGCTGCCGGGCGGGGGCGACTCCAGCCACGACAGGAACCCGGTGAGCACATCGGGGGCCATCGCCAGCTCGACGGTCCGCCGGCCGTCGCGGCAGCGCAGCACCGTGGCGTCCATCGGCACCACGTACTCCTCCGACGGGCCGGGAGCACGTCGGTCGGTGATCTCGAGCTCCCGGCGACTCAACCGCACCTCGGCACCACCGCTGAGGCTGATCACCCGGAACCAGGCGATCTCGTCACCTTGGTATCGCAGCACGCCGAGGTTCCAACCACGGGTGGAGGTGGGCGCCGACGCCCGCACCCGGCGCAGTGAAACGTCCGCCCCGCCACTGCGGACCAGCCGCAACCGGCGAAAAACCAGCGACCCGAGCACGACAAGAACGAGCAGCAGGGCGACGCCGATGATTTCCTCGACCGTCATCGTCGCCCCATTGCTCGGGTTCTCTAGAGGGCCGAGCCGGCGGCTTTCAGCCGCGTCTCGGCGCGCGCCTTGGCTGCCGCGCCCTCCTCGGACGACGGGTCGGCGTTCGCTGAGGCCGCCCTGGCCCGCTCCACGTCGATCTCGTCGGACAGTTCGGCGTTCTCCGCGAGCACCGTCACCCCCTCCGGGGTGATCGACAGGAACCCGCCGTGTACCGCCGCGGTGATCGAGTTTCCGTCGACGCTGTCGATCCGGACCAGTCCGGCCGTCTCCATCTGGGCCAGCGTCGACTCGTGGCCGGGGAGCACGCCGATCTCACCCTCGGTGGTCCGGGCGAAGACGAAGGACGCCTTGCCCGACCACAGCCGCCGCTCGACAGCGACCAGCTCGACGGTCATCTGCGCCATGTTCGCCTCACTTCGTTCGGCTCAGCCGTTTGGACACAGCGGTGATCGGCACAGCCACCGCTCAGACTTCCAGCTTCTTGCGGTTGCGATCCAGGTCTTCCAGCCCACCGCAGAGGAAGAATGCCTGCTCCGGGACGTCGTCGAACTCACCCTTGGCGATCTTGTCGAACGCTTCGATCGTCTCCTTCAGCGGGACCGTCGAGCCCGCCTGACCGGTGAACTGCTCGGCCACCAGCAGGTTCTGCGACAGGAACCGCTCGATCCGCCGAGCCCGGCCGACCAGCTGCTTGTCCTCCTCGGACAGCTCGTCGATACCGAGGATGGCGATGATGTCCTGCAGGTCTTCGTACTTCTGCAGGATCCGCTTGACCTCGTTGGCGACCCGGAAGTGGTCGTCGCCGATGTACTGCGGGTCCAGGATCCGCGAGGTCGAGGTCAGCGGGTTCACCGCCGGGTAGATGCCCTTCTGCGAGATCGGCCGGGAAAGCTCGGTCGTCGCGTCCAGGTGGGCGAACGTGGTCGCCGGGGCCGGGTCGGTGTAGTCGTCGGCCGGCACGAAGATGGCTTGAATCGACGTGATCGAGCGACCGCGGGTGGAGGTGATCCGTTCCTGCAGCTCGCCCATCTCGTCGGCCAGCGTGGGCTGGTAGCCCACCGCTGACGGCATCCGGCCGAGCAGCGTGGAGACCTCGGAGCCGGCCTGGGTGAACCGGAAGATGTTGTCGATGAACAGCAGCACGTCCTGGTTCTGCTCGTCCCGGAAGTACTCCGCCATGGTCAGCGCCGAGAGCCCCACCCGCAGCCGGGTGCCGGGCGGCTCGTCCATCTGACCGAACACCAGCGCGGTGTCTGTGATCACGCCGGACTCGGTCATCTCGGTGATGAGGTCGTTGCCCTCACGGGTGCGCTCGCCCACCCCGGCGAACACCGAGGTGCCACCGAAGTTCTTCGCGACCCGGGTGATCATCTCCAGGATGAGCACCGTCTTGCCCACGCCGGCCCCGCCGAACAGGCCGATCTTGCCACCCTGCACGTACGGGGTGAGCAGGTCGATGACCTTGATGCCGGTCTCCAGCATCTCGGTCTTGCCCTCGAGCTGGTCGAACGAGGGCGCCTTGCGGTGGATGCCCCAGAGCTCGCCGGTGATCTCCAGGTCGGGTTTGTCCAGGCAGTCGCCCAGCGCGTTGAACACGTGGCCCTTGACCTGGTCGCCGACCGGCACCGAGATCGGCCGACCAGAGTCGGTCACCGGGGCGCTGCGGACCAGGCCGTCGGTGGGCTGCATGGAGATGGTACGGACCATGTTGTCGCCCAGGTGCTGGGCGACCTCCAGGGTCAGCTCCTTGGTCTCACCGGCGAGGCTGACCTCGACCGAGAGCGAGTTGTAGAGGGCCGGCACGGCGTTGCGCGGGAACTCCACGTCCACGACCGGACCGGTGACGCGCACGACGCGACCGTTCTCGGTCGCCGTCTTGTCAGAGGTGATAGTCATCTCTCTAGTTCTCGCTTCCTGCGGCGACGAGAGCGTCGGCCCCGCCGACAATCTCGCTGATCTCCTGGGTGATCTGGGCCTGGCGGGCCTGGTTGGCCTCCAGGGTCAGGCTCTTGATGAGGTCGTTCGCATTGTCCGTCGCGGCCTTCATCGCGCGCTGCCGGTTCGCCGACTCGGACGCCGCCGAGTCCAGCAGCGCGGAGTAGAGCCGCGAGCTCAGGTACTTCGGCAGCAGTGCGTCGAACAGGGTTTCGGCATCCGGCTCGAAGGAGTACAGCGCCTGCACGGTCGAGCCGCCGGAGTCCGACCCGCCGGATTCGGCGTACTCGACCTCCATCGGCGCCATCCGCCGGGCCTGCGGCACCTGGGTCACCATGTTCTTGAACTCGGTGTACACCAGGTGCAGCTCGTCCACCCCGAGCACGCCGTCCTCGCCAGGGCCGTCGGCGCTGCCCATGCTCGTTCCGCTGCCACTGCTCTCGGTGTCGTCGCTGCCGGCCATGAACGCCGTCACGAGCGTGTCGGCGGCTTCCTTGGCGTTGAGGTAGGAGGGCTGCTCGGAGAAGCCGGTCCAGGACGCCTCGACCGGCCGTTTGCGAAACCGGTAGTAGCTCACGCCCTTGCGCCCGATGACGTAGCGGACGACCTGCTTGCCCTGCTCGGCGAGCAGGGCCTCCAGCTCGCGGGCGGCCTTGAGCACGTTCGCGTTGTAGCCGCCGCACTGCCCCCGGTCGCTGGTGACCACCAGGATCGCGGCGCGGCGCGGGTGTTCCCGCTCGACCAGCAACGGGTGGTCCAGCGCGGAGTTGGTGGCCAGCTCGGTGAGGACCCTGGTCATCTCCTCGGAGTAGGGCTTGGAGGCCTGTACCCGAGCCCGCGCCTTCGCGATCCGCGAGGTGGCGATCAGCTCCATCGCCCTGGTGATCTTCTTGATCGACTGCGTCGAGCGGATCCGCCGCCGCAGAACTCGAATCTGTGCCGCCATGAGCTACCCGATCACTTCTTGGCCGGCGCCGGCTTGTTGACCTTGACCGACTCGCGGGTGGTGTCGGCCTCGTCCATCGCCTTCGCTGCCTGCTCCTTGGGCACCACGGAGGAGCCATCAGCGGCGGTGAAGCCCTTCTTGAACTCGTTCACCGTGCTGACCAGGCGCTCAGAGTTCTCATCGGACAGCTTGCCGGTATCGCGGATCTCGGCCAGTACCCCCTCGACGCTGCGCCGGACGTGGTCCAGGAAGTCGGACTCGAACCGGCCGATGTCGGCCACCGGCACCGAGTCGAGGTGTCCCTTGGTGCCGAGGAAGATCGACACCACCTGCTCCTCGACCGGGAACGGAGCGTACTGCCCTTGCTTGAGAAGCTCGACCAGCCGGCTGCCCCGTCCCAGTGCCCGCGCTGAGGCGTCGTCCAGGTCGGAGCCGAAAGCGGAGAAGGCCTCCAGCTCGCGGTACTGCGACAGGTCCAGCCGCAGCGAGCCGGAGACCTGCTTCATCGCCTTGACCTGTGCGGCGCCACCGACCCTGGAGACCGAGATACCGACGTTGATGGCCGGCCGAACACCCTGGTTGAACAGGTCGGACTCCAGGAAGACCTGGCCGTCGGTGATCGAGATGACGTTGGTCGGGATGTACGCCGACACGTCGTTGGCCTTGGTCTCGATGATCGGCAGACCGGTCATGGAGCCCGCGCCCAGCTCGTCGGATAGCTTCGCGCAACGCTCGAGCAGCCGGGAGTGCAAGTAGAAGACGTCGCCAGGGTAGGCCTCGCGGCCCGGCGGACGGCGCAGCAGCAGCGAGATCGCGCGGTAGGCCTCGGCCTGCTTGGACAGGTCGTCGAAGATGATCAGGACGTGCTTGCCCTGGTACATCCAGTGCTGGCCGATGGCCGAGCCGGTGTAGGGGGCCAGCCACTTGAAACCGGCCGGGTCGGAAGCGGGGGATGCCACGATGGTGGTGTACTCCAGCGCGCCGGTGTCCTCCAGCGACTGCCGCACACCCGCGATCGTGGAGCCCTTCTGGCCGATCGCCACATAGATGCAGCGGACCTGCTTGGCCGGGTCGCCGCTCTCCCAGTTCTGCTTCTGGTTGATGATCGTGTCGACGCAGACGGCGGTCTTGCCGGTCTTGCGGTCGCCGATGATCAGCTGGCGCTGGCCTCGGCCGATCGGGGTCATGGCGTCGATGGCCTTGATGCCGGTCTGCAGCGGCTCGCTCACCGATTGGCGCTGCACCACCGAGGCGGCCTGCAGCTCCAGGATGCGGTCGGTCTCCTTCTCGATGTCACCGAGACCGTCGATCGGGGCACCCAGCGGGTCGACCACGCGACCCAGGAAGTTGTCACCGACCGGCACCGAGAGCACCTCGCCGGTCCGCTTGACCTGCTGGCCCTGGGCGATGCCGCCGTAAGGGCCGAGGATGACGGCGCCGATCTCGCGCACGTCCAGGTTCAGCGCCACGCCGAGCACGCCGCCGTCGAACTCGAGCAGCTCGTTGGTCATCGCCGAGGGCAGGCCCTCGACGTGGGCGATGCCGTCACCGGTGTCTGCGACGCTGCCCACCTCTTCACGCGAGGTCTCGGTCTCCAGCGACGAGACGTAGCCCGCGATCGCACTCCGGATCTCATCCGAGGAGATCGTCAGCTCTGCCATGTTCCTTGGTTCCTTCTCTGCGAATGTCTGTCTCGTCGGGTGGCGGAGGAGTCGGGGCGGGTGCTCAGGTGGGTAGTCGGCGTCTGGCGGCGGCCAGCTTGCCGGCCACACTGCCGTCGATGACCTCGCCACCCACGCGGACCACCAGGCCGCCGAGCAGCGAGTCGTCGCGCTCCATCTGCAGCGACATGGCCCGGCCGTAGAGCCGGCTCAGCGTGTCGGTGAGCCGCTGCTCCTGCTGGGTGGTCAACGCGACCGGCGTGCGCACGTGCGCCACATACCGATCCCGGCGCGCGGCCGCGAGCTCGGAGAGCTCACCGGCCACCTCGTCGAGGTGACGGCCTCGGGGGCTGCGTACCGCCTGGGTGAGCAAGGTCGAGGTGACCGGCCGAGCCTTCTGCCCGAGCACCTCGCGCAGCAGGCCGACCCGTCCGTCGACCGGGGTCGACTCGTCGGCCAGCAGCCTGACCAGACCCGGCTCACGGTCGAGGATCCGGCCGAACCGGAAGAGCTCGTCCTCCACCTCGGACAGCGTGTTGTCCCGCTCCGCCACCCCGAGTACGGCGCGCCGGGTCAGCACCTCGAGCGCCTCGGTCAGGTCGGGGGTCCGCGACCAGCGCGCGGACGCAAGCTCGGAGACCACGTCCTTGGCCGCCCTGCCGACCTTGCCGTCGAGCAGCTGGTCGGCCAGCGAGGAGCGCGCCGAGCCCGGCACCGACGCGTCGGCCAGTGCCCGCCGCAACGACGGCTCGGCCAGCAACAGACGCAGGACCGCGAACAGGTCGTCCCCGAGCCGTTGCAGCTCGGCGGCCGACGCCGCGTCGATCACCGAGTCCAGCCGGTCCTCGGCGTCGGCCAGCGCCTCGCGACTGGCCGGCTGAAGCATCACCGCCATCAGTTGACTCCTCCGGGCCCCGCCTCGACCCGGGCCTGCGCCCGAGCGGTGCCGGAGCCTGTGCTCTGGCCGGACATCACGTCGAGCTCACCGAGGAAGTTGTCCACGGTCTGCGCGCGGCGGGTGTCGTCGGACAACGACTCTACGATCTTGCGCCGTGCGGTCTCGAACGACAGCGCGGCGATCTCGGCCCGCAGCTCGCGCATCACCTGGTCGCGCTGCGCGGCCAACTGCTCCTCGCCGCGCTGGCGGATCCGCTCGACCTCCCGCTCGGCCTGCTCGCGCATCTCGTCCTGGATGTGGCTGGCATCGGCTCGGGCGTCGTCGCGGATCTTCGCCGCCTCCTGCCTGGCCTCGGCAACCGCCTCGTCGAACCGGCGCTGCGCCGCCTCCAGGTTGCGAACGGCTTCCTCGCTGTCATCCACCTGGCGTTGGACCGCGTCCTGACGCTCGTCCATCGTCTTGCGCACCATCGGCCAGACGTAGCGGTAGCCCAGGCCGATCACCAGCAGGAACGCGACCACCTCCGCCGCGAAATGGAACAGTTCCTCGGTCGGCATCAACCCGCCCTCCCGCCGGCTCGCGTCGAACTTCCGGCTCCGCCGGAGGGGACCGGCCCGCCGACGATGCGTCTGGCCAGCTGGCCAGAGAGCCCGTCGATCTCGCCACGCAGCTCTCGGACTGCACGTTCGCGCTGCTCAGCGAGCTGCTGCTCGCCAAGCTGGCGGATCCGCTCGACCTCCTGGTCGGCATCGCGGCGCAGCTCGTCGCGGACCTGCTGGGCGTCCGCCCGTGCCCCGTCACGGATCTTGGCCGCCTCGGCCCTGGCGTCGGCCAGCGACTGCTGGAACCGCTCCTCGGCCTGCGCGAGCCTGCGCGCGGCGTCCTCGCGGTCCTCGAGCTGCTTGCGGACCATCTGCTCGCGCTCATGCATCGCCTTCGCCAACGGCGGGACGATCCAGAGCCGGAACACCACGAAGACGACCGCGAACAGCAACAGCTCGACGAACATGGTCGCGTTGGGCAACAGGAAGTTGGTGCTGCCCCCGCCACCCGCCGCGGCCGCAACTACTACGGACGCCGTCTCCATGACGACCGGCTCACCCAGCGCCGGTAACGAACACGAACAACGCCATGAACGCCAGGTTGATGAAGTACATGCCCTCGACCAGACCGATGATCAGGAACATGGTGGTGTTCAACCGCCCGGCGGCCTCCGGTTGACGGGCCACCCCGTTGATCACCGCCGCACCGGCGAGACCGTCACCGATCGCCGCGCCGATGGCACCGCCGGCCAGGGCAATGCCGCCACCGACCATGGCCAGGCCGATCTTGAGGTCCGCGCCGCCGGCGGCCGCTCCCTGGGCCAGAATCTGTGTAGTGCTCATTGTGCTCCTCGTCCTGCTTCCCGTGCCACCCGGAGTCTCCGCGTGGCACGCGTTGTCATGGTGTCGTTGGGGCAGGTGGGCCGGGCCGGCTAGTGCGCCGCCCCTTCGTCACTGCCGACCGCTTCGCTGAAGTAGATGATGGTGAGCAGCGTGAAGATCAATGCCTGGAGTAGGCCGATGAACAGCTCGAACGCCTTCCAGAGACCGGTCGGCAGCCAGCTCAGGTAGGGCGGGAACAACCCGATCAGCGAGATCATGATTCCGCCGGCGAAGATGTTGCCCCACAGCCGCAGGGCCAACGAGGCCGGCCGGGCGATGTACTGCGTGATCACCTCGATAGGGGCCAGCGCGAGGTAGGGCTCCTTCATGTGCCCGAAGAACTTGGCCGCGCCGCGCTTCCTGATGCCGGCCACGTTCACCCAGACGATCACGACCAACGCCATTGGGTAGACCAGGTTGACGTCCGCGGTCGGCGCCACCAGACCGATCGCGTGCCCGGGCAGCTGCGCGATCCAGTTGCAGATCAGGATGAAGGCGAAGCAGGCCACCGACAGCGCCACGACGCCGCTCGGTGCCCGCAGACCCATGCCCTCCTTGATCTGACCCTGCACCCACCCGGTGAGCGCCTCGAAGATCAGCTGGAGCTTGGTCGGCCGGCCCTTGGTGGCACCCCGCGCCATGAACAGTCCGAGCCCGCACACGATCACCGCGGCCAACACGGTGGCCACGATGGTGTCGATGTTCAGGGTTACCCCGAGGAGCTGGACGGTGGCGTGGACACCGGGCTGAATACCGCCTTCGGCCGCGAGGACGATGGTGCGCCGCACCCCGTCGAACATCTCGCCGTCGATCATCTCTGTCGAATCTCCTTGATCAGCGGCAGCAGGGAGCTCGCGATGCCGACAAACTGGAACACGATCAGGCCGCCGAACACCGCGATCGCGGGCGGAGGGAACAGCAGGACGCAGGCGAACGCCAGCGCGGTGATGAGGGCCAGCCTGCCCAGCACGGACCCGGCGAACCGAGCACGGGAAGGCTTCGACTCGGCGAAGCGCACCACCGAGCGCATCGTGAGGTAGGAGTTCAGGACTCCGAGGGCCAAGCCGACGCAGCCGAACAGCGCGTACCGGCCCGTGCCCAGCGGTCCCAGCGCGGCGAGCGCAACCGCTCCCACCACCGCCGCGGCGGTGGCTGAGCGCCGGAAGGTGGCACGGGTGACCGGCGGGGTGTAGCCCGGAACCGTCAACACCGTCCTGTCACCTCTTTCACGAATACCTCTTGAATGTCTTGTAGAACGAGAAGCAGGCGGCGACCACGCCCAGCGCCAGCCCGACCAATGCGAAGATCGGGAAGGTGCCACCGGGTAGGTCAGCCAACCAGCCGAGGCCGAAGCCGACCACCAGGCACGACGCCAGTGTCACGCCCAGGGACAACAGGTCACCGAGGCCGGGTCCGCCATCCATCGCAGTCTCTCAACCGATCGGTGTCCGGCGCCCGCCCGTCCAGACATCCGCGTCCATACAGCAGCTCCTCGCATCAGGTCGACATGAACTCTCGCAGCGGTTGTGCCTCGGGCCCGGCCAAACGCGGCAGCCATTGGGAACCCCCGGGCCGCAACCAGCCAGTGAGCGGACCGTACCACAGCGTTCTCAGGCACTCGCCCACCCCCTGACCTCAGTGAAGACCGGTTGTGCATTTTTTCACAAGACTATTCTGACGATCATCGTCCGGCCGGCCGACTGGCCACTGGCTGCCTGCTCGGCAGCCGGGGAACCACCGAGGCGAGCACCGCGAGCAGCAGCCCGAAGCCGATGCCGACCAGCACCACGGTGGTGTCATCGACCAGGGCCAGGGCCACGGCTCCGAAGGCCAACACGGCCGACCACAGGTAGATGAGCAGCACCGCCCGCCGGTGTGAGTGGCCGATTTCGAGCAGCCGGTGGTGCAGGTGCATCTTGTCTGGGCTGAACGGACTGGCGCCGGCCCTGGTCCGGCGTACCACCGCGAGCACCAGGTCGAGCAACGGCACGAACACCACGGCGGCGAGCACGATCAGCGGCGCCAGCAGCCCGATCACGTCACCACCGTGGGCGTCGCCGAACGGGATCCGCCCGGACGCCGTCGTGGTGGCCGCGGCCAACATGACCCCGATGAGCATCGAGCCGGAGTCACCCATGAAGATTCGCGCCGGGTTGAAGTTGTGCGGCAGGAAGCCCAGGCAGGCCCCGGCCAGCACGGCGGCGAGCAGAGCCGGACTGTACGCGCTGGGATCGTTGCCGTTGCGCGCAATGATGCCGAGCGCGAACGCTCCGGTCGCCAGGGCGGCGATCCCGCCCACGCCGGCCGCGAGCCCGTCCAGGCCGTCGATGAAGTTCAGGGCGTTGACCAGCGCGACGGTGAGCAGCACGGTGATCAGGACGCCCTGCTCCTGGCTCAGCACGATCACCGAGCCGCCGCTGGCACCCGCGCTGGAGTTACCGCCCCACGGAACCCAGATCACTGTCCACTGGACGCCGGACAGCACCAGCACACCGGCGGCGGTGATCTGCCCGGCCAGCTTCGTCAGGGCGTCCAGCTCGAAACGGTCATCGAGCGCCCCGACCGCCACCAGCAGCACGGTCGCTAGCGCGACCCCGGCCACCTCCGACCAGCCGAACATGCCCGCCGGAATGAAGGCCAACCGCAGCGCCGGCAGCTGGTGGGCCAGCACCAGTCCGGCCAGCACCCCGCCGAGGATGGCCAACCCGCCGAGCCTGGGCATCGGCACCGCGTGCACGTCCCGCGCCCTTGGCCAGGCGACCGCGCCGACCGACAGGGCGACCGCGCGGGCCAGGTTGGCCAGCAGGAAGGCGACCACTGCCGCTACCAGGAGCACCACGGACAGCTCCCGGATCGGAAGCCCTTCGAACTCGAGAATCGGCGGCATCGGGGTGTTCGGCCCTTCTCGTGTACAGCCCGGCTGGTGCGGAGCTTCGGCCCTCCACCCCGGGCATCAGCGGCGGTAAGCCGGGAACCGGGAGACCAGGGTGGTCACGTCAGCGGCGATCGCGGCGAGCTCACCTGCGCCGGCGTCGGTCTCGTGGTCGGCCCGCACCGCCCGTGCCACCAGCCGCCCGACCTCGGTCATCGCGGACTCGGTCATGCCCTGGGTGGTGATGCTGGGCGAGCCGACCCGGATCCCGGACGGCCGCAGCGGCGGAGCCGGGTCGTAGGGGATGGCGTTCTTGTTGAGGGTGATCCGGGCGGCATCGCAGCGTGCCTCGGCCTGCGCCCCGGTGACCCCGATCGGGCGGAGGTCAAGCAGCGCCAGGTGGGTGTCGGTGCCACCGGACACCGCGCGCATGCCCTCCACCTCGAGGCTCTTGGCCAGCGCCCCGGCGTTGGCCACCACCTGGGCGGCGTAGGCGTGGTAGGCCGGGGACGCCGCTTCTTTCAACGCGACCGCCTTGGCCGCCACGGCGTGCATCAGCGGGCCACCCTGGGTGAACGGGAACACCGCCTTGTCGATCGCCTTGGCGTGCTGCTCCCGGCAGAGGATCATGCCGCCGCGCGGGCCGCGCAGGACCTTGTGCGTGGTGGCGGCGACCACGTCGGCGAACGGCACCGGCGACGGGATCGCCCTGCCCGCGACCAGGCCGATGAAGTGCGCCGCGTCCACCATCAGGATGGCGCCCACCTCGTCGGCGATCTCCCGGAACGCACCGAAGTCGATCAGTCTCGGGTACGCGGTGGCGCCGGCGATAATGATCTTCGGTTGGTGCTGCTTGGCCAAGTCGCGGACCTGGTCGTAGTCGATCAGCTCGGTGTCCTCGCGGACCGTGTAGGGCACCGCGTTGAACCACCTGCCGGAGAAGCTGACCTTGGACCCGTGGGTGAGGTGGCCGCCTTGCTTGAGGTCCATCGCCAGCACCGTGTCACCCGGCTGGGCGAACGCGGCGTAGACCGCGAAGTTCGCGCTGGCGCCGGAATGCGGCTGCAGGTTGGCGTGGTCGGCGCCGAACAGCTCCTTGGCCCTGGTGTTGCCGATCTCCTCGGCAGCGTCGACCACCTGGCAGCCGCCGTAGTAGCGCCGCCCGGGATAGCCTTCGGCGTACTTGTTCGACAACGTCGAACCCAGCGCGGCGAGCACCCCAGGGCTGGTCAGGTTCTCGCTGGCGATCAGCTGTAACCCGCCGCGCAGCCGCTCGAGCTCGTCGAGCACCACCCCGGCGATCTCCGGATCGGTTGTGCGCAGCTCGTCGAAGTCGGGTCCCCAGAACGGTGTGGTCACGGTGTCCCACGCTACCTGCGAGCTCGCGCCGACGAGGGCTCGCCCCATGCCACCGTCCGGCTCCGGCGCTCGCACCCACTCAGCCCGCCACCGGGACCTCTTCAGCGTGCCACCGGGACCTCGCTACCGAGCACCTCGGCCACCGCCTGGGTGGGCACCGCACCCTCGCGCAGGATGCGCGGGGTGGAGTCGGTGAGGTCGACGATGGTGGAGGCCACCGCCTCACCGGAGGGGCCGCCATCGAGGTACACCGACACCGACTGTCCCAGCTGCAACCTGGCCTCGTCCATGGTGACCGCTGGCGGCGAGCCCGAGCGGTTCGCACTGGACACCGCCATCGGACCGACCTCGCGCAGCAGCTCCAGCGCCACCGGGTGCAGCGGCATCCGCAGCATCACCGTCCCTCGGGTGTCACCGAGCTCCCAGGCCAGCGACGGCGCGTGCGGCAGCACCAGCGACAACCCGCCAGGCCAGAACGCCTCGATCAGCTCCCGGGCGGCGTTCGGCACCACGCTGACCAGGCCGTCGATGGTGCGCCAGGACCCCACCAACACCGGCGCCGGCATCGCTGCGGTACGTCCCTTAGCCGCCAGCAGCGTCCGCACCGCCTCGGAGCTGAACGCGTCGCAGCCCAGTCCGTACACCGTGTCGGTGGGCAGCACCACCAGTTGGCCAGCGCGGACGGCCCCGGCGGCGGCGGCCAACCCGTCTCGTCGAGCGTCCTGGTCCGAGCAGTCGAAACTGGTACTCACGCCGGTGAACCTACTTTGCGCGCGGTGACGAACCGGGGGCGGCCGGCCAGGTCGACGTGCTCAACGATCTCGGTTAGCTCCGGGAGGTCCTTGAGGACGGCCGAGGCCGTCTCGCCCTGGGTGTCGTCGTGCTCGATGGCCAGTACTCCCCCCGGCCGCAGCAGCGCGCCCGCGAGCGCACTGAGTGGCCGGATCACCGCCAGCCCGTCTGGTCCGGCGAACACCGCGCGGTGCGGGTCGTGCTCGGCGACCTCCGGCGGCACCGGGGTGCCCTCGGGCACGTACGGCGGGTTGGCCAGCACCAGGTCCACCCGGCCATGCAGCTCGGACAACAGATCGGCGTCGGTGACGTCGCCGACGTGCAGGGTTGCCCGGCCGGCGAGGTTTCGGCGGGCCCAGACCAGCGCGCCCGGATCGAGCTCGACGGCGTGCACCCGCGCGTCCGGGCGGCTCACCGCGACGGCGGCTGCCAACGCTCCGGAGCCGGTGCACAGGTCCACCACGACTGGCCCGGTGTGGCCGCTCAGCGCCCGCAGCCCCCACTCCAGGAGCAGCTCGGTCTCCAGGCGTGGCACGAACACCCCGGGCCCGACGGCCACCTCCACCGAACCCATGGGCGCGGTGCCCAGCAGGTGTTGCAGCGGCACCCGGGTGGCCCGGCGTTCGACCAGGGCGCGGAACTCCCCGAGCCGGGCCCGGTCTGGTGCGGTGATCAGCAGCCGGGAGCGACGGACTCTGAGGACGTGCGCCGCGAGCAGCTCGGCGTCTACCCGGGGGCTGGCCACCCCGGCCGCGCGCAGCACCCGCTCGGCGTCGGCGAGCGCGGCGGCCAGGGTCATGTTCGGGTCAGCTCCCGATGGACTCAGCGCCCGATGGATTCCGCCCGGTCGGCCGCGACCAACGCGTCCACCAGGTCGTCCAGTTCGCCGTCCAACACCGCGTCCAGGTTGTGCGACTTGTAGTTGACCCGGTGATCGGAGATTCGGTTCTCCGGGAAGTTGTAGGTGCGGATACGTTCGGAGCGGTCCACCGTGCGTACCTGGGAGCGGCGGTCAGCCGAGGCGATGGCGGCGCGCTCCTCATCGGCCAGCGCCTGCAGCCGCGAGCGCAGCACCTCCATCGCGCGGGCCCGGTTCTGCAGCTGCGAGCGCTCGTTCTGGCAGGACACCACCACACCGGTGGGCAGGTGGGTGATCCGGACGGCCGAGTCGGTGGTGTTCACGCTCTGCCCGCCCTTGCCGGACGAGCGGAACACGTCGATCCGCAGGTCGTTGTCGTCGACCTCGACGGCCTCGGCAGCGTCCAGCTCGGGGTAGACCAACACGCCGGCCGCCGAGGTGTGGATGCGCCCCTGGGACTCGGTCACCGGCACCCGCTGCACCCGGTGCACGCCACCCTCGTACTTCAACCGCGACCACGCCCCGTCCAGGCCGTCGCTGGCCCGGCCGCGCACCGACAGCGTCGCATCCTTGAACCCGCCCAGGTCAGAGTCGGTGCCGTCGAGCAGCTCGGTCTTCCAACCCCGGCGCTCTGCGTAGCGCTGGTACATCCGCAGCAGGTCACCGGCGAACAGCGCCGACTCCGCACCGCCCGCACCGGCCTTGACCTCGAGCACCACGTCATCACCGTCGCGGCTGTCCCGGGGCACCAGCAACTCAGACAGCCGCTGCTCCAGCTCGTCGACCCGGGCGGCCAGCTGCTCGGCCTCCTCGGCGAACCCGGCGTCCTCCCCGGCCAGCTCACGGGCGGTGTCCAGGTCACCCCGGGCAACAGCCAACTCCAGGGCGGTGCGCACCACCGGACCGATCTCGGCGTAGCGGCGGCCCAGGGACCGGGCCATGGCGGCGTCGGTGTGCACCGCCGGGTCCGCCAGCCGCCGCTCCAGCTCCGCGTGCTCGGCCCGCAGCACGGTCAGGCTCACTCCGCCAGAGGCGGCCGAGGTGCTCATCATCGATCTCCCTCGCTGTGCCCCGGGGCACGCCGCTGGCCGTCCGCCAACGCTCGAGAGCTCACACACGAACGCCCGTCCGGCTCCCGGCGGGGAGCGCGAACGGGCGTTGTGGGGAAGCTACTTGGACCGCTTGCCGTACCGCTTCTCGAAGCGGGCGACCCGGCCACCGCTGTCCAGGATCTTCTGCTTGCCGGTGTAGAACGGGTGGCAGTTGGAGCAGACCTCGACGTGGATCGAGCCGCTCTGCTTGGTGCTGTGTGTGGTGAACGAGTACCCACAGCCGCAAGCCACCTGGGTCTCGACGTAGTCGGGGTGAATGCCAGCCTTCACGTGCAGTCCTCTCCTCGTGGCCGCCGGATCCCCCGCCAAGCCAGACGAAGGTGAACCGGAACCAAGGCACCAGTGTGCCACCCCCCAGAACGCCCCCGGCCCCCCGGGTGTTCCCGCGTTCCCGTACCCCTCGCACAGGCCGTACAACCTCTGTGCGAGGGAGGCTGGCTCTGTGCGAGGTGACCAGGGCGGCGGGCGCTGGGTGCTCAGTCGTCGGTGTTGGGGGTGTTTTTCGCCACCTGCATCAGGAACTCGATGTTGGTGCGCGTCTTGCGCAGTTGGGTGAGGACCAGGTCTAGGGCTTGCTGGTCGTCGAGCGCGGACAGCACCCGCCGCAGTTTGACCATCACGGCCATCTCGTCGGGGGCCAGCAGCAGCTCCTCCTTGCGAGTGCTGGAGGCGTCAACGTCGACGGCCGGGAAGACCCGTTTGTCGGCCAGCTTGCGGTCCAGCTTGAGCTCGGCGTTGCCGGTGCCCTTGAACTCCTCGAAGATCACCGTGTCCATCGTGGAGCCGGTCTCCACCAGCGCGGTGGCGAAGATGGTCAGCGAGCCGCCGTCCTCGATGTTGCGCGCCGCGCCCAGGAACCGCTTGGGCGGGTAGAGCGCGGTGGAGTCCACACCACCGGACAGGATCCTTCCCGACGCCGGAGCGGCCAGGTTGTACGCCCGGCCCAGCCGGGTGATCGAGTCCAGCAGCACGACCACGTCGTGGCCCATCTCGACCAGGCGCTTGGCCCGCTCGATGGACAGCTCCGCGACCGTGGTGTGGTCCGCGGGCGGGCGGTCGAAGGTGGAGGCGATGACCTCACCCTTCACCGACCGCTGCATGTCGGTGACCTCCTCAGGGCGCTCGTCGACAAGCACCACCATGAGGTGACATTCCGGGTTGTTAATGGTGATCGCGTTGGCGATGGCCTGCAGCACCATGGTCTTGCCGGCCTTCGGCGGCGAGACGATGAGCGCGCGCTGGCCCTTGCCGATCGGCATCACCAGGTCGATGACCCGGGTGGTCAGCTTGTGCGGCTCGGTCTCCAGGCGCATCCGCTCGTTCGGGTAGAGCGGGGTGAGCTTGGTGAACTCGGGGCGGTCCTTGGACTGTTCCGGGTCCAGCCCGTTGATCGAGTCGACCCGCACCAGCGGGTTGAACTTCGCCCGCTGCTGCTCGCCCTCGCGCGGCTGGCGCACGGCACCGGTGACGTTGTCACCCCGGCGCAAGCCGTAGCGGCGCACCATCGACAGCGAGACGTACACATCGTTCGGCCCGGACAGATAACCCGAGGTACGTACGAACGCGTAGTTGTCCAACACGTCAAGGATGCCGGCCACCGGAAGCAGCACGTCGTCGTCGCGCACCTCGGTGTCGGCGTTTCCGGGGCCAGCGCCCTGGCCGCCACCTTCGCGGCCGTCGCGGCGCTCCCGACCACGCCGGTTGCGGTCACGGAAGCGCCGGCCACGCCGACCACGGCCGGTGCCGTCATCGTCGTCGTCGTCATCATCCCGGCTGTTGTTGCGGTCGTTGCGGTTGTTGCCGCCGTCGCCGCGACCGTCGTTTCGCTTGTTGCCCGCGTCGTTGCCTCGGTTCGGCTGGCGGTCACGGTCGCGGTTACCGCCATCCCGGTTGCCCCCATCCCGGTTGCCCCCATCCCGGTTGCCACGGCCGCCCGAGCGGGGCTCGCCGAAAGTCTGCTCACCGGACTCCTGGTCACCACCGTCGCGGCGCTGCTCCACGGGCTCGCCGCCGTCGGCGGCCGCCGACGGCGGACCGGCTTCGGTGGTCGGTGTACCGCTCTGCGGTGCAGCGCTGCTCTGCGAGCTGTCGGGCTGCTCCGCGTCGGCAAGGGGCTGCTCCGGCGCACCGGCCGGCCGGG